>QHBV01000248.1:4422-6485 GCA_003244035.1 Solirubrobacterales bacterium | reverse complement strand
TCTAGTCGTGGTGCATCCCGATCAGGTGCGCCTGCCGCACGTCTGACCGGTTGATGACCGTGCCCGCCCGCGGAAGGGCGGGCACGGGTGGTTTCGGTTCCTGCGAACATGATCGGCGATGGGTTTCCTCGAGGTCATCACCGGCAAGCGCAAGCTGGCCCAGCCCGCGCCCGACCGTCTGTTCGCGATCAGCACCGCATACGTCACGCTGCAGACGGAGCTCGGGATCACCTCGCGGGGTGCCGCCGCGATCGTCTTTCAGCCGCTCTCGACCGCCGACTTTCAGTCGATCGTGCACGATATGGAGGAAGTCGTGCGCGCGACCGCCGGCGACAGTGGGACGCGCGTCGAGACCTCCGACGATGCCTACGGCTTTCGCTGGCTCGTGCTGCGCGGCAAGGACTTCGACGATCTCGTCGTCGGGATCAACGCGGTCAGCAGCGCGCTCGAGGCCGGCGGCTACGGCGAGCGCGTGCTGTGCGCGGTGTTCGCGTTCGAGGACCCGGAGCGACGCCCGCTCTACTGGATCTACAACTACAAGCGCGGGGCGTTCTATCCGTTCGCTCCCGCACAAGGAGCCCAGCAGCGCGATACCGAGCGTGAATTGGTGCTCAAGGCTCAGATCGGCGCCGAGCTCCCCGTCGAGGCCGAGCTCGAGCGCTGGTTCCCGCTGTGGGGGATCCCGATCTGAGGCTCGGAGGCATCGCGGCCGCGGAGTAGGCTTGCGACATGCCAACACTGGTCCTGGGTGCCCCCCCGCCCGAGCTCCGGGCGCTCCTCGAGCGGCGCCGGCGATCCGGCCTGGACCGCCTTGACGAGGTGTGGGAGGGTGTCTACCACATGGCCCCAGCGCCCAGCTACGGGCACGCGCGCATCGCCCAGCAGCTCGCGGTGCTGCTGGACAGTCCGGCGCACGTCGCCGGGCTGGAGCCCGCGATGGGAGAGTTCAACCTCGGCGAGTCCGAGTACGACTTCCGCGTGCCCGACGGAGGGCTGCACCGGCCAGGAGCGGCAGGAGTGTGGCTCTCGACGGCCGCGCTTGTCGTGGAGATCATCTCCCCGGGCGAGCAGACCTGGAAGAAGCTCCCGTTCTACGCCAGGCACAATGTCGACGAGGTCCTGATCGTCGACCCGGTGGAGCGAACCGTAAGCTGGCTGGCACTGAGGGACGGGGAATATCGACCGGTGAAGCGCAGTGGCCTGATCGAGCTGGGACCGACCGAGCTCGCCGGGCGGATCGACTGGCCGTAGGACCTGGCGGGGTCGGCGCCCGCAGCGCGGCCAGCACGTAAAATCCACCGACGTGGCAACCAAGCAGCCCTCTACCGCCGCGCTCTCGCCGGCCTCGGCGCAAGCACCGACCGCGACGGCTTCGCTCGCCGAGCAGATTCGTGCGGCCGGCGATGACGCGATCGTCGCCGCGTTCCGCAACGCGCACCTCCCGAAGGTCCAGAGCTACTGCACCGTCGTGTGTCTCCCAGAGCGAGTCGACGAGGCGTGTGACGCTGCGTTCCAGGACTTCGTAGGGCGAGTCCGGATTGGACGGGGAAGCCAGGCCGACGCCCGTGAGTTGCTGCTCAAGGCTACTCGGAGCGCAGCGGCTGGCCACTTTGCGCTGGAAGCGTCGACGAACGATTCGGACTGCGCCGCGATGCCGGATCTGCTCGCAGCCTCGAGGAACGGGGAGCTCCAAGGCGGCCAGCTAACGGTTCGCCGCCACCTGGAGTCCTGCGTCCGTTGCGCCGCCGCGGCGGAACGGATGGCCCGAGCGGAGCGCGCGTTCGAGGGTGTGTTAGGGGAACGCTGGACGCAGCCGAGCCTGCAGGCGCATGTGGCCCCTCAACCGGCCGCTCGCGAGCCCGAGCCCCGCAAAGATCCTCCGCAGATCAAGTGGCAGCCCGCCGAGCGGCCCATCGCGCCAGCCCAAGCGGCGGATCCCGACCCGAACGAAGTTCGTCCGCTTCCGCCTGCGCCGGCGCCGCACAGCCAGTGGCTGCCCGCCGAGCGCTCCGTCGCGCCAGCCCAAGCGGCGGATGCCAATCCGCGCGAAGATCCTTCGCCTC
>QHBV01000248.1:0-4273 GCA_003244035.1 Solirubrobacterales bacterium | reverse complement strand
CAGGAGGCAGCTTTCGTCGACTTCCTCGGGCGCCTGCACGGGACCAGCGGGCGCGCGGTCGAGCTCGAGGACATGCTGCTGAAGGCGACCCGTTCCGCGGCGGCCGGGCGCTGTGCGATCGAACGCCCAGACGGAGGATCACAGCCTGAGGCGACCTGCCAAGCGGTCCCGGAGCTGCTGGCCGCCCAAGCCAACGGCGAGCTACCGGATGACGAGGAGCTGGCAGCCCACCTCGATGGCTGCCCGATCTGCAGGGCCACGGCATCACGCTTGAGCAGAGCTGAGAGCGCCTTCGCAGGCGCCTCCGGCTGGGGGCAGCACCCAAAGACCTCCGCCGCTGCGGAGAGCGCTCCCGCCGACGAGGAACCGCCGCCTCCGCCGGCACCCTGGGTCGGCGACGAGCCGCTCGCCGCCCCGGCCCCCCCCGCTGCCGACGACGAACAACGGCTCGCCCCAGCACGCCCTGCCACGGTCGTGATGCGGCGGCGCGCCGGGGGCCTGATCGGAGCCACCAGGCAGCGGGCTCGAAACATCGTCGGGCGTCGGGCCCGATGACCCTGCGCACTGTGTCCGGAGAGAGTCTGCTCTGGCGGCGCTGGCTGCCGGCCCGCCTCCCGCTGCTCTGCCTGCTGGCGGCTGCGCTCGTGGCTCTCGGTGCGATCGCCGCGCCCGCCCGGGCGTCGTCGCTGCCGGGGCCGAGCTCTCTCTCCACCGGCTTCGGCGATTCCTTCACGCTCCAGGACGCGGTCGCGCCAGCGCGTGGGGTGTGGCTCTCCCGGGCGCAGAGCATCGGATCGAGCTTCGTCCGCATCCTTGTCACCTGGGCAGCGATCGCGCCCGTCCAGCCCGCGACAGGGGTTCAGGCCGCCGACCCGAGCGACCCGGCCTACAACTGGTCATCTCTGGATGCTCAGATCGAGGACTCGGTTGCCCACACACAGAATGTGTTGCTGACGCTGCAGGCACCACCTAAGTGGGCGCTCGGCAGTCACGCGCCGGCGTCAGCCGTCCCTGGCACCTGGCGCCCGAGCGCGAGCGCCTTGGGCGCGTTCGCACACGCGGTGGCCGAGCGGTACTCCGGCCACTTCCCCGATCCGGTTCGCCTGGGACAGAGTCTGCCACGCGTTCGGTACTTTCAGGCGTGGAACGAGCCCAACCTACCGATCTACTTGAGCCCGCAGTGGACGCGGGGCCGGCATGGCGGATGGCTACCGGCGAGCCCAGCTATCTACCGTGCGATGCTCAACGCCGTCTACGCCAACGTCAAGGCGGTCCAGCCGGGCGCGACGGTGCTCGCTGCTGGCACCGCTCCCTACGGCGACCCGCCAGGCGTCAACCGGATGGCGCCGGTGGTGTTCTGGCGAGAGCTGCTGTGCCTCAGCGGAGCCGCCTTACGCCAGGAGCGGTGCCCCAACCCGGTGCACTTCGACGCCCTCGACCACCACCCGTACGCCTTCACTCCCACGATCCATGCTTTCGACCCAGACGGTGTCAGCGTCCCTGACCTGGGCAGGATCACGCGAATCGTCCGTGTCGCGCAGCGGACCCACCGGGTGCTTCCGGCGGGACCGAAGCCGTTCTGGATCACCGAGATCGACTGGGGGTCGAATCCGCCAGATCGGAGCGCGATCCCGCTTTCCACGCAGGCGCGTTATGTCTCACTCGCGTTCTACGAGCTCTGGCGCCAGGGCGTGAGCCACGTCTTCTGGCTGCTGATCAGGGACTATCCCGCCCCCCGCCTGGATGGTTACGGCGTCTACTTCCGAAGCGGCGCTGCCAAGCCCTCGGCGCAGGCATTCCGTTTCCCGTTCGTCGCCCTGCCCGCAGGCCACCGGGTCGTGACCCTGTGGGGCCGGGCACCCGCGGCGGGCGTGGTCTCAATCGAGCGCCGAAGCGGCAGACGCTGGCGGACGGTCGCTCGGCTTGCAACCACGCGGGCAGGCATCTTCTACGCTCGGCGCCGCCTCGGATCGAGACTCGTTCTGCGAGCCCAGCTCGGCGCAAGCGCCAGCCTCGGCTGGTCGACCGGCTGAGAACCGTCACGACTCGCGCGTCAGGGGCGCCATTCAGGGACCCGCGCCGGTGCCTTTGAAGAACGGGGCCAGCGCGAACACCGCCGCCAGCGGCCGCAGCCGGTGGGCTCGCTGGTAATCGCTCGTGGCCGCCGCGAGCCGACCGCGCTCGGTCTCGATCCGCGCGCGGATCAGCCAGTGGCTGAAGTCAGTGGACTCGTGGGAAGTCGCCCGCTGCAGGTCCTGTGCCGCCGCCGGCAACCGCCCGGCTGACTCGAGCACCAGTCCTCGCTGCTCATACGCGCTCGCCGACCACGGCTCGGCGTTGACCGCCAGGCGCGCCCAGGCGAGCGCTTGATCGCCGTTGCCGGTGCGCTCGGCCGCCTGGCTGCGGCGAATCGCGGTGGTACTGATCAGCCCCGGCACCTGCACGAGTCCCGCGACCGCCGCCAGGAGCACAAGGGCTGCACGGGCGGGCCACCGCAGGCGGAACCGCCTTGAACCAAGGCGGGCTCCGACGGCAGCCACGCCGGCGAGCGCGAGCACCGTCACCGCCGTCGACTCCCACATCCAGTCGACGGAGGCGTGGAGCAGGTAAACGACGAAGGCGGACAGGAACGCCGCGGTCGCGCCGGCGCTGGCGCTGCGGCGCACGCGCCGGCGCACGGCCACGCCAAGGGCCAGCGCACTGATCGTCAGGGCGATGATCAGCAGCAGTCCCGGCGCCCCGAGCTCGGCCATGTTCTGGAGCCAGAGGTTGTGGGCGTCGCGGACGAACTCGGGGTCGGTGGCATGCCGGTTCCACCAGAACTCGAACGTGCCGGCTCCATTGCCCCCCACGGGATGCGCATCGAAGGCCTTGAGCGCCACCTTCCACACCGGGTACCGGGTGCCGCTCAGGCTCGCCAGGCGCGCGGTCGGATCGGTTGACGAAACGGCGGACGTCGTGTGAGTGAAGGAGTGCCACGCGTGCCGGACCAGCCCTGGACCGATGACTGCGCCGGCCCCGATCACGGCAACGACGCCGGCGATTGCGAGCGGGCGTACGACCGGGCGCGGGATCCGCCACTTGTCGGCACGGTGCAAGCCGGTCAGCACCGCGACGCCGGCGCACAGCGCCGCCGCGAAGACTAGCGCGGCGAGCACGGTCGCTGATCCCCGCGTCCCGGTCGCGCGCGCGATCTCGGGAGCGCCGCGGACCGCCAGCACCGCGAGCGCCGCCCCCGCCGCGGCCACAACCGTGTGGATCAGTACGGTCAGCCGGCTGCGGCTGAAGGCGAGCACCGCGAGCACCGCGAGCAAGGTGCCGCCGAGGCCCGCGCGGGAGTAAGTCAAGTAGGTCGTCAGACACGCGACCGGCACCAGCGCCAGCGCGACTGCCCGCCCGATACGGGAGCGGTCGTGCGCGCTCCAAGCAAGGCCGATCGCGGTCGACATCGCGCCCCAGGCGGCGACCGCGTTCCAGTAGCCGAATGGGGAGCTCAGACGATCGATGTGCAGCGTGGCGGCAGCGTGGTCGGTCCCAAAGACCGACGGCGCCAGCCGGCTGCCGACCGCCAGCGCGCAGACGACCAGCGCACCGAACGCGAGACCAGCCGCGCCGGCGCGCCAGTTGTCGCGACCGAGGGTCACGCTCAGCAACGCCACCAACCCCAGGTAGTCGAGCACGCGCGCCAGTTCGACGGTGGTGCGCTCCGCGCTCTCCGTCCAGGTCAGGCTGACCGCCGTCCACAGCGCGTATGCGAGCAGCGCACCGAGCAGCACCAGCGCGGGTCGGGAGGGCCGCGCTCGTGGGAGCAGTCCCACCGCGATCCCGATCGCCAGCACCCACCAGATCACCAGCCCGTGCTCCTGGAACACGACGAGGTCGTAGGAGCCGCCGCGCAGCGCGTACACGAGCACGAGGCCGAGCGCGCCCAGGAACGCGGCGACGCGGGCCACGACGGTAGAACGCTCGACCCGGCGACGCGAGGATGGTTGCGCGGACTCCACGGTCTCCGGCGCGGTCGTGGTCACGGCCTCGTCGGCTAGCATCGGCTTGTGATGAAGCCGACTCGGTGCATACGCATCCTCCTGAGCATGGTCGTGCTACTCATGTTCGGCGCTGCGACTACGGCCGGCGCCGCCAGCGACCAGGCCGGCGCCAGCTGCGCCAACCCGTCGGTGAGCGCTCTGAACCAATACTGCGAGAACATCCCCACCGCGACTGGAGGACGGACGCCGCACGCTGGGACCCCGGCCCTCGGGGGCACGCTCCCGCC
>QHBV01000247.1:17340-20602 GCA_003244035.1 Solirubrobacterales bacterium | reverse complement strand
GAGGCGATGGCGATCGGCCGCACGTTCAAGCAGGCCTTCGCCAAGGCGATGCGCTCGCGCGAGCTCGACTCCGAGCCCCGCTCTCCCGCCGGCGAGGACGCGCTGCTTGCGCTGCTGGCCGTGCCCGGCGCCGAGCGCTTCGACCACCTGCTGGAGGCGCTGCGGAGGGGCATCGAGATGGACGAGCTCCACCGCCGCACGAGCATCGATCCCTGGTTCCTGCGCGAGCTCGCCGAGCTCGCCGACGACCCGGGGGCGCCATTTGCCGGCGAGCGCACGTTCAAGTCCGTCGATACGTGCGCGGGAGAATTTCATGCCACCACTCCCTACTACTACTCGAGCTGGGAGCGTCCCGGGGCGGCACCCTCGCACGAGGTGCGCCGCGGGCAGCGCCCGAGTGTGGTGATCCTCGGCTCGGGCCCCAACCGGATCGGCCAGGGGATCGAGTTCGACTACTNNCTACTGCTGCGTGCACGCCGCCCAGACCGTGCGCGAGTCAGGCCGCGACGCGGTCATGATCAACTGCAACCCGGAGACCGTCTCGACCGACTACGACACCTCCGATCGCCTGTACTTCGAGCCGCTGACGCTCGAGGACGTGCTCGGCGTGTGCGCGGTCGAAGAGCCCGAAGGCGTCGTGGTGCAGTTCGGCGGGCAGACGCCGCTGAAGCTCGCCGCCGGCCTGGCCGCGGCGGGGATCGAGATCCTCGGCACCCCTGTCGACGCGATCGACCTCGCCGAGGAGCGCTCGCGCTTCGGGCCGCTGCTCGACCGCCTCGGGTACAGGGCGCCGCCGTATGCCGCCGCCGCGTCGCCGCGCGAGGCGATCGAGCGCGCGCCGGAGGTCGGGTTTCCGCTGCTGGTGCGGCCGAGCTACGTGCTCGGGGGTCGCGCGATGGAGATCGTCTACAGCGTCGAGGGGCTGCGCGAGTACCTGCGGCGGGTCGGCACCGCGGCCGGCGCGACGATCTACCTAGACCGCTTCCTCGAGGACTCGATCGAGGTCGACGTCGACGCGCTCTGCGACGGCGCCGACGTGTGGATCGCGGGGATCATGCAGCACGTCGAGGAGGCGGGGATCCACTCGGGCGACTCGGCCTGCGTCCTGCCACCGCACTCACTCGGCGAGGAGATGCTGGCGCAGATCGGCGAGCAGACGGCCGGGATCGCGCGGGCGCTGGGCGTCGTCGGCCTCTTGAACGTGCAGTTCGCGATCCACGGCGAGGAAGGGCTGCACGTGATCGAGGCCAATCCTCGCGCCTCGCGCACCGTGCCGTTCGTCTCCAAGGCGATCGGGGTGCCGCTGGCCAAGCTCGCGTGCCGGATCGTGCTCGGGGAGCGGATCGCAGAGCTCGGCCTCGGTGCCGGCGCGACGGGCGGGGCTCGCGGTGCGGCGGCGGGCGGGCACGTCTGCGTCAAGGAGGCGGTGCTCCCGTTCGACCGCTTCGCCGGCTCGGACTCGCTGCTCGGCCCGGAGATGCGCTCGACCGGCGAGGTGATGGGGATCGCGCCGGACTTCCCCACAGCATTCGCAAAGGCCCAGGCGGCGGCCGGCGCCGGGCTGCCGGTCGCCGGCACCGTGTTCATCACCGTCGCCGACGGCGACAAGCCGGCGGCAACCGGGATCGCGACCTCGCTGCACGACCTCGGGTTCGAGCTCGTCGCGACCCGTGGGACCGCGCAGGCGCTGGGCCGGATGGGGATCCCCGTGCGGCAGATCAACAAGCTCGGGGAGGGCTCCCCCCACGTCGTGGACTGGATCGAGCGCGGTCGCGTCGAGCTGGTGATCAACACCCCCGTCGGCACCGGCGCGCGCAGCGACGGATATGAGATTCGCTCGGCGGCGGTCAGGCGCGGGATCCCGTGCATCACGACGATGGCCGGAGGGATCGCGGCGGCTCGGGCGATCGCGGCCGCCAGGCGAGGCGAGCCGGAGGTCCGCTCGCTGCAGGAGATCCACGCCCGGGCCAGTCCTGTGCCGCCCCGATGAGCGACCGCCAGACCGCGCCGTTCGGCCGCCGCGCGGCGCCGGTGATCGTGCGCGAGCGCCACGGTCCCTATGTGGTGCTGCGCTGCGAGGACGCCGGTGGCCCACGCCCGCAGGCGGGCCAGTTCTACATGCTGAGCGCCCGCCGGCGCTGGGGCGGGGGAGAGGCCGAGCGCCCGTTCCTGCCCAGGGCCTTCAGCGTGCTGCGCGCCCCACCCGGGGGCCGCGAGCTCCAGTTCCTCCTCGAGGATGTCGGCCCGGGCACCAGGCGCCTGTGCGAGCTGGGTACCGGAGACGGGCTGCTGCTGGTCGGGCCCCTGGGGGTGGGCTTCAAGCCACCACGCGAGGGCCGCGCCGCGGTGCTCGTGGGGGGCGGGGTGGGGATCGCGCCGCTTGCGATCTGGCGGGACCAGCTCGGGGCGGCCGACGTGCTGCTCGGGTTCCGCGATCGGGCTCGTGCGCGCGGCGCCGGCTTGATTGCCGGCGCCACCGTAACCACGGACGATGGCAGTGCCGGTCACCGTGGTCTGGTGACCGAGCTGCTCGAGCGCCGGCTCGCCGGCGACGCCGGCGCCCTCGTCGAGGTCTACGCCTGCGGGCCGCCGGCGATGCTCGAGGCCGTGCGGAGGCTGTGCGAGCGGCGCGGCGTGCCCGCGCAGCTCGCGCTCGAGTCAGGCATGGCGTGCGGCTTCGGCGCGTGCTTCGGCTGCGTCGTGGCGACCCGGAGCGGCTACGTGCGGCTGTGCGTCGAGGGTCCCGTGCTCGCCGCGGAGCGGATCGGCGCCGCCGCGCTCTCCGGTGGGGCTCCGTGAGCGTCGATTTCTGCGGGCTCGAGCTCGCGCACCCAATCGTCAACGCCTCGGGGACGTTCGACCCGATCGCCGCCGAGCGCGCGTTCGGGGCGGAGCTGCGCGAGCGCTTCCCGTTCGCGGCGTTCGTCTCCAAGACGGTCACGCTGGCCCCCCGGGAGGGCAACCCGCCGCCGCGGCTGTGGGAGCTCGCCGGCGGGCTGATCAATTCGATCGGGCTGCCGAACAAGGGCCTCGCCGGCTACCTGGCCGAGGACCTGCCGCGGCTCGCGGCGCTGCCGGTACCGCTGATCGTCAACCTGATGGGCGCCACCCGCGAGCAGGTCGCCGAGCTCGTGGCGGCGTTCGCGTCCCGCGAGGAGGTGGCGGCGCTCGAGCTCAACGTCTCGTGCCCGAACGTCGAGACCGGGCTGGTGATGGGCGCCGATCCGGCCGAGCTCTCGGCGCTGCTCGCGCGGGTGCGGCC
>QHBV01000247.1:12974-17290 GCA_003244035.1 Solirubrobacterales bacterium | reverse complement strand
GGGCGGGAGCGGATGCGCTGTCGCTGATCAACACGGTGCGGGGGATGGCGCTCCATCCGCGGTCGGGCAGGCCGTGGCTCGGTGGGTTGACCGGCGGGGTCTCGGGACCGGGCGTGCGCGCGGTCGCGCTGGCGCAGGTCCACGCCGTCGCCGCCGCGGTCGAGGTCCCGATCGTCGGGATGGGCGGCGTGCAGCGCGGACAGGACGCGCTCGACCTGATCCGGGCGGGCGCTCGGCTCGTCGCGGTTGGAACTGAGAGCTTTCGCGACCCCACGGCGGGGCTGCGGATCGCCGCCGAGCTCGAAGCGCTCACCACTGGCGATTTTCCTGCATAAGCAGCCTATTCCCGCAACCATGCTCGACGGTGCTCGACCTCAGCTTGAGGTAGAGTCGAATTGCGGAGATTGGCTTTGATCGCCCGCCGCCAAGATGTATAGTCGCCGCCGATGCCGCCGGTCAGCGAATCGCTTCCCAAAGCCATTGCCACCCCGGAGCGCTCGCTCGTCCAGCGCATGGAGGCGCTCCAGCGCGCCAACGACATCCGCAGTCGGCGTGCTCAGCTCAAGCGCGATTTGAAGGCCGGCCGTCAGGCGATCCATGAGCTGCTGTTGGCGCCGCCGGCGTACCTCGAGACCGCGAAGGTATTCGACCTGCTGCTGGCCGTCCCCAAGTACGGGCGCGTGAAGGCCAACAAGATCCTCGCCCACTGCAAGATCTCGCCGAGCAAGACGGTCGGCGGGCTCTCCCAGCGCCAGCGGGCGGAGCTGGTCGCGTTGATGCGCCGCCGCTAGCGCGGCATGCCGGCGCCGAATCGTTGGCCAACGTGTTCGTGATCACCGGGCCCTCCGGGGTGGGAAAGGGGACGCTGATCCGCGGCTTGCTCGAGGCCGTGCCCGAGCTCGAGCTGTCGGTCTCGGCGACCACGCGTCGGCCGAGGCCGGGCGAGCGCGACGGGATCGACTACCATTTCCTCACGACCGCGGAGTTCGAGCAACGTGTACGCGCGGGCGACTTCGTCGAGCACGCCACCTACTCGGGCAACCGCTACGGGACGCTTCGCTCAGAGCTCGAGCGCCGTCTGAGCGCGGGCGTCCCGGTGGCGCTCGAGATCGAGCTGCAGGGCGCCCGGCAGGTGCGCGAGGCGCTGCCCGAGGCGGTCGCGGTGTTCATCGCGCCGCCATCGCTCGAGGCGCTGCGCACGCGGCTGGTGGGTCGGGGCACCGACGACCCGGCCCAGGTCGGCGAACGGCTGCGCACCGCCGCGCTGGAGCTCGAGGCCCAGCCCGAGTTCGCCCACGTCGTCGTCAACGACCGCCTCGGGCAGGCGACCGAGGAGCTCGTACGGATCGTGGGCAGCGGGCTCGCGCGGTGATCGCCGGCGCCCGCTACGCTTGAGGCCCAGGACCGACAAAGGACGCCGAAGCCTTGATCTCCCCCCGCATCGACAAGCTGCTCGAGAACGTCGACTCCGATTACGCGAGTGTGGTCGTCGCCGCCAAGCGCGCGCGCCAGATCAACTCCTACTACCACAACCTCGGCGAGGGGACCTTCGACGAGTTCCCGCCGCCGATGGTCGACACGCATTCGAAGAACTACCTGACGATCGCGCTCGAGGAGGTCGCTCAGGGCAAGATCAAGTACCACTACCGGTAGGGCGGCGAAGCGTGGCCCGGTTGCTCCTCGGCGTGAGCGGCGGGATCGCGGCCTACAAGGCGCTCGAGACCGCCCGGCTCGCGGTCAAGGCCGGCCACGCGGTGCGCGTGATCCAGACCCCGACCAGCGAGCGCTTCGTCGGCGCGGCGTCGTTTCAGGCGCTCACCGGGGCGCCGGTGCTCACCAGCGAGTTCGAGCCCGACCCCGCGCGCGGGTCCTACCCCGGCGAGCCGCCGCCGGCGCGGGCACCGATCAGCCATCTCGCGCTGGTGGCGCGCGCCGAGCTCTACCTGATCGCCCCCGCGAGCGCGAACACGCTGGCCAAGCTCGCCCACGGTCACGCCGACAACCTCCTGAGCTCGGCAGCGCTCGCCGCCCCGTGCCCGGTCGCCGTCGCCCCGGCGATGAACAACCGCATGTACGCCCACCCGGCCACGCAGGCGAACCTCGAGCTGCTGGCGGCGCGAGGGGTGACCGTGATCAGACCGGACGACGGTGAGCTCGCCTCTCACGACGAATACGGGATCGGGCGCCTTTCCTCGCCGGCCGCGCTGCTGGCGGCGTGCGAATCGCTGCTCAGCGCGGACCTCGCGGGGGCGGAGGGGGTGGCGCCCCGAGGGCCGCTCAGCGGCGTGCGCGTGCTGGTCAGCGCCGGCGGAACCCGCGAGCCGATCGACAGCGTCCGCTTCATCGGCAATCGCTCCTCGGGGCGGATGGGGTTCGCGCTCGCGACCGAGGCGGTGCGCCGCGGCGCCGAGGTTACGGTGGTCGCCGCGAACGTCGGGCTCGACTCGCCGGCGGGGCTGAGTCGCCTCGACGTGAACACCGCGGCGGAGCTGGAAGCCGTGTGCGCGCGCGAGCTGGAAGCCTCCGACGTCGTCCTGATGACCGCTGCCGTCGCGGACTTCCGGCCCGCCCGGCCGGTCGAGCACAAGCTGAAGAAGGACTCCGGCGCGCCGGCCACGCTCGAGCTCGAGCCGACCGCCGACATCCTCGCCGGCCTGACGGCACGCCGCCGCCCCGGGCAGGTGATCGTCGGCTTCGCGGCCGAGCACGGCGCCGGTACGCTCGAGCACGGCCGCGACAAGCTGGCGCGCAAGGCGCTCGACGCGATCGTCGTCAACGACATCTCCAGGCCCGGGGTCGGATTCGAGGCGGCCGAGAACGCGGTCACGATCCTGACCGCCGACGGCGTGCGGCGCGACGTGCAGCGCACGAGCAAGCGGCTGATCGCGCACGCGGTGCTCGACGAGGTCCAGCGCCTGCGCGCGATCGGCGAGTCCCCGACGCCCACGACGAACGGACCCCACGGTGGAGCGGCCCGAGCCGGCGCCCGCAGCGCCGCACGCGTCTGAGTCGTTCGCGGGCCTCGCGGGCCTCGCGGGGCGACTGGCGGCCAATATCTCGAAGGCCGTCCAGGTCAGGCCCGAGACCCTCGGGCACCTGCTGGTCGCGCTGATCGCCGAGGGACACGTGCTCCTCGAGGACTATCCGGGCGTCGGCAAGACGGCGCTCGCACGGGCTCTGGCGCGCTCGGTCGACTGCCACTTCGCGCGCGTACAGTGCACCTCGGACCTGCTTCCCGGCGATGTCGTCGGGACCAACGTCTACAACCAGCGCGAGCAGCGCTTCGAGTTCCGGCCGGGCCCGGTGTTCGCGAACATCGTGCTGGTCGACGAGATCAACCGTGCCTCGCCCAAGACCCAGTCGGGGCTGCTCGAGTGCATGCAGGAGCGATCGGTCACGGTCGATGTCCACACGCACGAGCTCGCCCGCCCGTTCCTGGTGCTCGCGACGCAGAACCCCGTCGAGTACGAGGGCACGTATCCGCTGCCCGAGGCCCAGGTCGATCGCTTCATGGTGCGGCTATCGCTCGGCTATCCGCAGCGCGGCGCCGAGGTCGAGATGCTCGCCGACCACGAGGCCGGCGACAAGGTGCTGGCGCTCGGCCCGGTGGCGAGCGCGGCGGAGGTGCTCGCCGCACAAGACGGCGCAACTCGCGTGCGCGCTACCGAGCCGCTGCGCGACTACGTCGTGCGGTTGCTGTGGGCAACGCGCGAGGACCCGCGCGTCGACCTCGGCGCGAGCCCTCGCGCCGGGCTGATGCTGCTGCGCGCGGCCAAGGCCCACGCGATGATCCACGGGCGCGACCACGCCCTGCCCGACGACGTGCAGGCGCTCGCGCAGGCGGTGCTCGCCCACCGACTCGTGATCGCCCCCGAGTGCCCGCGAGGGGCGGGCGCCGAGGTGATCGCCGACGCGGTCTCGGCGGTGCGGGCGCTTTGAGACGGGCGTCGGGCGTAGCCCTGGCGGGCGTGATGTTGACGTTCGTCGCGCTCCTGTTCGGCGCCGCGCCGCTGTTGATACCGGGGATCGCGTTCGCGCTGCTCGGAACGCTGACGCCGCTGTGGGTCATTGCCGGCGCCCGCGGCGCGCGCGTGCGGCGGGAGCTGCACGCCGAGCGCGTGATCGAGGGCGAGCCCGTGGAGGCGACGATCGAGGTTCGCCGCGGTCGCTGGGGACTGCCGGGTGGCGCGATCCTGGACCCGCTCGCGGGCGCTCCGGTCTCGCTGCGCCGCCCGCCGTCGCCGGCCGCGGCTGGCGCCCGCGCCGAGGTGCGGATCGTCGCCCGCGTGCACCGTCGCGGGATCCGCCGGCTGGAG
>QHBV01000247.1:0-12945 GCA_003244035.1 Solirubrobacterales bacterium | reverse complement strand
GGCGACGGCCCCGCTCAGGATCTCCTGGTGCTGCCCCGCACCGAGCCCGTCGACTGGCTCCCACTCGCAGGGGGCGGGCGCTTGGACGGTGACGATCCACGAGCCCGCGCGCAGCCACCGGCCGCCGTCGACGTCGACGGGCTGCGCCCCTACCAGCCCGGGACGCCCGCCTCGCGGATCCACTGGTCCGCGCTGGCGCGGGGAGCGGGGCTGCTCGAGCGGCGGCTGCGAGCCGATGGTGATACGCGACCGATGGTCGCGCTCGACGCTCGCTGCCCGGAAGCCGCCGAGCAGCTCGAGGCGGCCGTGCGCGCGGCAGCCTCGCTGGCGCTCGAGCTCGCGCGGCGGGGCGGTTGCAGGCTGCTGCTCTCGGGAGAGCGCCGCGCGATCGCGATCGAGCCGGAGCTCGCGAGCTGGCCGGGGGCGCACGCGCGGCTGGCGCTGATGCAAGGAGGGCCACGAGCGCGCGCGCCGATGCTCGGCGCCGGCGGCGCGCTCGGGCCGCTCTTCTACGTCGCGGCGGGACCGCTCGGGCGCCTGCCGGTGGCGCTCACGGGGGCGCGCGGGGCGGCGTGTGTGCTCGTGCTGCCGGCGCCGCTGTGCCCGGCGGCTCCCGCGAGCGCCTGCTTGCAGGTCGCCGGCTGCCGCGGCTTCACGCTCCGGGCGCGGTCCATGGGCGAGCGGGCCGCGTGAGCGCGGGGAAGCGGGTCGCCGCGGGCACGAGCGTCGCCGCGCGGCCGCTCGTGCGCCTGGGGGCGTTCGCTGCGCTCGGGTGCTACGGGGCCCTGCGCTGGTCGACGATGTTGGGTCCCGCCCCGCGCTCGCGGCTCTTCGGGGAGCTCGCACTCGCCGTGGCGGTCGCCGCCGCCGGGCCCAGCCTGCGCGCTCGCAGCCGGGCGCCGGCGATCCTCGGCGCGGGGCTCTGTGCGCTGGCTGCGCTCGCGCTTGCCGGGATCCCGCTCGCTTGGATCGTGCACATCCGGGTCGGGGACACGGCCGACGCGATCGGTCAGGGGCTCGCCGCTCTGCCGGGCGTGCTCGTGCCGTACTTGGGCATCAACGAGTGGGTCCGGGTGGTGATCGTGCTCGGCGCGGGCGTGCTGCTGCTCGACGCGGGGCTGATGCTCGCATTCGCCTCGCCCGCGCTCGGCGACCTGCGGCGCGCGGGTGCGGCGCTCCCGCTGGTGGCGCTCGCGGTCGTGCCCTCGGCGCTGGCGCGGCCCGCGCTTCCCTACGTCCACGGCCTGCTGCTGTTCGTCCTGCTGGCGGCGTTCATGTGGGGCGAGCGCCTGCCCCGCCGCAGGCTCGTCCCGGCGATCGCGCTGGCCGGGCTGGCGGGGATCGCCGCGATCGCCGCCGCACCGGCGCTCGACCGCCACGGCGCCTGGCTCGACTACCAGGCGCTCGCGGGCAAGCTGGCGCCCGGTCACGTCGAGACGTTCGACTGGGCGCAGCGATACGGCCCGCTGCACTGGCCGCGAGCTGGCCGCGAGGTCCTCGACGTGCAGGCGCGCCGTCCCGACTACTGGAAGGCGGAGGACCTCGACCTGTTCGACGGGACCGGCTGGTCGCAGGGCAACGCCGAGCAGCTCGGGGCGCCGGCGCCGGCGCCCGACCCCGCCGCGAGGGCCCGCTGGACGCAGACGATCCAGGTGACGATCCGCGCGATGCGCACCAGCGACGTGATCGCCGCCGGATTCGCATCGGCGCCCACGGATCTCGCGCACGCAGTGCTCGGCGGCTCGGGGCCTGGGACGTGGACGGCCGGCACCGACCTGCAGCCCGGCGACAGCTACCGGGTGAGCACCTACTCGCCGCGCCCAACCGCGGGGCAGCTGAGTGCCGCGGTCCTCATGCCCGCCGATCGGGAGATGACGGGGCCGGTCGCCGGGTACCGCTCGATCCTGCTGCCGGCCGGTCCTGGCTCGGGCCCGGCGCCGGGGCCGCCGGAGGCGCCGGAGATCGTGTTTCCCCCGTTTCACTCGAGCCTGCCGATCGAGAGCGTGATCGGCATCCACGCCTCCGACGGGACCGTCGCGGTGAAGTCCTCACCCTACGGTCGGGCCTTCTTGCTCGCGCGGTCGCTGGCGCGCGATGCGAGCACGCCGTACGCGTTCGTGCGGGCGGTGCTCGGGCACCTCGCGCACGGATACCGCTACGACGAGCGCCCGCCCCCGAGCCGGTATCCGCTGGAGCGCTTCCTGTTCGCCGACCGCCGCGGCTACTGCCAGCAGTTCGCGGGGGCGATGGCGCTGCTACTGAGGATGGGCGGCGTCCCCGCGCGCGTCGCCGTCGGGTTCACCACCGGCACCCACGACAGCGCGAGCCACCGGTGGGTGGTCAGCGATCTCGACGCACACGCCTGGGTGGAAGCTTGGTTTCCACGCTACGGCTGGGTCCGCTTCGACCCGACGCCCGCCGCGGCGCCGGCCCGGGGCGGCCATGTCCCGCTCCCGGCACTGCAGGCCGGGAGCGGAGGGGCGGCGTCCGTGCGCCCGCTCAGGCGCCCCCAGCCGGCTTCCGCGGGCGTCCGTGGTGCCGGCGCGGGCAAGCGCGCGGGCGCTGGCGCGGCCGGGCTCCTCGCGTCACTGGTGGTGGTCGTGCTCGGGCTCGTGATGGTCGCGCTGGTGCTGGTCCTGGTGCTTCGCGCCGGCGCTCGCCGCTCGCCGCGGACAGGCGAGGAGCTCGTCGCCGAGCTCGGGCGCGCGCTCGTCCGTACCGGCCGGCCCCTGTCCGGTGGCGTCACGCTCGTCGCGCTCGAGCACCGCTTCCGCTCGAGCACCGGTGCGGCGGCATATGTCCGTGCTATCCGGCTGACCAGGTTTGCCGGCGCGAGCGAGCCACCGAGCGCGGCGCAGCGTCGCGAGCTGCGCGCGGCGCTGCGTGCGGGACTCGGCCCGGCGGGGCGGCTGCGCGCCCTGTGGGCGCTGCCGCCGCGCCTTGGCGAACGCGGTCGACCTAGGGGTGCGCCTTCACAGTGAATAAAATTCCAAGCGATGGATGACGTATACGAGCTGTTCTGCCGTGGGACCGAGCTGCTCGAGGCTGGACACAACCACCAGGCCACGATCCCGCTCTCCCGTGCCCGCGATCTAGCGCCCGACAAGACGTCGATTCGCGAGGCACTCGGACGCGCGCTGTTCCACACGCGGCGCTACGAGCAGGCCGCATACGAGTTCCAAGCGGTGATCGAGCGCGCCCCGACCAACGACTTCGCCCTCTTCTGCCTCGGTCGCTCGCTGCAGATGCTGGGACGGCATTCCGAAGCGCGCAAGCCGCTGGCACTGGCTGCCTGCATGCAGCCCGCCCGGCGCGACTACCGTCTCTACCGTGACCGCGCCCGCGCACGGGCGGCGGCGAGCCCGGGTCAGGTGGCCAGCCCGGGTCAGTAGGCGACCTCTGCGGGCTGCACGCCCCCAAGGCGTGCAGCCCCGTCGGCACAGTGCTACCCTCGAAAGCACAGCTTCTCGCGCCGGGCGCTTCCCGGTGGTCGTACCGGAAGTGGGCGCACGCCCGCTTTTTTTATGAGTAGCTGCGGTCCCAAGGTTGATGGAGGTCAAGATGAGCACACTCCAGACAGAGATCGAAGACCGGCTCGCCGGCAGCGAGCCGGGTGTGGAGGTGCTGCTGGTCGAACAGGCTGGCAGCACGCTGCGCATGTTCATCGATCACCCCGACGGCGTCACGCTCGCGCTGTGCGAGCGTGTCTCTCGCCACCTGAGCGACTACCGCGAGCGCTTCTCGCTGGAGGTCTCCTCGCCGGGGCAGGACCGCCCGTTGACCAAGCCCCAGCACTACAGCCGCTTTCTCGGGCGGCGTGCGCGCGTCCGGCTGCGGGACGCCGCAGCGGGTCACAAGTATGTGACCGGTGAGCTCGTCGGTGCCTCCGAGCGGGATGTCACGATCGCTGCGGGCGACGGGATCCTGACGATTGCATACGAGCAGATCGCCCGCTCCAACCTCGTCCCGGGAGACTGAGCCATGTCCAGAGAGATCGTCGAAGCAGTGCGGGGCCTGGCGGCCGAGAAGAACATCTCCCAGGAGAAGCTGATGGAGGCGCTCGAGGACGCGCTCCTGTCGGCATACAAGAAGACGCCTGGATCGGCACCGTACGCCAAGGTCGAAATGGACCGCGAGAGCGGCGACTTCATCGTCTGGGAGCTAAAGATCCCCGCCGAGATCGAGGCGCTGCTGCTGGTCGAAGCCGCGAGCGACCAGGAGCCGTCCGTCGACCCCGAGACCGGGGAGATGCGCGAGCCGCCCGAGCCGGAGATCGATCTGGAGAAGCTCAAGGAGTACGAGGACGAGATCGAGACCGCGGACGTGACCCCCCATGACTTCGGTCGGATCGCGGCGCAGACCGCCAAGCAGGTGATCCTGCAGCGAATCCGCGAAGCCGAGCGCGACATGATGTTCGAGGAGTACCGCGACCGCGTCGGTGAGCTGATCACCGGCATCGTGCAGCAGTCCGACTCCCGCTACACGCTGGTCGCCCTCCGCGAGCGGGTCGAGGCGCTGCTGCCGAAGTCCGAGCAGGTCGATGGCGAGCGCTATGACCACTCACAGCGGATCAAGGCCGTGATCAAGGATGTGTCGAACTCGACCAAGGGGCCGAGCATCATCGTCTCGCGCCGTGACCCTGAGCTGATCAAGTCGCTGTTCGAGCTCGAGGTTCCCGAGATCGCCGACGGCCTGGTCGAGATCACCGGCGTCGCGCGCGAGCCCGGGTACCGCTCGAAGATCGCGGTGATCTCGCATGTCGATGGCGTCGATCCGGTCGGCGCCTGCGTCGGGCCGAGGGGCTCGCGGGTGCGGATGGTCGTCTCCGAGCTGCGCGGCGAGAAGATCGACATCATTCCCTACAACGACGAGCCCGCGCGGTTCGTGGCCAAGGCGCTGTCGCCCGCGCGCGTGCGGGAGGTGCTCGTGGATGACGCCAACAAGCAGGCGACGGTGATCGTTCCCGACGACCAGCTCTCGCTGGCGATCGGCCGCGAGGGCCAGAACGCCCGGCTGGCGGCGCGGCTCACGGGCTGGCGAATCGACATCCGCTCCGAGACCGAATTCGCCTCCGAGGAGGCCGAGCACGGCTACGAGCAGGAGGAGACCCAGGGTCGGTGCGCGGCAATCCTGTCAAACGGCCGGCGCTGCCCGAACGCCGCGCTGCCCGGCTCGCGCTACTGCGGCATCGAGGCTCACCAGGCGCTCGCGAGCACGCCGAGCGACGAGGTCGCGGCCGCCGAGGCGCCGTAGGCGACGTACACTGGACGTAGATGAGTAAGCGCGTGCACGAGATCGCCAAGGAGCGGGGCCTTCAGGCGAAGGACGTGCTCGAGCGGCTGCGGGCCGCCGGGGTGAACGTCAAGGCCGTCTCCTCGAGCGTCGACGAGCAGGTTGCGACGAGGGTGCTCGGCAACGGCGGTCCGCCGGTGTCGGCGGCGGCGCCCCGGAGCGCTCCGGCCAGCGAGGCTTCCCCCCCCGCTTCCGCCGGCGGGGCTTCCCCCCGCGCTCCGGCCGGCGAGGCTTCACCGCGCGCTCCGGCCGCGGGTGCGACCAGCGAGACCCCCATCGCGGATGCTTCCACCGAGGCTTCACCCCGCGCGGCGAGTGGCGAGGGGCCGTCCAAGCGCCCCACGCGCGACTCGCTCCAGGGCGAACGCGCCCCGGGCAACGCCGGCGGGCGGCGGCGGGTCGTGATCGATTCCCAGGCATCGCGCAGGACGCCCGGTGGCGGGCCCCCACAATCAAATCAGCCGCCCCGGCGTCAGCGCCGCGGCCGTCGGCGTCGCGGCGTGTACGACGAGGAGGCGGAGTCCCGTCCGGCAGCCTCGCGGATGGCCGTCGCCGAGCCCGATGCGATTCGGATCAACTCGGGATCGACGGTCAAGGGCGTCGCCGAGTATCTCGGCGTGCCGGTGCCCGAAGTGATGAAGAAGCTGATGGCACTGGGGGAGATGAAGACGCTCACCCAGACGCTGTCCGACGAGTCGATCGGGGTCTTGGCCGCGGAGCTCGGCAAGGACGTGGAGATCGTCCACTCCGAGGACGAGGCCGTCGCCGAGCCGATCTTCAACGACTCCGACGAGCAGCTGGTCGAGCGGGCCCCCGTCGTGACGATCATGGGTCACGTCGACCACGGCAAGACTTCGCTGCTGGACGCGATCCGTGAGACCGAGGTCGCCGCCGGCGAGGCCGGCGGGATCACGCAGCACATCGGGGCCTACCAGGTCCACCACAACGGCAAGAGCGTCACCTTCCTCGACACGCCGGGCCACGAGGCGTTCACCGCGATGCGTGCCCGTGGCGCCAAGGTGACCGACGTCGCGGTGATCGTCGTGGCCGCCGACGACGGCGTCAAGCCCCAGACCCAGGAGGCCGTCGATCACGCCAAGGAGGCCGGCGTGCCGATCCTCGTCGCCGTCAACAAGATCGACAAGGAGGGAGCTCAGCCCGACCGCGTCCGTACCGAGATGACCCAGCTCGGGCTGCAGCCCGTCCAGTGGGGGGGCGAGACCGAGTTCGTCGACGTCTCGGCCAAGACCAGGGAGGGGCTCGACGACCTGCTCGAGACGATCGTCGTGATGTCCGAGGTCGAAGAGCTGCGGGCAAACCCGGATGCGCCGGCGTCGGGAACGGTGATCGAGTCCAAGCTCGACCCCGGTCGCGGCCCGGTCGTGACGATCCTGATCGTGCGGGGGACGCTCGAGGTCGGCGACGCCCTGGTGGCCGGGGCGAACTGGGGCCGCGTGCGCGCGATGCACGACTTCATGGGCAACCGCGTCGCCGAGGCGCTTCCGGGAGAGCCCGTCGAGGTGCTCGGCTTCGACGGGGTGCCCGAGGCGGGAGAGCGCGTGCGCGTGGTCGACCACGACCGTCGCGCCCGCCAGCTCGCCGGTGAGCGAGCGACCCGGCTGAAGACCGAGTCGCTCGCGCGGCGCAGCGGCAAGCGGGTGTCGCTCGAGGACATCTTCAAGGCAGGCCTGCAGGAGCTCAACCTGGTGCTCAAGTCCGACGTCGCCGGCTCGCTCGAGGCGATCGAGGACGAAATCGCCAAGCTTCCCCAGGACGAGGTCTCGGTCAACGTGATCCGCCGGGCGGTGGGCGCGGTCACCGAGTCCGACGTGATGCTCGCCGCCGCCTCCGACGCGGTCATCCTCGCCTTCGGCGTGCGGCCGGTTGGCGACGCGCGGGCGCTGGCTGAGCGCGAGGGCGTCGAGATCCGGCACTACTCGGTGATCTACCGCGCGATCGAGGAGCTTCGCGGCGCGATGCAGGGGATGCTCGCCCCCGAGGAGGTCGAGGAGGTGCTCGGATCCGCCGAGGTGCGCGAGATCTTCCGCGCCTCCCGGGTCGGGACGATCGCGGGATCGCACGTCTCGGACGGCAGGATCACGCGCGGGGCGAGTGTCCGGCTGGTCCGCGACGGAACCGTGGTCTACGACGGCGTGATCGCGAGCCTGCGTCGCTTCAACGACGACGTGCGCGAGGTCGCCGCCGGCTTCGATTGCGGGATCGTGCTCAGGGACTTCGCCGACATCAAGCAAGGCGATGTGCTCGAGACGTACGCCACCCGGCTGCGCGAGCGCGAGCTCGCCTAGCCGCGGATCGTGGTCTCCGCGGACGGCTTCGTCGCGGTGCTCGTGATCGATCTGCACTTTCCCGACGCCGGCAGCCTCAAGGGCAAGCGCAGGGAGCTCTCGTCGGTCAAGGCCCAGCTCCACGGACGACTGGGCACGACCGTCGCCGAGACCGGCCACCACGACCTGTGGCAGCGCTCGACGCTGACCGCCGCGCTCACCGGAGGCTCGCTTGCGGCCCTGTTCAGCGCCACCGACAACGTCGAGCGGTGGCTGCATGCGCGCTTCCCCGAGGGTGCCCGGGTGGAGCGGTTGGTGGCGTCGGTGGAGGATCTGCGCTCGTGACCGCCGCCCTTTACCCAAGCTTGGCCGCGGGGGCATAGGATGGGCTCAGCACGCATGCGGCGCGTCGACGAGGCCGTGCGCGGCGTGCTCGGCGACGCGATCGCAAAGGAGCTTTCAGACCCCCGTGTGGGATTCGTGACGGTGACAGCAGTTAAGACCAGCCCGGACCTGCGCCACGCCCGCGTTTACGTGAGCGTGCTCGGCGATCAGCAGACGCGCTCGGAGAGCCTCGCCGGGCTGCGCTCCGCGCACGGCTTCCTGCAGCGGCTACTCGCCACCGAGCTGATCCTCAAGCACACGCCGACGCTTAGCTTCGAATACGACGACTCGGTCGACCGCGGCATGCGTATCTCCGGCTTGCTGGCTCGCGAGCTCGATGCCTCCCAGCTCGAGCCCGGCGTCTCGCAGCGCGAGGAGCGTGCGGATGGCTGAGAACGGCGACCGCGCCAATCGCCGGCAGGTGCTCGACGCGCTACGCGGCGCGCGCAAGCTGATCGTCGTCACGCATGAGAAACCCGACGGAGACGCGCTCGGCTCGCTGATCGCAATGCAGGAGATCCTCACCTCGCTGCGCAAGGACGCCGTGATGTTCGTCGGCGAGGATGATCTCCCCCTGCCCCCCGAGTACCGCTTCTTTGCGCTGCCCGGACTGGTGAGCGCGCAGCCGCCGGAC
Organism: Solirubrobacterales bacterium; assembly: GCA_003244035.1. Classification (GTDB taxonomy): domain Bacteria; phylum Actinomycetota; class Thermoleophilia; order Solirubrobacterales; family Solirubrobacteraceae; genus Palsa-465. The sequence continues at coordinate 4,350 of QHBV01000247.1, read as the reverse complement.
AGCGACGAGCGGACGATCGTGTTCCTGGATTGTGGCAGCCTCGAGCGCAACCCGGCGCAGGCGTTCAAGCGAGCGGGCGCGTACATCCTCAACATCGACCATCACCACGACAACACCTGCTTCGGCGCCGTGAACCTGGTCGACCCAGGGGCGTCGTGCACGGCCGAGATCGTCTGGGAGCTGATGCACGGACTCGGGGTGGGGCCGACGATCACGATCGCGGAGGCGCTGTACGTGGGGTTGATCACCGACACGGGCCGGTTCATGTACGAGAACACCGGCGCGCGCGCCCACCTGATGGCCGCCGAGCTGATCGAGGCCGGGGTCAAGGCGCACGAGCTCTACCGGCGGCTGTACGAAGGGGTTCCCTACGGCAAGCTCGCGCTGCTCGCGAGGGGCCTCACCAACGTCGAGCGCTACGACGACGGGCGCCTGATGGTCTCCGCGCTGAACGCCAGCGACTTCACCGAATCCGGCGCCGAGGAGAGCTACTCCGAAGGGGTGGTCGACTATCTCCGCGCGGTCCAGGGAACCGCCGTGGCGGCGCTGATCCGCGATCGGATCGGCGACCACGACGGCGGGCGGCTGCGCAAGGTCTCGCTCCGGGCGAGCGACGAGCGCATCGACGTCTCCCGGATCGCCCGCGCGCAGGGCGGCGGTGGTCACCGCCAGGCGGCGGGGTTCACGACGCCGATGGGCTGGGACGAGCTCGTCGCGTTCCTGCGCGATCAGGTCGCCGAGCAGCTGCCGGCGGCGTGAGCGCCGCCGGCAGCTCACGCCAGCGCGACGAAGTGAATGACGGGAGCCCGGCCGCATCCGGACCGTCAGATACTTCGTCGCGTCCCTTCACGCTGCCGGGCGTGATTCTTTACGACAAGCCTGCCGGGGTCACCTCGCACGATGTCGTCGCCGCCGTCCGGCGGTGGGCGGGGCGAGGGATCAAGGTCGGTCACGCCGGGACGCTCGATCCGTTCGCGACCGGGCTGCTGCTGGTGTTGATCGGCCGCGCGACCCGCGTGCAGCGCTACCTGATGGCGCTGCCCAAGACCTACGAGGCGACCGCGCGCTTCGGCGCGGTATCGACCACGGGAGACCCGGATGGAGAGATCACCGAGACGGGGATCGTCCCAGAGGGCGACCTCGAGCTGCCGGTCGGGCGCATCCTGCAGCGCCCGCCGGCGTTCTCGGCGATCAAGGTCGGCGGCCGCCGCGCCTATGCGCTTGCGCGCGCGGGAGCTCCGGTGCAACTGCCCGAGCGCGAGGTGGAGGTCCAGCGCTTCTCCGAGTCCTGGCGAGCCGATGCGCGCCGTGGCTTCGTGATCGCGTGTTCATCCGGGACCTATGTGCGCAGCTTGATCGCCTCGCTCGGAGATGCCTACTGCGAGAGCTTGCGGCGCACCGGCATCGGTGGCTTTGCTGTGGGGGACGCCGATCCCGAGCGCGTGATCGGGCTCGACGATGCCCTGAGCTTCCTGCCCGAGGTACGACTCCCAGCCGACGATGCCCGCCGCGCGAGCCACGGCGTCGCTGTGCCAGCGGACGCCTCTGGAGTGGTGCGGCTGACCGATGCCGAGGGTCTCGTCGCGCTGGCGGCGCCGAGCGGTGACGGCCGCACGGTCAAGCCGATCGTCGGGCTGCGCGGGTGAGTCGATGCCGCGGGTGAGCCGATGCGAGTGACGACCCTGAGCGCCGCCGAGCCACGCCCGCGCCAGATCGCCGTCGGGGAGTTCGATGGCGTTCATCTCGGGCATCGCGAGGTGATCCGTGGCAGCGACACGGTGCTCACCTTCGAGCCGCACCCGCTGCGCGTGATCCGTCCGGAGGCGGCGCCGAAGCTGCTCACGAGCCTCGAGGTCAAGGTCGAGCTGATCGCCGAGCTCGGGGTCGAGGAGCTCGTCGTGATCCCGTTCGACGAGGGCTTCGCCCGCCAGAGCCCGGCGGACTTCGTCGATCACGTGCTGGTGCAGGGCCTGCGTGCGACCCGCGTCTCGGTCGGCGAGAACTTCCGCTTCGGGCATCGAGCCGCCGGTCACAGCGGCATGCTGGTCGCCGATCCACGCTTTCAGACCCGTGTCGTCCCCCTGGTCGAGCTCGACGGCGAGCTCGTCTCCTCGAGCCACATCCGCGCGCTCGTCCTGACCGGCGAGGTCGATCTCGCCGCACGCTTCCTCGGCGCCCCGTTCCAGCTGCGCGGCGAGGTCGTGGTCGGCGACAGGCGCGGGCGAGAGCTCGGCTTTCCGACCGCCAACCTCGTTCCCGACGAGGCGCTCGTGTGCCCCGGCCACGGTGTCTATGTCGCGAGGGCAAACCGAGCCTGCGCCGCGGTCAGCGTGGGGGTTCGACCGACGTTCGGGACGGGGCGCGCGGTGCTGGTAGAGGCACATCTGCTCGACCGGCAGGTCGATCTCTACGGGCACAGCCTGCGGGTCGACTTCATCCAGCGCCTGCGCGGAGAACGCCGGTTCGAGTCAGCGGACGAGCTCGTGACGCAGATGCAGCTCGATGTGCGGCGGGCCCGAGAGGTTTGCGGTGAGCAGTGATCAGCGGCCGGCGCCCGTGACCGGCAGGCGACTGTGGCTGATTATCGGCGCGCTGATGAGCGGGATGCTGCTGGCCGCGCTCGATCAGACGATCGTCGCGACGGCGCTGCCGACGATCGTGGGCGACCTCGGCGGCGCCTCGCATCTGGCCTGGGTGGTGACCGCCTATCTGTTGGCCTCGACCGCGTCGACGCCGCTGTGGGGAAAGCTCGGCGACATGTATGGCCGCAAGCGCTTCTTCCAGGCCGCGATCGTGATCTTCCTGGCGGGCTCGATGCTGGCGGGGATCAGCCAGTCGATGGTCGAGCTGATCGCGTTCCGCGCGGTCCAGGGGATCGGAGGCGGTGGGCTGATCATCGGTGCGCAGACGATCATCGGCGACGTCGTCGCCCCGCGCGACCGCGGGCGCTACCAGGGGATGTTCGGAGCCGTGTTCGGCGTGACCACCGTGGTCGGGCCGCTGATCGGTGGCCTGCTGGTCGACAACCTCTCCTGGCGCTGGGTCTTCTACGTGAACCTACCGATCGGCGCAATCGCGCTGTTGGTTACGTCCGCCGTGCTTCCCGGAGCGCTCTCACGCGTGCACCACGTGATCGACTACCTGGGCACGGTGCTGATCGCCCTGGGGGCCGTCAGCCTCGTGCTCTTGACCAGCCTCGGCGGCACCACCTACGCATGGGGCTCGCCGGCGATCTTCGCGCTCGGGGGCGCCGGCGTGGCGCTGGTGGTCCTGTTCGTGCTGGCCGAGCGGCGCGCGGCCGAGCCGGTGCTGCCGCTCGGCCTGTTCTCAAATCGCGTGTTCGCCACGAGCAGCGCGATCGGGTTCGTGGTCGGCTTTGCGATGTTCGGCGCGATCACGTTTCTGGCACTGTTCCTGCAGGTCGTCAGGGGTGTCAACCCGACCGTCTCCGGCGTGCGGCTGCTGCCGATGATGGCCGGGCTGTTGACGACATCGATCGGCTCCGGCTTTCTGATCAGCCGCTGGGGGCGCTACAAGGTCTTTCCGATCCTCGGGACGGCGATCATGACCGCTGGGCTGTTCCTGCTCTCGCGGATGGGTGCCTCGACCGGGGTGCTGGCGAGCTCGCTGTCGATGTTCGTCTTCGGGATCGGCCTGGGTGGCGTGATGCAGGTGCTGGTGATCGCCGTGCAGAGCGCGGTCGACTACAAGGATCTCGGCGCTGCGACCGCCGGCGCGACCTTCTTCCGCTCGATGGGCGGGTCGTTCGGGACGGCCGTGTTCGGCGCGATCTTCGCCAATGTGCTGAGCGGCAACATCGCCACCGCCTCGCCGGGGTCAAGCTGCCCGCCGGCGTGAGCGGGTCGAGCGTCAGCCCGCAAGCCCTCGCCAAGCTGCCGCCCGCGGTCCACACCGGCTACGTCGATGCCTACGCCAGCTCGCTGCAGACCGTGTTCCTGATCGCCGTTCCGATCGCGGCGCTCGCATTCCTCCTCGCCTGGCTGCTTCCCGAGATCGAACTGCGACGTACGACGGCCGCGGTCGACCCCGGCGAGACGTTCGCGATGCCCGCCCAGCGCACCTCACTGCAGGAGGTCGAGCGGGCCCTGTCAGTGCTCGCCCGGCGCGAGAGCCGGCGCGGCATCTACGAGCGCCTTGGCGAGCGCGCCGGCGTCGAGATCGCGCCCGCCGACTGCTGGATGCTGCTCCGTTGCCACGATCACCCCGACGCGACGATCGCACAGCTCGCGCAGCGACTGGGCGTGCCCGGTGCACGACTCGCACCGCTGGCCGACCGGCTCACCAGCCGCGGGCTGATCGATGGGCGCCGCCCTCTCTGTCAACGTCCGG
>QHBV01000246.1:27993-29884 GCA_003244035.1 Solirubrobacterales bacterium | reverse complement strand
GGGCTCAGGCTACCCCTCTACCCGAGCCCCTACTCTGCCCGGCATGCGATTCGTGATCTTGGGCGCCGGGGCGATCGGTGGGGCGGGGTGAGCGCGGAGCCCTTCGTGTCCGCGGGCGCCGCCGAGATCGCGGCCCGGGCCGAGCGCGAGCTGGAGGCGCTGGTGGCGGTCTCCTCTCCGTCGGGGGACCTGGCCGGTGCCGAGGAGGCGATCGCGCTGTGCGCGGCCCTGCTTCCGGTGCGGGCCCGGATCGAGCGCGTGGAATGCTCGACGCCCGGCGGCGCCCCGGACCTCCTCGCTCGGATCTCCGGTCATGGGGTCGGGCGGCTGCTGCTGCTCGGGCACGTCGACACGGTGATCGACCACGCCTCGCACGCCCCGCTGCGGCGCGACGCCGAGCGGCTGTACGGTCCCGGGACCGCTGACATGAAGGGCGGTGTGGTGCTCGCATTGGGGGTCGCGCGCGCGCTGGCGGCGCGTGCGCAGGACTTTGGCGAGCTCGCGGTGCTGCTCGTCACCGACGAGGAGTGGCGGACCGCGGACTTCGCACATGTCGAGCGCCTTGCCGGCTGCGACGCCTGCCTGTGCTTCGAAGCGGGCGAGCGCACCGTATCGGGCGAGGAGGGCGTGGTCGTCCGCCGCAAGGCGGCCGGGACGCTTCGAGTAAGCGCCACGGGGCGCGCAGCGCACTCGGGCAGCGCGCCGGATCAGGGCCGCAACGCGCTCGTCGCGCTGGCGCGGACCGCGACTGAGCTCGCCGCCCTCCATGATCCGCGCGGCCCATACCGGTTGAGCGTCGTTCCGACGGTGTTCCGCGCGGGCGAGGCATTCAACGTCGTGCCAGCTGCCGGCGAGCTCCTTTTCGACATGCGTGCCGATCGGCTGCGGGCGTTCGAGTCCGTGCTGGACGCCGTGCCGCCCCAGCTGGACGACGTGCGACTCGAGCCGGCGATGGAGCGGCGGTGGCCGGGCATGGACAGCGAGGCTGCCACCGTCGAGCTGCTCGCGCGCGCGAGCATGATGCTCGGCAGGCCGATCGCCGGCGTCGCCCGCGGCGGCGCCAGCGACGCCAGCCATTTCGCCGCGAGCATCCCGCTGACGGTTGACGGCCTTGGGCCGCGCGGCGGCGGCGCGCACACGCCGAAGGAGTTCGTGCTGGCGGCGTCGCTGCGCGAGCGCGCGGAGGTGGCGCTGACCGTGGCGGTGCAGGCGCTCACAGCTATGTGAGCCTACTCGTTGACTGAGCGCCTGCCATGCTTCAGCGCATGAGCACGAGCGTCACCAGGGCCGTGAGCACGCGCAGCGGGATCGGGTCGCGCCGCGGCAGCGCGCTCCCGCGCGAGGGCATCACGCTGCTGGCCGTGATCGTCGCGCTGATGTGGGTCCTCGAGGTCGTCAACTCGCTCGATGCCAACAAGCTCGACACCGATGGCATCTACCCGCGCGACCTCGGCCGGCTGTGGGGGATCTTCACCGCCCCCTTTCTGCACGTGAGCTTTGCCCACCTGATCGCGAACACCATCCCGTTCGTGTTCATGGGGCTGATCATCGCGCTGCGGGGCGCCGCGCGCTTGGCGCTCGTGACCGCGATCGTGATCGTGATCGCGGGCGTTGGCACGTGGCTGATCGCGCCGGCGCACTCGGACACGGTCGGCGCGAGCGGCGTCGTCTTCGGCTATGCGACCTACCTGCTCACGCGCGGCCTGTTCGACCGCAGCGTGCTGGAGCTGCTGACCGGGGCCGTGGTCGGCGTCGTCTGGGGCGGCGCGCTCTTGACGAGCCTGGTCCCGCACTACGGAATCTCGTGGCAGGGCCATCTGTGCGGCGCGGTCGGGGGCGTCCTCGCCGCGTGGCTGCTGAGGCGCGAGGCCGCTCGAAGGCGCGAGGGCTC
>QHBV01000246.1:0-27988 GCA_003244035.1 Solirubrobacterales bacterium | reverse complement strand
TTCTCCGGCATCCAGCCCACTGGACGCAAGCACCTGGGCAACTACATCGGCGCGATCGTCCAGTGCGTCGCCGGCCAGGAGCGCGGCGACGGGCTCTACTGCATCGTCGACCTCCATGCCACGACTGTCCCGTACGAGCCCTCGCGCTTGCGGGAGTCCGTCTACGACACCGCCGCGACGCTGCTGGCGGCGGGCTTGGACCCCGGCCGCTGCAGCTTCTTTCGCCAGAGCGACGTGCTCGAGCACGCCGAGCTTTGCTGGCTCCTCTCCAGCGTCACCGCCTTCGGCGACTTGAACCGCATGCACCAGTTCAAGGAGAAGTCCGGGGCCCAGCGCGAGCTCGTCTCCGCCGGACTGTTCTCCTATCCGGTGCTGATGGCCGCCGACGTGCTGGCCTACCGCGCCGACGAGGTCCCGGTCGGCGACGACCAGCGCCAGCACGTCGAGCTGATGCGCGACATCGCGCAGCGCTTCAACGCGCGCTTCGGTGAGACGCTGGTGGTGCCCGAGGGACGCTTTCCCAAGGTCGGCGCGCGGATCATGGACCTGCAGCATCCCGAGCGCAAGATGTCGACGACCGGCAGCACCGAGCAGGGGACGGTGCACGTGCTCGACGAGCCCGCCGCGATCGTAAGGAAGCTGCGCGCGGCGGTGACCGACTCGGGCGCCGGGATCCTGCGCGCACCGGAGAAGGCTGGGATCTCGAACCTGATCGAGATCCTCGCGGCTGTGCGGGGCGCTGCGCCCGAGCAGGTCGAGGTGGAGTTCGAAGGCGCCGGCTACGGCGCCTTCAAGACAGCCGTCTCGGACGCTGTGATCGCCCTGCTGGCGCCGGTGCGCGAGCGCTACCAGGGGCTTCGATCGGACGAGCCGGCGCTGGAGCGGATTCTCGCCGCAGGGGCCGAGCAGGCGCACGCGATCGCCGCAGCTACGCTCACCGACGTTCGCGAGACGATGGGCGTCGGTCCGGTCCGGCGAGCCCGTTAACGTCCTGACAGATGCGGCTTATCGACCTCGAGCTCGACCTCGACGTGTTCGCGGGACCTTTCGACCTGCTGCTCACGCTGGTCCTGCGCGAGGAGGTCGACCTGCTCGAAGTGGACCTCGCGGCGGTGGTGATCTCCTACGTCGATCACCTCGAGCAGCGAGGAGAGCTCGACCTGGAGGCGACCACCGAGTTCCTCGTGTTGATCGCAGCGCTGCTGGAGCTGAAGTCGCGACTGATGCTGCCTGGCGAGGAGCAGGAGGCGATCGAGCTGGACCCCGGCGAGGCCGTGGAGGAGCTGCTCGCGCGACTGCTCGACGCGAGCCGCTACGGAGCGGCCGCTGGGTACCTGACCGAGCGGCTGGCCGCCGAAGGAGGCTTTCGATTCCGTGCGGCGCCGCTGCCGGCTCCGCTGCGGCGCGCGTCGTTGCAGGACGCGCGCGCGGCCTACGACCCGTCCGTGCTCGCGGGGGCAATCGGGGAGCTGCTGCGGATGCCCGACCCGATCGACGTCCGCCACATCGCGGTGCCGAAGGTGACGGTCGCCGAGCGCCTCGCACATCTGCGGGCGCTGCTGCGCCGCGGGCGCTTTAGCTTCGAGCAGGCGGTCGCGCGCGCCGATCGGGTAACGGTCGCGGTGACGCTGTTCGCACTGCTCGAGCTGTACAAGCGAGGCGAGCTGACCTGGACGCAGCCGGAGCCGTTCGGCGAGATCACGATCGACGCGGCGGAAGGGGCGCAGGCCGTCGCGCTCGCGCCGACGGCGCGGCGGGCCGCGCTCGCACCGGCGAGTGGGGGCAGAGCGTGAGTGCGGAGCTCGAGCGCACCGTCGAAGCGCTGCTGTTTCTCTCTGCCGAGCCGGTCGATGCCGGGTCACTCGCCGACGCGACCGGCGCGGAGCTGCACGAGGTGGTGAGCGCACTCGAGCGCCTGCGCGAGCACTGCGAGTTCGAGCGCCGGGGGCTGGTGCTGCGTGAGCTGGCGGGCGGTTACGCGCTCTGCACGCATCCGGACTGCGAGCCGGCCGCACGGCGCCTGCTCGCCAGGCCGCGGACTCCGCCGCTCACCCCCGCGCAGGCCGAGACGCTCGCGATCGTCGCATACCTGCAGCCGGTCTCACGCCCGGAGATCGCGCGGATCCGCGGGGTGGGTGCCGAGTCGGCGGTCTCGACCCTGCTGGAACGGGGGCTGCTCGAGGAGGGCGGTCGCTCGCGGTTCGGTGCGGTCCTCTATCGCACGAGCGAGCTGTTCCTGCGCCTGTTCGGCCTTCGCTCGCTCGATGAGCTGCCAGCTCTGGACGCTTTCGAGCCGCCACCGGAGCTGCAGGAAGAGCTGCGCGAGCGGTTGCTGCGGGCGGGTGAGGCGCGGGCGGGGGCGGCGGGGGCGTGACTGTCGGAAGCATGGCGACGCCGTCATTGTCAAGCGAGGTGATACCGCCGAATAGGCGGGGTAGCGGCAGGGCCCCGGTGCTACGCCCGCGCCGCCAGCTGCCCGCATGCCGCATCGATCTCCCGCCCGCGGGTCAGCCGGACAGTCGCGTGCAGGCCGCGCCGCTCGAGCTCGGCCCTGAACGCCTCGATCGCCTTCGGGCTCGAGCCGGCAAACGCCGACGCGGCCGGGTTGTAGGGGATCAGGTTGACCTTGAACACGTGCGGATCGAGCACGCCGGCGAGCTGGACGGCCTGCAGATGCGAATCGTTGATGCCCGCCAGCATCACGTACTCCACGAACACCTTGCGCCGCTTGCGCGCGTAGAAGGACTCGCAGGCCGCGAGCACGCGGGCGAGCGGATAGCGCTGGTTGACCGGCATCAACTCCGAGCGGAGCGCGTCGTCGGCGGTGTGCAGCGAGAGTGCCAGCCGTAGCGGCATCGGCTCGCCGGCCAGCCGCTCGATCCCCGGGATCCAGCCGACCGTCGAGATCGCGGTGCGGCGGTGGGTGACGCCGAGGGCGGGCAGCTTCGAGCAGGCACCCAGCACGGCGTCGAGGTTCATCATCGGCTCGCCCATCCCCATGAAGACGGCGTGGTCGACTGTGCCGCCGCGGCGGAAGTGGAGTGCCTGATCGAGGATCTCCCAGGCGGTCAGGTTGCGGGCGAATCGCATCGCTCCGGTGGCGCAGAACGTGCATGTGAGCGGGCACCCCGACTGCGAGGAGAGGCACAGCGAGCGGCGGCCGTCGCGATAGCGCATCAGCACCGCTTCGACCGAGCGCCCATCGGCGGTGCGCAGCAGCGCCTTGACGGTTCCGTCGCTGGCGCGTGCCTCGCGCACCAGCTCGAGCGTCGAGAACGGGACCGCATCGGCGAGCGCCGAGCGCAGGCGCAATGGCAAGTCGGTCATGGAGCCAAAACAGGCGGCGCCCTGCGCCGCCCATCTCCAAACCTGCCCGGCGCGGTACGGCCGTTCTCCCATCTCCGCGAGCGTGCGCTGAAGCAGGTCGAGATCCATTGGCGACTATGGTGCCAGGGCGTGCGCCTGGCCAAGTACCTAGCCTCGGCGGGGGTCGCGTCGCGTCGCGCGGCGGAGGAGATCGTCTGGGCCGGGAGGGTGAGCGTCGGCGGCGTGTGCGTGAGAGACCCCGCGCGCGAGGTCTGCCGCGCGGATGAGGTCAACGTCGACGGTGTCCGCGTGGTCCCGGAGCAGGCCCGCGTCGTGTACGCCGTGAACAAGCCCGCCGGCATCGTCTGCACTGCGCGCGATCCCCAGCGACGGCCGACGATCGTCTCGCTCGTGCCCGCAGGCGTGCGCCTGTACCCCGTCGGGCGGCTCGACATCGACACGACCGGACTGATCCTGCTGACCAACGACGGCGAGCTCGCCCACCACCTGACCCACCCGCGATTCGGGGTCGAGAAGACCTACCGCGCGGTCGTGTCGGGCGCTCCCGTGCGCGAACGAGCGCTACGAGCGCTGCGGGAGGGCGTCGTGCTGCAGGACGGCAGAACCGCGCCGGCGCGGGTCACGCGGCTCGCCGCCGACACGCTCGAGCTGACGATCCGCGAGGGGCGAAAGCGCCAGGTCAGGCGCATGTGCGAGCGGGTCGGGCACCCGGTCAGGGTGCTCGAGCGGATCTCGTTCGGGCCGCTCGAGCTCGGCGAGCTGCGGCCGGGTGCCCATCGGCGGCTGAGCGCGACGGAGGTGCTGGCGCTCACGAACGCTGGTAGAGGAGATCGTCGCCGCCCAGCCGCTTCGCCGCCAGTGCGCGGGAGATCGTTCGCGGCGTCAGTGCGACGGGCCGCGAGGAGACCAGCCGAAGGACGTTGAACTGCAGCGCCCGCCGGCGCCAGACCTCGTGAAATCTCGGGACCGGGTAGGAGCGCTGCAGCGACGACGGCGACAGGTTGCACGCCGATCCCCACCAGCATTGGGTCACGCGCGGCGCACTGAAGGAGATCACGTCGAGCTCGCTCACGCTCTCGCCGATGCGCGGCACGGTCCTCAACCCCGGGAGGTAGAGCGACAGGGGCACCAGCGCGTGGTAGTTCTGCAGGAGGATCTCACGCCCGGTCGCGCCGGCTGTAGGGCGCGTGCCGAGCACGTGGGCGACAACCCGCCAGTCGGGGCGCTGGAAGTCGCGATCGACAGCGACTCCGACCGCCGCGATGATCCCGGCGGCGCATAGCACGACTGCGCCCGCGCTCCCGAGTAGCCCCGCCCGACGCGCTCCCAGGCCGCTCGCAACCATCACCGCGGCTGGGACCCATAGCGCGATCATGTTGCGGGTGAGCAGGTCGTCGACGCCGACGGCGATCAGCGCGAGGTTGAGCGCCAGGCCGCCGAGCGCGAGTGCCCCGAGGACGAGCCCGACCCGTTGCTCGCCGATGTCCGCGCGCGCGGCAAGCAGGAGCAGCGCGAGGACCGCCGCCGCGGCGGCGATCGGGTACAGCACCCCCGGTGCGGGTGCCTGAAACCCGATCAGGAACTGGGGTGTGATCTGGCCCAGGCGAACGCCGAGCGGAATCGAGGCGATCCAGCTCGCCCGGCCGGTGGCGTCCTGGGAGACCGCGAGCGGGATCAGCGCCAGCCCGCAGGCGGCCACGGCCACGATCGCGACCCGCACGGAGCGCTTGTGCCGATTGGTGGCGAGCAGCCACAGTGCCTGCGGCACGACCACCAGCAGCGCGTAGTAATGGGTCGCGAGCGCCAGCGCGCAGGCGATCGCCCACGCGAGCAGGGCCCGCGGCCTGGGGGCCGCCCGTGCGTGGGCGAACGCCAGCAGCGCGACCGCCGTCAAGCACACCAGCAGCGAGTACGAGCGCGCTTCCTGCGAGTACCAGATCAGAAGCGGGTCGCAGGCCGCCAGCGCCGCGGCGAGGAGCCCCGCACGCGGCGAGATCAGCTTCGTGGCAGCGGCGTAGAGGACGGGCACGGTGGCGACCCCCGCCAGTGCCGAGAGCGAGCGCAGACCCGCCTCGCCGTGGCCGAACACCCGCGCCCAGATCCACGCCAGGCAGTAGTAGAGCGGCGGTGTGGACTCTCGCTGCGCGATCAGCCCGAGCATCTTGCCGGGCGCGAACTGCACGAGTAGGGCTGTGTTCGCCTCGTCGTACCAGAAGCCCTGATGCCCGAGCCGGGTGAAGCGCAGTACCGCCGCGAGCGCGGTCAGGACGCCGACCGCAGCGATCGCGGGGCTGGCGAGCGCCCGTGTGCGCGCACCGCCGGCGAATGCCAGCGGGCGCCTCGCCACGTCTCCGGCCCGCGTGCCGACGCTCACGGACCAAATGTTAATGGTCTTAGTCTGGGATGCAGGTGACCAACGTCGTGAGGACGCTCGCTCGCATGCTGCTTGGGCGGCCTAGGACCCTGGCGCTCGGCGGCGTGCTGGCGGTGTGCTGGGCGGCGACGCCCTCCAGCGTCGCGGCGATCGTCACCTACGACGCCGACAGTCACCGTGACGGCCTGTATCCGACGATGCAGCACCTCTCTCCGGCGGTCGTCCGCCGCGGCGGCTTCGGGCGCCGTTTCGACAGCGAGCTCCCCGACCACGGCCAGGTCTACGCGCAGCCGCTGCTGGCAGGCGGTCGCCTGGTCGTGGTCACCGAGAAGGACGACGTGTACGAGCTCGGCCCCGGAACCGGGCGCGTACTGCTCTCGAGGTCGCTCGGGCTGTCCTGGAGGCCGACGTTTGCGACCCCGAGGGGTCACTTCACCTGCCGCGACCTGTACCCGGACGTTGGCATCACCAGCACGCCCGTGATCGACACCAGCGGCGATCAGGGCCGGGGCGTGATCTACCTGACCGCGAAGACCTACGCTCCGGCGCGCCACGGGTTCAACCGGGCTCAGTACGCGATCTACGCGCTGCGGCTGACGGATCTGAGCAATCTGCCGACGTTCGCCCACGGCCATCCGCTCTCGCTGAACGGAATCTCCGCGCAGAACGCCCGATCGGTGAGGTTCGACGCCACCCACCAGCTCCAGCGTCCCGCGCTGCTCGAGTCCCGAGGGGAGATCTACGCGACGTTTGGCGGGATCTGCGACATCCCTCCCTACCGTGGCTGGGTGATGGGCGTCGGCGCCGGCAGCGGCGCGCTGGTCGGGCGCTGGGTCACCCCGACGGCCTACGGTGCGCTGGGGGCCCCGATCTGGATGGCCGGAGCGGGCCCGGTCGCGGATGCGGCCGGCAACATCTTCCTCTCCACCGGAAACGGATACGGCGCCCCCGGGCACACGCCAACCGGGCCGAGGCCCGGAAACAGACCACCTTCGGGACTCGCGGAATCGGTCTTGAAGCTACGGGTCGCACCCAGCGGGGCGCTCTCGGTTTCGAACTTCTTCACGCCGTGTAACGCGGGGGCTCTGGATGCGGTGGATCGGGACCTCGACTCCGGCGGGGTGGTGGCGCTGCCCGACGAGTTCGGCGGCCCGCGCCATCGCCCGCTGCTGCTGGCCGGCGGCAAGTCCGCAGAGCTGTACCTGCTGGATCGCCGCAACCTCGGCGGCGTCTCGGAGGGACCGAGCACGGGGGCCTGCCCGCGCGGGGGCGACGCCGCCGCCGGCACGCTGAATCCAGACGGCGCGATTTGGGGGGAGACCGCGGTCTGGCCGGGGGCGGGTGGCCGGTTGTTCGTCCCCACGCAGGCGCCTGGTTCCTCGAGCGAGGGCTCGCGTGGACGGCTCGTGTTCATCGAGGGCCGGCTTGGATCCTTGCGCCGGGTCGGCGCGACCGGCGCCTTCTGGGGCAAGGGCTCGGGCTCGCCGGTCGTCACCTCGATCGGCGCGCGCAGCGATTCGGCCATGGTGTGGGCGGTGAGCCGGGGCGTGGGCCCCGCGACTCTGCACGTGTACGCGGCGGTGTCGCCCGGTCGCAAGCCGGCGCAGCTCAAGAGCTTCTCGGTGAACCCGTTCACCAAGTTCGCTCCCCCCGGGGTTGGCAACGACGAGATCTTCGTCGCGGGCGCGGGCCACGTCACCGCTTTCGGCATCCTTCCGTAGCTCACGGCCCTTGCCGGGGGAGCGCCGCCCGTACGGTTCGGCCGGCGGCGGGAACGCTTAACGAGATTCCAACCGGCGCAGCTACGTACGTCCACGCCTCCTCGCCACTATTGGGGTCATGCGAGAGGACTCGACCCGGGCCGAGGGGTCAATCGTGCTCGCCTCCGGCCCCAGCGCATCGATCGCGCCGGGCGGTCCCGGCTCCGGCACGGCCCATGCCGGCACCGCCCGTGCCGGCGGCGACTTGCTTGCGCGCCTGCCCCCGTTCGCGGCGCGCTGGCGACTGCCGCGGTCACAGCTCGTGCTGGGGCCGCTCGCCGGCCGGATCGCGCTTGGCGGGCTGGCGCTCGGCGGGTTGGCCCTGGTCGCGTTCGCGACCGCCGCGCCGTCGCCGCTGGTCCCGCGCAGCTACCTCGGCTTCGCGCACTGGGAGTCCGGGCCGCTGCACCTGCTGCTCGGCCACCTGAGCGCCGACCCGACGACGCTCAACCTGAGCCTTAGCGCGCTGCTGGTGGCGATGACCGCCGCATACGGCGCCGCGCTGCTGGCGGTGCGGACGTTGTCGATGCGCACGATCGTGATCTTCGTGGTGGCGGTGCACGCGATCCTGCTGATGAGCCCGCCGCTGCAGCTGACGGACCTGTTCAACTACCTCGGCTATGCGCGGCTCGGCGGCCTGCACCACGTCAACCCCTACACGCACGGAATCGCCTCGGAGCTGCACGACCCGGTGTACCGCTACACGACCTGGCACCATCTGCGTAGCCCCTATGGCCCGCTGTTCACCGCGCTGAGCTACCCGCTCGCGTGGCTGCCGTTGCCGGTCGCCTACTGGGTGCTGAAGGTCGTGACCGTGCTGGCGAGCCTTGGGTTCGTCGCGCTCGTCTACAGGTGCGCTCGGCTACTGGGTCGCGACCCCCGCTTCGCGGTGGTGTTCGTCGCCGCCAATCCGGTCTTCCTGCTGTTCGGGATCACCGGCTTCCACAACGACTTCTTCATGCTCGTCCCCTCGACCGCGGCGATCGCGCTGCTGCTGGCCCGGCGCGATCGCGCCGCCGGCGCCGTGCTGATGCTCGCGATCGCGGTCAAGTTCACCGCCGTGCTGCTGCTCCCGTTCCTGCTGATCGCCGCCCGGCCCAGCGCGCGGCGCCTGCGACTGCTGGCGGGCGCCGCGCTCGCCGCGATCCCGCTGGTGGCGCTCAGCGTCGCGCTGTTCGGATTAACGATCCCGAACCTCTCCGATCAGAGCACGCTGCTGACCGGCTTCAGCATCCCCAACCTCGCCGGGCTGGCGCTCGGGATCGGCGGGGGGGCGCCCGGGCTGCTGCGCGTCGCCAACGTCGCGCTGGTGCTGAGCGTGATCTACCTCCTGCGCCGACGGGGCGACTGGCTCTCCGGGGCGGGGTGGGCGACGCTCGCCCTGATCGCGAGCCTGGCCTGGCTCGTGCCTTGGTACGTGATCTGGCTGCTGCCACTTGCGGCGCTCAGTACGAGCCTCCGACTGCGCAGGGCGACCCTCGCGTTCACCGTGTTTCTCGTGTTCGCGTTCATGCCGGCCACCGGCATCATTCTGAGCGCCCAAGGGATCAACCCGATGGGCACCTCCGTCGGGCAGGCATCGATATCACTACAGCATAAGCTCGAGCGCTAGCCGGCGCCCTACGCGTAACGGCCGACTGTTAGCGTCGGGTCGATGCGTGCCGAGCTCGCGATCGCCACCCGGGGCACCGGAGCGACCCCCTTCGCCCGCGAGCGCTCCGCCCGCCGGCGGATCGATCGCTTCGAGCTGGCGGTGCTCGGCGTCTTCGCTGCCGTCTCGGTGTGGGTGCTCGCGCTCGACCTCTGGCAGGTAGTGGCGCACGGGCGGGTTTGGACCGGAACCGACGGGTTCTTCGTGATCGACCAGCTGCAGTACCTGGCTTGGATCCGTGACGCCTCCCACCACGTGCTCGCCTCCAACCTGTTCGTCCTGCGCCCCACGCCGAGCGACTACTTCCAGCCCGCGATCGCGATCTCGGGGGCGCTGTCGGCGCTCGGGGTGGCGCCGTGGCTGGCGCTGCTGCTGTGGAAGCCGGTGGCGGTCGCCGGCGCCTTCTTCGGGGTCCGGGCATATGCCCGCCGGAGCCTGACGCGACGCCCCGAGCGTCGAGCGGCGTTGGCGCTGGGGCTGTTCTTCGGCTCGTTCACCGTCGTGTACGGGTCCTTCGGCGTGATCGGCGACCTGTTCCCCGGCTTCCTCTCGTGGGGCTATCCGTTCGGGCTGATGGCGCTCGCGGCGATGGCGTTTGCGCTGCTCGCGTATGACCGCGCCCGTAGCGCCGGCACGCTGTCGTTCACGCCGGCGCTGCTTGGCGCGCTGGCCAGCTCGCTACATCCATGGCAGGGCGAGGTGCTGATCCTGGTCGTGCTCGGCGCGGAGCTCTTGAGCCGGCGCGATTGGGCCCGCACGCGGTCACGGTTGATGTTGCCCGGCGTGACCGTGCTCGCGACCGGCGTACCGTTGCTCTACTACGCGATCCTCGGCCGCTTCGACCTCTCGTGGGGACTGGCGCGGGAGGCCGCCATGCACTCGTTCCCGCTGTGGTCGATCGCGCTTGCGTTGGCGCCGCTGGCGCTTCCCGCGGCGTTCGCGTACCGTCACCGGCCGCTGAGCTTTCTCGGGACGCTGACCCGGGCGTGGCCGATCGCCGCGCTCGTCGTGTACGCGGTCTCCGCGAGCGGGGTCAGCGCGACGCCGCTGCACGCCTTCGAGGGGATCACCGTGCCGCTGGCGGTCCTCGCGGTGGAGGGGGTTGGACGGATTGATTGGCGCCTGGCGCCGGGGCGGCGCCAGGCGCGTGGTTCGGCACCGGGCTGGCGCCGCGCGCCGATCGGATGGGCGGCGTGCTTGCGACCGAGTCGCCGGCTCGTGGGATGGCTGCTGGTCGCCGCCGCGACGATCCCCGCGAGCGCGTACGAGCTCGGCACCGCGCGGGACTTCATGGCTCCCACCCCGGGGAACGCGAACTTCATCACCGGCGACGAAGGCCGCGCGCTCGCGTACCTGAGCCACGACCACGACGCCGGCGGGGTGCTGACGCGCTTCTATCTCGGCGCGCTGGTGCCCGCCCAGACCGGTCGCCGCACGTTCGTGGGCAACTGCGCGTGGTCAGAGCCCCGCTGCACGCCACGGGCCAAGCGCGCCCAGCGGCTGTTCGATGGATCGCTCACGCCCCGGGCGGCGCGCCGGTTCGTGAGTCGCAGCGGCGCCCGCTTCGTGCTGGCCGACTGCGAGTCGGGCGCCGATCTGACCGGGCCGCTGGCGCCGCTGACCGTCTCGGTCCACCGTTTCGGCTGTGCGACCGTGTACGAGCTCGCCGCCACCGGACCTTCGGCCGCGCCTCTGACAGAATCCCCGGTTCATGCGGCTGTTCGCGCTCCGAGGGGCCAACAGCGTCGAGCGTAATGATGCGGGTGAGATCCTCGACGCGACCGACAAGCTGATGCGCGAGCTGATGGCGCGGAACTCGCTCGCGCCGGAGGCGATGGTCAGCTGCATCTTCACGCTGACCGAAGATCTGAACGCCGAGTTCCCGGCCGTGGCCGCGCGCCGCCTGGGGTTGGGCCGCGTGCCGCTGCTGTGCGCGCGTGAGGTCCCGGTGCCCGGCTCGATCCCGCGGGTGATCCGGGTGATGGTGCACTACTACGCGGCGCAGGAGCACGAGCCCCGGCACGTCTACCTCGGCGAGGCCCGCGCGCTGCGGGCAGATCTCGACTCGGCACAATAGCCCGACGATGACAATCGAGTTCGCCGATCGCATCGGGCGTATCCCCTCCTATCCGGTCGCGTCCGGCTACGACCTCGGAGATGGGGTCGCGATGCTCGCCTCCAACGAATCGTGCCTTGCCCCGCTGCCGGAAGTCGTGGAGGCGGCCCAGCGCGCCCTGCGCGGCGCCAACCGCTATCCGGACCCGTCCTACGGCGCGCTGCGCCGGGCGCTGTCGGATCGCTACGGAGTGCCGCCGGGGCGGATCGCGCTGGGCAACGGATCGTGTGACATCCTGCTGGCCGCCGGCGAAGCGCTGCTCGAGCCGGGGGCCGAGGTGCTCTACGGATGGCCGGCATTTACCGTCTATCCGCACCTGGCGGCGGCGTCGGGCGCCCGGGCGGTCGAGGTTGCGCTCGACGCCGCCGAGCGCCACGACCTCGACGCGATTGCCGACGAGATCACCGTCGCGACCCGGCTGGTGCTGATCTGCAACCCCAACAACCCGACCTCGACCTCGCTCGGGCTCGATGCGATCGAGCCGTTCCTAAACCGGGTCCCGAGTCATGTGTGCGTGATCCTCGACGAGGCCTATGTCGAATATTCGCTGTCCCTGGGGGACACGTATGCGTCGGTAGAGCTCCTACGCCGGTATCCGAACCTGGTGCTGCTGAGGACCTTCTCGAAGGTTTACGGGCTCGCTGGGTTGCGTGTCGGCTACGCATTGTGCGCCTCGGAGGACTTCCGGATCGCGGTCGACCAGGTGCGCCAGCCGTTTCACTGCAACGTCGCGGCACAGGCCGCGGCGGTGGAGGCGCTGCGCCACCAGGACGAGGTCGAGCGGCGCGTGGTGGAGACGATCGCAGCGCGGCTGGCGCTCGAGCAGGGGGTCCGAGAGCTGGGGTTGTGGGTGGCGGCGTCCGACGCGAACTTCATCTGGGTGCGCCTGCCCGACGGCAGCGTCGAGGGCGAGGTGGTGGATGGCCTCGCCACTCGGGGCGTGCTCGTGCGCGCAGGTGCTTCGCTGGGGCGTGATCGGGCCCTGCGGGTGACGGTCGGCACGCCGGCGGAGAACGCGCGCTTCGCCGCGGCGCTGGGCGAGGTCGTATAGCGGCTCAGGCCATCCGAGGTCGCTCTCGCCCAGGGTGGGATTTTCGCTGATAATGCTCGAAAATCCACCACCCTTGGAATCGTGGGCCGGGTCTGGTACAAAGCAGGCGCCTCATGAGCGCGCCCAGCCACCGATCCGCAGCGAGCCTCCCCCTCGCCCCGGGCTGCTGGTACGCGCGCTTCTACGCCTGGCGATTTAGCTAGGCGCCCGGCCCTGCTCTCCCGCCCGACGCCACGCGCGCGGGCTCGCTCGGAGGCCGAGCGCCGCAACGACCCCGTGGCCGAGCGCCGCAAGGACCCGGGGCCTCGCCCTTCCGTACAGTCTCCAGGCACCTGGTGCGAGCGCGGCGCGACGCACTGAGAAAGGACAGCAGATGATGATCGTGATGAAACCGACGGCCACGGCCCAGGAGGTGCAGGCCGTGATCGAGCGAGTGCAGAGCGTCGGCGCGCGTACCCACGTCAGCGCGGGCGAGGAGGTGACGGTGATCGGCGCGATCGGAGACCGCGAGCACGTTGCCCGGCTCGAGCTCGAGGGGGCCCCGGGCGTCGAGCGCGTGGTCCCGATCTCGAAGCCGTACAAGCTCGCCTCGACCCAGTTCAAGCACGGCGTGCGCAGCGTGTTCGAGATCGCCGGACGCAAGATCGGCGGCGAGCGCTTCGCCGTGATCGCGGGGCCATGCACCGTCGAGTCGCGCGAGCAGACGCTCGAGTCCGCCCGTGTCGTCCGCGACGCCGGCGCGAGCTTCTTCCGCGGTGGCGCGTACAAGCCCCGGACCTCACCGTACGCGTTTCAGGGACTCGGCCAGGAGGGGCTGCGGCTGCTCGCCGAGGCAAAGGAGCAGACGGGACTGCCGATCGTCACCGAGGTGATGGACGCGCGTGACCTCGATCAGGTGCTCGAGGTCGCCGACGTGTTGCAGATCGGCGCGCGCAACATGCAGAACTATCCGCTACTGGCCGAGGTCGGCCGCTCTGGTACTCCGGCGCTGCTCAAGCGCGGCCTGTCGAGCACGCTCGAGGAGCTGCTGATGGCGGCCGAGTACATCCTCAAGGAGGGCAACGAGGCGGTGATCCTGTGCGAGCGCGGGATCCGGACCTTCGAGACCGCCTACCGCTTCACGCTCGACCTGATGGCGATCCCGGTGCTCAAGGAGCTCAGCCACCTCCCGGTGATCGTCGACCCGAGTCACGCCGCCGGGCGGCGTGACCTGGTGACGCCGCTGTCGCTGGCGGCCGCGGCTGCGGGCGCCGACGGGATCATCGTCGAGGTCCACCCGCGACCCGAGGAGGCGATCTGCGACGGGCCGCAGGCGCTCGCCACCGACGAGTTCGCCGACTACGTCGAGCGGGTACAGGCGGCGGCCGCGCTCGCGGGCAAGGCGCTGTCAGCCGTTTGAGCACGCGCATCGCGGTTATCGGCGTCGGCCTGATCGGCGGCTCGATCGGCCTTGCCGCGCGCGAGCGGCTGGAGGCGTCCGTGGCCGGCTTCGATGCGTCCGAAGAGGCGTTGCGAGCCGCGCTGGCGCGGGGCGCCATCGACCGCGCGTGCGGCGGGCTTGCAGAAGCCGTGTGCGGTGCCGAGGCGGTGTTCGTCGCGGTCCCGGTGGGAGCGCTGCCGGACACCATCGGCGCCGTGCTGGCGGCCGCGCCGGCGCAGTGCGTGGTCACGGACGTGGGGTCGACCAAGCGCGCGGTGGTCGCGGCGCACCCGGGCCCGCGCTTCGTCGGCGGTCATCCGCTGGCCGGCGCCGAGAGCGCCGGCGTGGAGCATGCCCGCGCGGATCTGTTCGAGGGCGCGACCTGGTACCTGACGCCGACCTCGGCCACCTCGGGGATGCTGTACGAGCGGCTCCACCGCCTGCTCCACGGCCTTGGCGCGGCGCCTGCTGCGATCGACCCCGAGACCCACGACGAGATCCTGGCGACGGTCTCGCACCTGCCCCACGTGCTCGCGAACGTGCTCGTCTCCCAGGCTGCGCAGGCGCTCGCCTCCGGCGGCGAGCGCCTGCCCGCAACCGGTCCGAGCTTTCGCGACGCGACCCGCGTCGCGGGGGCGCCGAGCGCGATCTGGACCGACATATACGTCTCCAATCGCGACGCGCTGGCGAGCGGGATCGAGCGGGCGATCGCCGCGCTCGGGCGCGTGCACGACGCGCTGCGCGCTGGCGACGCCGACCGCGTCACCGCCTGGAACGAGCAGGCCGCGTTGGATCGCCGGCGCCTGCTCGAGGGGCAGCTGGCCGGCGGTGAGCTGTTCCAGCTGCGCGCGTCGGTGCCCAACCGCCCCGGCGTGATCGCCGAGCTCGCGCTCGCGCTCGGCCGCGCCGGCGTCAACATCACCGATATGGCGCTGTACCCGGCAGCCGACATGAGCGAGGGCGTGGTCGCGCTGTGGATCTCGGGTGCGGAGCCGGCGCGGCGCGCCCAGGAGCTGATCGGCGAGCTCGGGTTCCCGGTGGCGCGGGCGTGAACGCTCGGTTCAGCCCCTCGGGGCCGCTGCGCGGGCGCATATGCGTCGCCGGCGACAAGTCGATCTCGCACCGCGCCGCGATCATCGGGGCGATGGCGCCCGGGCAGATGCGGATCGGCAACTTCCTCGACGCCGCCGACACGCGCTCGACGCTCGACGCGCTGCGCGCGCTCGGGGTGAGCGCCGATGTGCACGGCGATGACGTGGTGATCGCAGGGCGCGGGCTGCGCGGCGCGCGTGCGCCCGGGGGAGCGATCGATGTCGGCAATGCGGGGACGCTGCTGCGGCTGCTTCCGGGCTGGCTCGCCTTTCAGCACGAGCGATCGTTCACGCTCGACGGCGATGACTCGATTCGCCGCCGCCCCGTCGATCGGATCGCCGAGCCGCTGGGGCGGATGGGGGGCACGATCGATGCCCGCCAGGGACGATTTGCGCCCTTCACCGTCCACGGCGCGGCGCTCCACGGGATCGAGTACGAGCTCCCGGTCGCCAGCGCCCAGGTCAAGTCATGCGTCCTGCTAGCGGGCCTGGCGACCGACTCCACCACCGTGATCGAGCCGGTGCCCTCGCGCGACCACACCGAGCGGCTGCTGATGCAGGCAGGGGCAGCCGTGCGCCGCGAGGCCAGCCCATCGGGCGGCGTGCGCACGACCGTCGGCAACGCCGGCGAGCTGGGCCTCGAGCGGGTCGAGGTTCCGGGCGACGTCTCCTCGGCGGCCTTCTTGATCGCGGCCGGGGTGCTGGTGCCCGGCTCGCGCCTATTGCTCGAGGGCGTCGGCGTCAACTGGACGCGAGCCGGTTTCTTGCGCATCATTCAGCGGATGGGAGCAAACGTTCTCGGCGAGCTCGAGGCGGTCGGGGGGTTCGATCCGCTCGAGCCGGTCGCCGACCTCGACGTCCGCAGCGGCCCGCTCGGTGCAACCACCGTGGAAGCGCACGAGGTCCCGCTGGCGATCGACGAGCTGCCGTTGGTCGCGCTGCTCGGCTGCTTCGCCGAGGGCGAGACGGTCGTGCAGGGCGCTGCGGAGCTGCGCGTCAAGGAGTCAGACCGGATCGCGACAGTGGTCGCCGGGCTGCGCGCGCTCGGCGCTGAGATCGAGGGGAGCTCGGACGGTCTGACCGTGCGCGGCACGGGCGGGTTGCGCGGCGGCCGCCTGCACGCGCAGGGCGACCACCGTCTCGCGCTGCTCGGTGCGGTCGCCGGGCTCGCCTCGCGGGAGGGGGTCGAGGTCGTCGGGATGCAGGCGGCGGCCGTCTCATATCCCGGGTTCGCCGGCGACATCGCGCGGCTGGTCGCATGACGGTTGTCGCGATCGACGGTCCCGCCGGAGCGGGGAAGTCGACGGTCGCGCGCACGGTCGCGGCGGAGCTCGGCTTCACCTACCTCGACTCGGGGGCGATGTACCGCTGCGTAGCGCTGGCCGCACTCGAGCGCGACGCGTCACCCGCGGCGATCGCGCCCGCCTTGACGATCTCGCTCGAGGACCGGGTGCTGCTCGACGGCCGCGACGTGACCCGCGCGATCCGGGCGCCGGCGGTATCCGAGGGCGCCTCCCGGGCAGCCGCGGACCCGGTCGTACGCGAGGCAATGGTCGCCGAGCAGCGCCGGCTGCTCGCGCATGGAGACTGGGTCGCCGAGGGCCGGGACATCGGCACGATCGTCGCGCCCGAAGCCGAGGTCAAGGTGTTCCTGACCGCCAATCCGGCGGAGCGCGCGCGGCGGCGGGCGGCGGAGCTCGGTGGCGATGAGGCAACAGTGCTCGCCGAGCAGACGATCCGCGACGAGCGCGACAGCACCCGCGATCATGCACCGCTCGCGCCGGCGCCCGGTGCGGTGATGCTCGATACCACCGGCCTGAGCCTCGAGCAGACGGTCGCGCGGGTCGTGGCGATGGTGGTGGCGCTGCGCCGGTAGGCTCGCGCTAGAGATGAAAGTGGCGGTGGTCGGATATCCGAACGTCGGCAAGTCCTCGCTCGTGAACCGGCTGACGCAGTCTCGCGAGGCGGTGGTGCACGAGCTCGCGGGGGTGACCCGCGACCGCAAGGAGCTGCAGGCCGACTGGAACGGAAGGGTGCTGACGCTGATCGATACCGGTGGGGTCGATCTGCAGGACACCGCCGTGCTCGCCCGCCAGATCCAGGCTCAGGCTCGTGCGGCGCTTGCCGATGCCGCGGCGGCGGTGCTCGTCGTGGACGCAAGGGCGGGGCTGCGCGGCGGCGATCACGAGATCGCCGAGGTGCTCCGCCGCTCGGCGCTACCGGTGCTGGTCGCGGCCAACAAGATCGACACCGCAGCCGACCTCCCGCTCGCTGCCGAGTTCTACGCGCTCGGTCTCGGCGATCCGATCGCGGTGTCGGCGGCGCATGGGCTCGGCACCGGCGACCTGCTCGACCGCCTGGCTGAGCTTGCGCCCGCGCCCGCCGAGCCCGTCCAAGCCGAGCACACTGGGGCCGACAACGATGGGGCCGAGCACACGGGGGCCGAGAACGCTGAGGCCGCGCCCGTTCCGGCCAACCGGACCCACGCCGAGGCCGCGCCCGGCGGGGTTCCGATCCGCCTGGCCGTGATCGGGCGCCCGAACGTCGGCAAGTCCTCGCTCGTGAACCGGTTTCTCGGAACCGGTCCCGGCGGCAAAGCCGCGGGTGGCAGCCGCGAAGCCGTCGGCAGGGTGATCGTCTCGCCGGTCGCCGGCACCACCCGCGATGCGATCGACCAGCCGATGTCGTTTGGGGGGCGGGAGCTCATCCTCGTCGATACCGCCGGCCTGCGGCGACAGGCGAAGGTGGGAGAGTCGCTCGAGTACTACACCTCGCTTCGCTCGCGGCGTGCGGCCGAGCGTGCCGACGTCGCGCTGGTCGTCTGCGACGCCCGCGAGGGGATCACCGCGCAGGACCTGCGCATTGCGCAGCTGGCGATGACGAGCGGCTGCGCGACGGCGCTCGTGCTCAACAAGTGGGACCTGGCGGCGGAGCTCGATCTCGTCCACGAACGCGCCCGCGCGGGGACGAAGCTGCGGCTTCGCCCCCGCGTGATGACCGCCAGCGCACTGACCGGCAGGCACGTAGAGCGGCTGCTGGTCGAGGCCGTCGGGCTGGGGGACCGCCGCCGCAGCCGGATTCCAACCTCCCAGCTGAACCGTTTCCTCGCCGAGCTGGTAGCCGCCCGCCAGCCGCCATCGGGAAGCCGCCGCCGAGGTGATGGGCACCGACTCAAGCTCCTGTTCATGACCCAGACATCCGAGCCCCCGCCGCGATTCTCGGTGCAGGTGAACTCACGCCCGCGCGTCACGCGCGACTACGCCTACTACCTCGAGAACCGCTTGCGCGAGCGCTACCGGCTCGATGGAATCCCGCTGATCATCGATTTCGTGGAGCGCCACGAGCGGCGGTCGGGTGCTCGCCCGTGAGCAGGTTGCCGCGCCCGCACCTGCCCTCCAGCCTGCCCCGCCCCCGCCTGCGGCGCCCGCACCTTCCCTCTCGCCTGCAGCGTTCGCGGCTGCCTTCCCGCCGCCCGCGCCCGCGGTTGCCCACAGGTCGTCCTCGCTTTCCGCCCGACCGGCGCCGAGCCGCGGCGCTGGCGCCGATCGGGCTCGTCGCGCTCGTGGTCGTGCTCGTGGTCGTGCTCGTGCTCCTGTTGAGTGGCGGCGGATCAAGCCAAGCCGGGCCCGCGACCGGTGCTGCGGCGATCGTCCCCGCCGACGCGCTTGCGTATGTGCACGTCTCGGTCGACTCCAACCGCCCGGCGGTCCAGCAGGCGCTCTCATTGGCGGCGCGGTTTCCCGATTACCCCGTGATCAGCGCCACCGTCCAGACAAGGCTGGGCGCGATCGTCTCGGGATCCGGCTCTGCGCGCTTCGCGCAGCAGGTGAAGCCGTGGCTGGGCTCCGAGGCGGCGCTTGCGCTGCTCAACACGCCGACCAGTACGGCCGGCTCGCTGATCGTGCTCGATGTGCGCGACCGCCGTGGGGCGCAGGCGTTCGTCACCCGGGCCGGCGCAGCCGCCGCGGGAAGCTATCGCGGCACGACGCTGCTGCGGTACTCCTCCTCCGGTACGGAGCTGGCGTTCGTCAGTCATTACATGGTGCTCGGACAGGACTCCAGCGTGCGTGCGGCGATCGATGTCGCCTCTGGCCACGCGCCGTCGCTCCAGCGCAATCCGGTCTACGTCCGGGCCGCCGCCGGCGAGCCTGCCGATCGGGTGCTCGATGCCTATGCCTCGGGAGCGGGCGTGCGCCGCCTGCTCGCGCCGCAGCGAGGGATCGTCGGTGCGCTTGGCGTGCTGCTCTACCAGCCTGCGCTGGATGGCGTCACGCTGTCACTTTCGGCTGCACCCGGCGGCGCCCGCCTGCGGGTCCACAGCGCGTTTGACCCGTCGCTGCTCGCGGTGAACGGGCCACGATCGACGCCCTTTACCCCCACGCTGCAGAGCGCAGCTCCGTCGGGCTCGATCCTGATGCTCGACCTCAGCGGGCTCGATCGGATCGCACCGCACGTGCTCGGCGCCGGCGCCGCGGCCGGGCTGGCGGCCCAGATCGGACCGCTGCTGCACCGGCTCGGCCAGCAGCTGGGCTCCGAGGGGGTGGACGTGCGACAGTTCGTCTCGCTCTTTCACGGTGAGACGGCTGTGGCGATCACGCCCTCACGCGGCCACGCGCCGTCGCTCTCGATCATCGCGCGCACATCCGATGAAACTGGCGCGCGCGAGCAGCTTGCCGCGCTGCAGGCCCCGCTCGCCCAGGCCTTCCAACGCACCGCTGCGGGCGAGGGTCAGGTGCCGGTGTTCAACGACAGGCAGATCGGTGCGGTCACCGCTCACCAGCTCTCGCTGGCGCCCGGCCTGGAGCTCGACTACGCCGTCTCAAATGGCCTCGTCGTGATCTCGACGAACCTTGACGCAGTCGCCGCCGTGCTGGCGCACACGCGGTCGCTGACCGGCGATGCCGGCTATCGAGCGACCCTCCCCGGCTCCCCGCCGCGGGTGACCTCGCTACTCTTCCTCGACTTCACCCAGCTCCTCAGCCTCGGTGAGCAGACCGGATTGACGCGGGGCGCGCGGTACCGCGCGCTGCGAGCCGATCTCTTCAAGGTCCGCGCGGTTGGTCTGCAGTCGACGCACGGGGAGGCCGATTCGACCGCGGAGCTGTTCCTCCAGATCCCATGACCGAGCTTTCCGACAACGAGCACCTGTTCACGTCCGAGTCCGTGACCGAGGGCCATCCAGACAAGATCGCCGACCAGATCTCAGACGGCGTGCTCGACGCGGTCATGCGCGACGACCCCAGCGGACGCGTGGCGTGTGAGACGCTCGTCAACACGGGACTCGTCGTGGTCTCGGGTGAGATCACGACCGAGACGTACGTCGACATTCAGGAGATCGCCCGCGAGACGGTCAAGCGGATCGGCTACACGAATGCGCTGTACGGCTTCGACTGCCACACGTGCGCGGTGATCAACGCGATCGACAAGCAGTCGCCCGACATCGCGCAAGGGGTCAACCAGGCATACGAGGCCCGCACCGACCCCGGCGACGACGACGAGCTCGATCTGGCCGGCGCAGGGGACCAGGGAATGATGTTCGGCTACGCCAGCAACGAGACCGACGAGCTGATGCCGCTGCCGATCCTACTGGCCCACAAGCTGGCCAAGCGCCTGGCGGACGTACGCAAGGCCGAGATCGTCCCGTACCTGCGGCCCGACGGCAAGACACAGGTGACGGTGCGCTACGTCGATGGACGGCCGGTCGAGATCGAGAAGCTCCTGATCTCGACCCAGCACCGCGAGGGCGCGGAGTCGCTGATCAAGGATGATCTGTGGGAGCACGTGATCGAGCCGGTGCTGCCCGAAGACCTGTTCGACCCACGTAAGCTCCACAAGAGCTTCCTGGTCAATCCGACCGGTCGGTTTGTGATCGGCGGCCCGATGGGCGACTGCGGCCTGACCGGTCGCAAGATCATCGTCGACACCTATGGGGGCATGGCACGTCACGGTGGCGGTGCTTTCTCCGGCAAGGATCCCTCCAAGGTCGACCGTTCGGCCGCGTACGCCGCGCGTTACGTCGCCAAGAACGTCGTCGCCGCGGGGCTCGCCGACCGCGCCGAGATCCAGGTCGCCTACGCGATCGGCGTCGCGCATCCCGTCTCGGTGATGGTCGACACGTTCGGCACCGAGAAGATCGGCCGCGGCCGGATCCTCGAGCTGATCGCAGAGCACTTCGACCTGCGGCCGGGAGCCTTTCGCCAGTACCTGAGGCTGCATCGCCCGATCTTTCAGAAGACCGCCGCCTACGGCCACTTCGGTCGCGACGATCACGACTTCACGTGGGAGCGCACGGACAAGGCCGACGCGCTGCGGAGTGCCGCCGGGCTGGAGGGAGCGGCGCTGCGGACGTAGAGGCGGCCGGATGCGCTGAATGTGCGCGCCTGGCCGACCGCGAATGCTCCCGAGGCCGTCACGTCGCATCCTGCCCGCGCTCTACCCTGCGCAGCCGATGCGTGAGCGCAAGCCGTTCTGGCCGCGGTGATCGCGCGGGTGCAGCCGCTGACGCGAACCCGCGCCGTGCGCGGCCCGTTCGACTATCGGCTGGGGCCGGACCAGCGCGGCATCCGCGTGGGGTCGCTGCTGCGGGTTCCGTTCGGTGGCGCCCGGCCGCTCGGTGTGGTGGTTGAGCTGACGAGCCGATCGGAGCTTCCGGTCGATCGGCTCGCGGAGCCCGTTGCGGTGCTGCCGACCGGCATCCCACCCGATCTCGTCGCGCTGGCCGAGTGGATGGCGGTCGAGTACTGCTCGACGCCGGCGCGCGCGCTGTCGCTGGTGCTGGCGCCGGGAGCGACTGCGGGGATGCGACCCAAGCAGGTGCTGGTAGCCGAGCTGACGCCCGCCGGGAAGGATGCGCTCGGCGCACAGGCGCGGCTGTCCGAGCGCCAGCGGGCGTTGCTCGAGAGGTTGAATCGCGGCGGTCGGGCGGTCGCGGCGGAGCTCGGGACGGCGGCGCTGAGGCGGCTCGAAACTCGCGGACTGGTCGCGCTCGGGGCGTGCACCCAGCCGCGACGCCCCGAGCGCCACGATGTGGGCAGCGCGCCGGCTACCCCGCCGCCACTCACGAGCGAGCAGCGGCGTGCCCTGGTCCCCGTGCTCGAGGCGATCTCCGGCCGCAGCGGCCCGAACGAGGATGGGTGCTTTCTGCTACACGGCGTCACCGGGTCGGGGAAGACCGAGGTGTACCTGCGCGCGGTCCAGGCGACGCTCGCCGCCGGCCGCGGCGCGATTGTGCTGGTGCCAGAGATCGCGCTCACACCCCAGGCGCTGGCGCGCTTTCAAGCTCGCTTCGGCGACGTGATTGCGGTGATGCACTCGGGGATGAGCCGCGGGGAGCGCCACGACGAGTGGATGGCGCTCGCCGGCGGGCGCGCGCGCGTATGCGTCGGCCCGCGCTCGGCCGTGTTCGCGCCGCTTGCGGAGATCGGGCTGATCGTGGTCGACGAGGAGCACGAGTCCTCCTACAAGCACGAGGGCGATCCGCGCTACGACGCCCGCGCCGTCGCCGAGCGCCGAGCCCGCGAGCACGGCGCGGCGTTGCTGCTCGGAAGCGCGACCCCCCGGCCGGAGAGCGCGACGCTGCCGCGCCTGCGGCTGCGCACCCGGATCGACGGCCGACCGCTCCCGCCGGTCGAGATCCTGGACATGCGTGGCTGCCATCACCCGCTGCACCCCCTGACGCGCAGCGCGCTGGCTGACACCAAGCGCGCCGGCGGCAAGGCGATCGTGCTCGTCAACCGTCGCGGGTGGTCGAACTTCCTGTCGTGCCGCTCGTGCGGGCACGTGTGGATGTGCCCCAACTGCGAGGTAGCGCTGGTGCTGCACCGCGCAGAGGGCCATGTGGCGTGCCATCACTGCGGGCATCGCCAGCGGGTGCCGAGCCGCTGCGCCGAGTGCTCGTCGGTCGCGCTCGCGCGCCACGGCGCCGGGACCGAGCGACTCGAGGCCGAGCTCGCCGACGCGCTGCACGACGAGCGCTTTCCCGTGCTTCGACTGGACGCCGACTCGGTCGGGCTCGGGTCACGGGCGCGGACGCTGCAGCGCTTCCAGGCGAGCCCGGCCGGCGTGCTGGTGGGAACCCAGATGGTGGCCAAGGGACACGACTTCCCCGACATTGGCCTCGGCGTCGTGATCGACGCCGACCAGACGCTTCGTTTCCCCGATTTCCGCTCGGAGGAGCGGACGTTCGCGTTGGTGACCCAGCTCGCCGGCCGGACCGGGCGCTCCGGCGCGGGCCGCCCCGGGGGCAACCCCGCGGAGGCACCCGGGGACGCGCGGGTGCTTGTCCAGACGCTGGCCCCGACGGCGCGCTCGATCGTCCTTGCCGCCCGCTACGACGCGGACGGCTTTCTGAGGGGAGAGCTCGAGCGCCGCCGAATGCTCGGCTACCCGCCGTTTGCGACCCTGATCCGCGTCGTCTGCTCCGCGAGCGCCGCGGTCGATGCCCTCGCGCTCGCCGCGACGCTCAAGGACCGGATCAACCCCCCCGGGGCGTCTGTGCTCGGACCGGCGCCACTGTTTGCGCTCCGCGGCCGCGCGCGGGCGCAGCTTGTCGTCAAGGCCGGCGAGCGGACCGTGGCGATCGCCGCCGTCGGAGCGGCGGTCGACTCACTCGTTCCTGCGCGCCGTGGACGGGGCGTGAGCGTCAGCGTCGACGTCGACCCACAGTGAGCTGGATCGTAAACTGGAGTCGTGGCCGATCAGCAGAGCGACGGCGAGCGTGAGCTCGAGCAGACCGCGAGCGACGCCGCTGGCGAGGACGAGCTCGACCCGGAGCTGGCCGCCCGGCGTGCGGCGGCACTCGCGCAGGTGCGCAAGTTCGGCGATCCCGTCCTGCGCACCCGAGCGCGACCGGTGCAGCGCTTCGATCGTGCGCTTCGCTTCGAGGTGGAGCGGATGAGCGAGCTGATGAACGATGCGATGGGCGTAGGCCTGGCGGCCACGCAGGTGGGCGTGCTGCACCGGCTGCTCGTCTACCGCGTCGCGCAGCAGGCGGAGGTGGCGACACTGATCAATCCTAAGATCGAGTGGTGTGGCAAGGAGGAGGAGATGGTCGAGGAAGGGTGCCTGAGCCTCCCCGAGGTGCTCGTCGAGGTTGAGCGCCCGATCCACGTGCGGGTGCGGGCGCTGGGCCTCGATGGCGAACAGATCCTGGTCGAGGCGTCCGGGCTCGAGGCACGTGTGATCCAGCACGAGATCGACCATCTCGACGGCGTGTTGATCCTCGACCGCACCACGCGCGAGCAGCGCAAGGGCGCGATGCGTGCGCTGCGGGAAGGTCGGCAGGCGGCCTGAGCGCGCCGCTCCGCCGGCCGTGTGAACTAGGTGCGGACCGTCTTTCTCGGTACCTCCGAGTTCGCCGTCGCGGTCCTGCGCCGGCTGGCGGGCTCGCCGCACCGTCCTGCGCTGGTGATCTCGAGGCCCGATCGTCGCCGGGGCCGTGGTCGCAGGCTGGCGCCGCCGCCGGTGGCACAGGCGGCCCGCGAGCTCGGGCTCGAGCTCGACCAGCCGCAGTCGATCAACCAGGACGAGCCGCGCGCCATGATCGCGAGCGCTCGCCCCGACGTCGTCTGTGTGTGTGCCTTTGGGGCGCTGATCACCGAGCCGCTGCTGTCCGCGCACCCGATGCTCAACGTACACCCCTCGCTGCTTCCCCGATGGCGCGGCGCCGCACCGATCGAGCGCGCCATCATGGCCGGGGACGAGCGCACGGGCGTCTCGATCATGCGCGTCACCGCCGGCCTCGACAGCGGGCCGGTGTGCTTGGCGCAGGCTGAGGCGATCGAGTCCACAGACACTTACGGAACGCTTTCCGAGCGGCTGCAGGAGCTTGGCGGCGAGCTGCTCGTCCGCGCGCTCACGCGCTCGCGGCCATGCATCGAGCAGGACGACGCGCTCGCGAGCTATGCCGAGAAGATCTCGGCCGGGGATCGCCTGCTCGATCCCGTCAGGCCGGCGATCGAGCTCGAGCGCATGGTCAGGGCGCTAACCCCGCACATCGGCGCCCATGTCGAGCTCGAGGACGGGAAGTGGCTCGGGGTTCGCGAGGCTCGCGCGCTGGCTGATGACGAGGCCCCGATAACGCTCGGGACGCTCTCGCTGGAAGGGTCGCGCCCGGTTCTCGGCTGCGCCTGGGGAGCGCTTGAGCTCATGGTGGTCCAGCCCGCCGGCCGCCGCCCGATCAGCGCGGAGGATTATCTACGGGGCCTGCAAGGGCGTGGGAGCCCGTAGCCGCCCGGCCACCATCAGCCCGGTTGTCCGCGGTTTCCCCAGCCCGCACCTGTGCCTTCGCGGTGATCCGCCGCGTGTTCGAGCACGGCGCCTACGCCGATCGCGCGATGCACGCCGAGGCAGCCGGTCTGGCCCCGCGCGAGCGGGCGTTCGCGATGGCGCTCGCCTACGGCACCGTCCAGCGACGCGCGACGCTCGACCACGTCGCCGCTAGGCTGTGCTCGCGCCCGCTGCCCGAGCTCGAGCCCCCGGTGCTCGCGGCGCTCCGGGTCGGACTGCTCCAACTGTTGTTCCTGGACGGCGTGGCAGAGCACGCAGCCGTCAACGAGAGCGTCGAGCTTGCCAAGCTCGCCAATGGCCCAGGCCGGCGCGGACCAGGCCGCGGAGGCGCGCCGCTCGTCAACGCGGTCCTGCGCCGCGCGATTCGCGAGGGCCGGGGGATCCTCGATGCGCTCGACGATCGCACGCCCGAGCAGGCGGCGCTGATGCACTCGCTGCCAGTTTGGCTCGCCGAGCGCTGGTGGCGGGAGCTCGGGGCCGACCGCGCCCGCGCGCTGATGGGAGTCCTCAACCAGCCGGCTGAGTCGGCGCTGCGGGTCAACACGCTGCGCAGCACGATCGGCGATGTGCGCGCGCGCCTGCCCGTCCCCGCCCGTCCAGCGCCCGGGCTGCCGGAGGGGCTCGTGCTGGAGGCCCCGTTCGACGCCCACGCCTCGGCGCTGTTCGAGACCGGCGCGATCATGCCGCAGTCGCGCGGGTCGATGCTGGTCGCGCGGGTGCTCGATCCTCGTCCGGGGGACCGCGTGCTCGACCTCTGTGCCGCCCCCGGCGCGAAGACGACCCAGCTTGCTGCGCTGATGCAGGACGCCGGCGAGGTGGTCGCGGTCGAGCGTCATCGGGGTCGCGCGGAGGCGCTCGGGCGAACCTGCCGGCGCATGGGGGCCAGTTGCGTGCGGGTCGAGTGCCGCGATGCGCTGAGCGTACGCGCACATGGGCTCTACGACCGGGTGCTGGTCGACCCGCCCTGCAGCGGTCTCGGGACGCTGCAGGCACGGCCCGATCTGCGCTGGCGCGTGGTTCCCGGGACGGTCGCCGAGCTCGCGGCCCTGCAGCGGCGAATCCTCGCCGTCGCCGGTGAGGCGACCGCCCCGGCAGGCGTGCTCGCGTACTCGCTCTGCACGATCTCCCGACAAGAGGGCGAGGAGGTGGTCAGGTGGTTCCTACGGACCCACCCGGAGTTCGTGGCGGACGACCTTGGCGCGGTGCACCCGGACTGGAGCGAGCCCAGCTTTCGCAGCGGGCTGCAGCTGCTACCGGATCGGGATGGCACCGATGGCTTCTTCATTGCGCGGCTGCGCCGCACTGGGAGCTGACGGTCCCGTTACCCTTGTGCGGCACCGTGAGCGAACCTGCAACCAAGCTCGGTCCGGAGTGCCCCGGGTGCGGCGAGCCGTGGCTGCGCCCGACGGCGGTGCCCGGCCGCTACCGCTGCGTCTACTGCCTGCAACGATACGAGCTCGTTTCGGTGTGCCCCAATTGCGGCGAGCACTCTACGATCGTGCGAATGTCGAGCACCGCGATCGTCGCCTGCAACCACTGCCATGGCAGCATGCTGAGAGCGGTCTAGTGGCCAACGAACGCCTCCGCGAGCGTCACTTGGCGCCTTCGATCCTGTCGGCCGACTTCGCCCGTCTGGGAGCCCAGGTCGGGGAAGTGCTGGCCGCCGGCGCCCGCGTGATCCACGTCGATGTGATGGATGGCCATTTCGTCCCGCCGATCACGATCGGCCCGCTGATCGTGGGCGCGCTCGCCGATCAGGTCCACAGCTCCGGCGCGGTCATCGACGTCCACCTGATGATCGAACGACCCGAGGCGCTGGTGGCCGAGTTCGCGCGGGCAGGCGCCGACGCGATCACGGTTCACCCCGAGGCCACGCCGCACCTGCACTACGCGCTCGCGGCGATCCATGAGGCCGGTTGTGACGCCGGCGCGGCGATCTGTCCGGGGACGCCGACCGGAGTGCTGGTCGAGGTCGGCGACGACCTCGACCTTGCGCTGTGCATGAGCGTCAATCCAGGCTGGGGGGGCCAGAAGTTCATAGCCGCCTCACTCGGCAAGCTCGCGCGGATGCGGTCCGGTCTTCCCGAGACCGTCGCGCTCGAGGTCGACGGAGGGGTAAACGAGGACACCGCCGGAGCGGTGGTGGACGCGGGTGCGAACCTGCTCGTGGCGGGATCGGCCGTGTTCGGGTCCGATGATCCGGCGGCGGCGTTTGCCCAGATCGCCGCTGCCGCCGGGTTCCGGTAAGGTGCCGCACCGTGCTCGGGCGAAAGGCATCTGCGACAGTTGGCGTGCTCGTGATGATGGCGCTGCTCGCCGGCTGCGGCGGCTCCTCCTCCAGTGTGAGCCCAGCCGCGTACGCCAAGTCGGTGTGCGGGGCGATCGGGCCCTTTCAGCAGAAGCTCGTCTCGAGCGGCTCGCTTGACCTCTCGAAGGCGAGCCCGGTACAGGGTAGGCAGCTTCTGCAGCATTTCTTCTCATCCGTGGCCACGGCGAGCGATCAGGCTGCGAGTCAGCTGAAGGCAGCGGGGTCACCGAAGATCGGCAACGGCAAGGCGATCTCCTCGGCGATCGTGACCGCGTTCATGCAGCTCAAGGGCTCGCTCACCCAGGCCGCCAGTCAGGCGAGCTCGCTTCCGACCGCCAGCGTGCAGCGGTTCCGGACGGCCGCGGCGCAGCTCAGCTCGGGTGTCAAGTCCTCGATGGCCAGCATCGACACGAGCTTCAGCGGGCTCAAGAGCAAGGAGCTCGACAAGGTCGTCACGAGCACCCCGGCCTGTCAGAAGCTGGGCTTGTAGCCCGATCACGTAGGGCGACTCGCCGTAGGCGAGCCGGGAACTGGATCTTCCGGTGTCCGCGAGGGCCTCGGTCAGGTGCCGACGTACGCCGCGAGGTGCTCGCCGGTGAGGGT
>QHBV01000245.1 GCA_003244035.1 Solirubrobacterales bacterium | reverse complement strand
AAGGAGCGCCAGGAGATGCTCGCGGAGGCAAAGCGCGAGGCCGAGCGGATCGTCACCGAGGCACGCGACCGCCAGGAGCGGCTGATCTCCGAGGAGGAGGTCACCAAGCAGGCCGAGCGCGCAGCCGAGGACATCATCGAGGACGCCCGCGCTCGTGAGCGTGAGATCCGCCTCGGTGCCGAGGACTACGCCGACGAGATTCTCAACACGCTCGAGGTAAACCTCTCGAAGTTCATCGCGGCGGTCCAGCGCGGGCGCGACCGGCTCGCGGGCAAGGACGAGCCGGCGGAAGTGGGGTAGGGGGCGCGCAAGCGCGCCCTGGTTCGATTTGGCGATCGAGGTCCTGGACGCGGACGTCACCTCGCTGGCGGTCGACGCGATCGCCAACGCCGCCAACACGCGGCTGCTGCATGGGGGCGGGGTGGCGGGGGCGATCTCCCGCGCGGGCGGGCCGCAGGTCCAGCGCGAGAGCTCCGCGCTCGCGCCGATCGGGCTCGGGGAGGCGGTCGCGACCGCCGGCGGTTCGATGCCGTGCCGGTGGGTGATCCATGCCGCGACGATGGAGCTGGACGGTGTGACCTCGGCTTCGGTGATCCGCCAGGCGACCGCGAGCACGCTGCGGGTCGCCGAAAAGCTCGGGGCGAGGTCGTTGGCACTGGTCGCGTTCGGGACGGGGGTGGGCGGATTCCCGCTCGCCGAGGCGGCGCGGATCGAGGTCGAGGAGGTGCGCCGGCACTTGGGCGCCGGCAGTGCTTTGGAGCGAGTCGTGTTCACGGTCCACGGCGACGCGGCGCGGGAGGCGTTCGAGGGGGCGCTGGCGCGCTGAGCGGCCCCCTTTGAGGGCCAGGGCGGCGTCTTCGCCCGAAGATCGGTCAATTCACCCAGATCTACACACGTCTCCCTGGAGGCTCGCGCGATGTGCTGCGGCTGGCCGGGCAGCGCCCGGGGAACGCCGCTAGCGTCGTTTCGCCGATGCACGCCCTCGAGCCGGTCCCTTCGGCAGTGGTGGCCACGCGGAGATTCAGCACGTCGCAGGGTGGGAAGGCCTCGGGCCGATGCCGCCTGGATANNNNAACGCCCCACTCGGCGGCGCACGCGACTCGACTGGGGCGTTGACCGCCTGGGGGGATGGAAACGCCCCACTGGAGCTCCAAGGGGCGCCGAGCGGGTCGTTGTCCGATTGTCCACCTCGGGGCAGCGGTGTCGGGGGCTCGGTTCAGCGCACCTCAAATCCGGTCAGCCCGTCGAGCGCCTCCTCCTGTACCTCCACACGCTCGATCCGTGCATGCGCCGGCCCCGCCTCGAGGAAGGACACGACGCTCTCAACCGCCTCGGGATCGCCTTCCAGGACCGCCTCGACGGCACCGTCGCGACGATTGCCAACCCAGCCGACGACGCCGGCGGCCTCGGCGCGCTCACGGGTCGAGTCCCGGAAGAAGACCCCTTGGACGCGGCCGTGGACGACGATCCGCCGGCGGATCGGCGAGGACGAGGTCACCGTGCGCCGTCCGCGCGCGGCCGAGTAGCGGGCTTGCGACCCTCCCACCAGCGCCTGAGGTCCTCGCGCTGGTGGGGAAGCGGATCCGCCGATGGCTTGCGGCGCTGCACAGCTGCAAGCGCGTCGTCGATGTCGATGCCGTCGCGGAGCGCGATTACCCCCGCGGCGACCGCGGCCGAGCGCTGCCATCCGGCTCGGCAATGGACGTATGTGCGCAGGCCTTCCTCGAGCCACGCCAGGACCGCCTGAACAGCCGCCTCGAGCTCATCGGGAGACAGGCCGCCGTAGTCGGTGAGCGCCAAGCGGCACTCCTGGATCCCGGCGTCCGCGAGTGCCGACTCGATCACTCCGCGCTGAGCGAAGTCGTATTCGCGATCCTCGACCAGGTTCAGGATCCGCTGCACCCCGACCCACTCGAGCATCGCGACGTCCTCGGCGTCGAGCGGGTAGGCGCCGATCAACAGGCCGTCGAGCACGTCGGCGAAGCCGTAGGTTCGAAACCATGTCGACATGCGCCAATGATCGCGGGTGGCGCCCGAGTGTGCGCGGGTGGCGCCACTATCCTGAGCCGTGTGCCCCTCCGCGCCGACAGCTTCGACTTGGAGGGACTGCGCCTCGCCGCCGGCGAGGGACGGCGGCTCGAGGCGCACGTAGGCGTCGACCCGTACCTCCTCGGCGGTGAGCGCTACCAGGTGCAGGACGAGCTGGTGCCGGCGCGCCTGGATATCTCGCGCACGACCGGCCCCGGCTATGCGATCCGGCTCCGGTTCGAGGCGACCCTCGCCGGTCCTTGCATGCGCTGTCTCGAGCCCGCCGCTCGGAGCTGCGAGGTCGACGCGCGCGAGGTCTCCCAAGCCGACGGGCGCGAGGTCGCAGAGCCGGGAGTGGCCGACGAGCTCGCCTCGCCCTACGTGGAGCGCGGTGTGCTCGATCTGCGTGCGTGGGCACGGGACGCGCTCGCGCTGGCGCTGCCGGCGAAGCTGCTGTGCCGCGAGGACTGCGCGGGTCTGTGCCCGTTGTGCGGAGCCGACCTGAACGCCTCCGGCCCCGACCATCGCCACCAAGGCGAGCGCGATCCCCGCTGGGCCAAGCTCTCAGAGCTGCGGCTCGAATAGAAAAGGTGACCGCCGGTCGCGTGGCTGCCGAGCCGCGCACGGGGCCCAGGCCCCCCTTGGCGACCCCTGATAGCCTCCCGCGCCGATGGCCGTTCCCAAGCAGAAGCAGTCCCACGCCCGTACCGCGCAGCGTCGTGCGCAGCACAAGCTCAGTGCGCCGACCTACAACGCGTGTCCGCAGTGCCACAGCGCCCGGCTCCCGCACCGCGTGTGCCCGGTGTGCGGCAGCTACAAGGGTCGCGAGGTCCGCGCGCACACCCGCGAGCAAGCCGACTGACCTACTCGGCAATGGTCACGGTCGCCGTGGACGCGGGCGGGGCGGACCTCGGCCCCGAGGAGGTGGCGCACGGAGCGGCGCGCGCTGCGGCAGAAGGCATCGGCGTGCTGCTGTTCGGTCCCGCCAAGGAGATCGGTCCGGTGGCGCCCGGAGTCGAGGTGATCGACGCTCCGGTCTCGATCGCGAAAGTGCCGGATCCCGCCTATGCGGTCAGGTCGACCCCGGAGGCGTCGATCGTGCAGGCCTCCAGAGCGGTTGCCGAGGGCCGCGCACAGGCGCTGGTGTCCGGTGGCTCGACCGGCTCGGCGCTCGCGGCCGGGCTCTTTCACCTGCGGCGTGACCGCGGCATCTACCGGCCGGCGCTGGCCCTGCCGATCCCGATCCCCGGCGCCTCGCCGGTGCTGCTGCTCGACGTCGGCGCCAGCGTCACCTGCCGGCCCGAGCACCTCGTGCAGTTCGCACACATGGGCTCGGCCTTCGCCCGGGTCGCGCTCGGGATCGAGTCTCCGCGCGTCGCGCTGCTCTCCAACGGAGAGGAGGCGGCCAAGGGAACGCCGGAGCTGGTCGGGGTTCATCGCACGCTCGCCGGACAGACCGGCGCCGGCTTGAACTTCATCGGCAACATCGAAGGGACCCACGTGACCGATGGAGTCGCCGACGTGGTCGTGATGGACGGCTTCACCGGCAACATCGCGCTGAAGCTGATCGAGGGGGTCTCGGCCCGCACACTGCGGGCGATCCGCGACGTGGCGATGAGCTCGAGACGCGCAAAGCTGGGGGGCTGGCTGCTCTCGCCGGCGGTGGCGCGGCTGCGCGAGGAGATCGATCCGGAGGGCCCGGGCGGCGCATACATGCTGGGGCTCAGGCGGCTGGGTGTGGTCGCCCACGGGCGGTTCACGCGGCGAGGCTTCGCCCGCGCGATCGAGGTCGCCGCTCGCGGCGTCGAGGAGGACCTGATCGCTCGAACACGCGCGGCGCTGCTGCAAGCGGGCGTGCTGCGCCCGCCGCGCGAGCTGTCCGAGGATGGCGTTGGCATCCGCGCGTCCGAGCCGGCGGCTACGGTGTTCGGCCAATGAACCGGGAGCAGATCTTCGCGCTGATTTGCGCGCACCTGGCCGACGAGCTGGAGGTGAACCCGGGCGCGATCCGGGAGTCCACGCGCTTCAAGGAGGATCTCGAAGCCGACTCGCTCGACCTCTACACGCTGGTGCAGGAGCTCGAGGACAACTGCGCGGTCAAGATCTCCGACGAGCAGGCGGCCAAGATCCTGACCGTCGGCGAGGCGGTCGAGTTCGTGCTCGCGAACAGCGCCCATGTGGATCGCTCACAGCAGCCGCCGGCGAGAACCAGCCAAGGCTCCGACCCTGAGTGAGCGTCGATTCTCAGACGCTGCACGAGTTGCTCGAGCAGCTCCCGCCGGAGCTGGCGGTCCCGGTGTTCACGCACGCGTCCTGGACAGCGAGGCGCGCGGACTCCTACGAGCGACTCGCTTTCCTGGGTGACAGCGTGCTCGCGCTCGCCGTCACCGCGCACCTGTATCCGCGGCTGGCGCCCGAACGGTTCGGCGCGGGCGCGTTGACCAAGATTCGCGCCCAGGCCGTGTCCGGTCGCTCCTGCCGTGCGGTGGCCGAGCGCCTCGGCGTGCCCGAGCGTCTGTGTGCGCTGGCCCCCCCCGAGGCGGGGCCGGCCGTGCCGGCGCTGATCGGCACCGAGCGCGTACTCGCGTCGGTGATCGAGGCCGTGATCGGAGCCTGCCACCTGCAGTTCGGGTACGACACCACGGCGGCGGCGGTGGTGCGGGCGTTCGGGCCAGAAATCGAGGACGCGCTCGAGCGCTCGGTCGACTTCAAGTCGGCTCTGCAGGAGCGACTCGCACGGCGCGGGGCGCTCGTCAGCTACGCGGTCGTCGAGGAGCAGGGGCCACCGCATGCCCGCACGTTCTCGGTCAGCGCCACGATCGACGGGCTGCAGGTGGGTCGTGGCAGCGGGCGCAGCAAGAAGCACGCGGAGCAGGAGGCCGCGCAGGCGGCGCTGGAGGCGCTGGGGCAATGAGGGTCCTGAGACCGCGAGACGCGAGGGGCGCGGGCGCGTGCATCTGAAGTCGATCACGCTCAAGGGGTTCAAGTCTTTCCCAGATCGGACCCGGCTCGAGCTCGAGCCGGGCGTGAGCGTGATCGTCGGCCCGAACGGGTCGGGCAAATCCAACGTCACCGACGCGGTGCTGTGGGCGCTCGGCGAGCAGTCCCCGATCGCGGTCAGAGGGCATTCGATGCAGGACGTGATCTTTGGCGGCGCCCCCGGCCGACAGGCCGCCAGGAGCGCGGAGGTCGAGCTCGTGCTCGACGACAGCGACGGCACGCTGGCGCTCGGCGCCCCGGAGATCTCGATCGTGAGGCGGCTCGAGCGGACCGGCGAAGGCGAGTATCGGATCGCCGGCGCGCGGTGCAGGCTCGTCGACGTGATCGAGCTGCTGTCCGACACCGGCCTGGGCAAGGAGATGCACTCGGTCATCTCCCAGGGGAGGGTGGAGTCGATCGTCTCCTCCAAGCCGCGCGACCGCCGGCTGTTGATCGAGGAGGCAGCCGGACTCGGCAAGCATCGCAAGCGCCGGCGCCGCGCGCAGCTAAAGCTCGAGCGCACGCAGGACAACCTCGCTCGCGCGCTCGACATCGAACGCGAGGCGCGCTCGCGACTGCGACCGCTCAAGCGTCAGGCCGAGGCGGCAGAGCTCCACGCCCGCCTCGAGCGCCAGAGCCAGGAGGCTCGTTGGGAGCTCCTGCGCGATCAGCTGCTCCGCCGGCAGGCGGCGCTCGGGCAGGCACAGGTGCAGGTCGACCAGGCGCGCGCGCGCCGTGCGCTGCTCGAGCGTGAGCTCCACGGGGTGGCGGGCCATCGCCAGGCGGCAGAGGAAGCGCTGGCCGGGCGCAGCGCCCAGCGCGAGGAGCTCTCCCGGCGCTGCTTCCTCGCGCGATCAGTGGG
The DNA here is from genome assembly GCA_003244035.1 of Solirubrobacterales bacterium. Classification (GTDB taxonomy): domain Bacteria; phylum Actinomycetota; class Thermoleophilia; order Solirubrobacterales; family Solirubrobacteraceae; genus Palsa-465. The sequence goes on along the minus strand of QHBV01000245.1, from coordinate 15,074 downwards.
CGAGCGCGTAGCCGATCGAGTGCAGTCCACCCGCGCCTCGCGGTCGGCGATCGACGCGCGTGTGACGCGCGCGCGGACGCTGCTGGGCCCGCTCGAGGACCAGGTCGGCGACGACGCGATCGACCCGCGCCGCGGCGCGCGGATCGCGGCGCTGCAGGCGGAGCTCGACGCGCTGCACCGAGACCGCGAAACGGAACTGCGACGCCAGCTCGTCGAGCTCGAGCGCCAGCTCCACGCCGCGCGAACAGGCGCCGCCCAGGGCACGGATGCCGCCGCGCGGGCCCGGAGCGTGCGCGAGCAGGCTGATCAGCGCCTCGAGCAGGCGCGACAGGCGGTGCGCGACTGCGAACTGACGGTGGAGGCGGCACGTCGCGAGGCGGCGCGCGTCGGTGGTGAGCTTGCGGCGGTCAATCAGTTCCTGCGCAGCCGGCAGCTCTCCCCGCAGGAGGCCTCCTCGCTCGCCGACGGGCTGGAGGTCGATTCCGGGTACGAGCTCGCGCTCGCGGCTGCGCTCGACGGTCGCCTGCTCGCGGCGCTCGCCGGTGATCTCCAGGACGCGACCCGTTTGCTCGACCGCGCCGGGTCCGAGGGCGGGAGGGCGCTCCTCACCGGCGCGCGTCCGAGCACCACGCCGATCGCTCATCCGGAGCCGCCCGTGGTCGGCGCCGAGCGCCTGATCGAGCGCGTGCGCGGGCGCGAGGATGCTGTCGGGCTCGCCCGCGTGCTGCTGGCCGATGCCTGGGTCCTCGACGACGTGCGGGGCGTTCCGGAGTCGTTCACCGGGGTGGCGGTGACGCGCTCGGGACGGGTCTTCTCGCCCGCCACGCGTGAGCTGCGCCAGGCGCCGGCCGGGGGCGAGGAGCGAGTGCTGGCGCAGCGCAACCGGCGCGAGCGGCTGATGGCAGCCAGCGAGTGCGCCGTCAAGGCCGAGCAGGAAGCGCGCAGCGGGCTCGATCGCGCGAGCGCCGGCGCGAGCGCGTACGAAGTCGAGCGCCAGCGGGCGATCGCCGCGGATCGAGCCGCCGTGCGCGCGCTCGACGAGGCGAGCGAGCACGAGCGGCGGATCGAGGCGCTGATCTCAAACCGCCGGTCGGCTCCCGACGAAGGGCCCAGCGCCGGCCGCCGAGCCCAGCTGGCGGCTGAGCTGGGCGTCGAGCGTGCGGCGGTCCAGCGCGCCCAGCGTGAGCGGGAGCAGCGCGAGGCTCGGATTGCCCGCCTGCAGGCGACCGTCGCCGCGGGCGAGACGCTGGCGCCGCTCGTGGTCACGGTGATCGAAGCGCTCGAGTCCGCGGCGAGCGCGATCGCCGAGCAGCGGGAGGTGTTCGAGGCCGCGCTCACGGCCGATCGGGAGACCGGCGCGCAGGTGGCCGCGGAGCTGCGGTCCTATGCACAGCAGGAGGCGACCCTGCACGCGCAGCTGCAAAGGGAGAACGAATCGCTGACCGCGCTGGAGGTGAGCGCCCAGCGGCTGCGCGACCAAGTGGATGAGGCGGCGCACGAGCTCGGCGAGCTCGCGGGTGCTCTGGAGCTCGAGCCCGAGCCGGCGCCGGTCGAGCTCGGCGCCTCCGAGCGCGAGGCGCTGAGCGCTCGCCTCGAGCGCCTGCAGCGGCGCCGCGAGCAGCTCGGGCCGGTGAACCCACTCGCCCAGGTGCAGTACGACGAGGCAGTCGAGCACGTCGAGGAGCTCGAGCGCCAGCGTGAGGACCTCGAGACCGCGCTGCGCGAGCTGCAGAAGCTGATCGCGGAGACCGACCGTCACATCCGGGAGGTGTTCGAGCAGACCTTCGACGCGGCCGCGCGCAACTTCGAGGAGCTCTCCGAGCAGCTGTTCCCCGGGGGTCGCGGTCGTCTGCGGCTGCTCACAGGGGGCGATCGCCCGGCGCGCGTCCTGGGTGGCGATGAGTCGGCTGGCCGGGCCGCCGGCCTGCGGGCCGGCGGCCCGGGAGAGGGCGCTGGGCGCGAGACCGACGACGAAGAGCTCGGCGTCGAGATCGAGATCGTCCCCGCCGGCAGCGATTTCAAGCGCCTGTCGCTGCTCTCCGGCGGCGAGAAGTCGTTGACGGCGCTCGCGTTCCTATTCGCCGTGTTCCTCGCCAAGCCGTGTCCCTTCTACATCCTCGNNGTCGAGGCGGCGCTCGACGACGTCAACATGGACCGCTTTCTAGCGCTCCTGCGCCGGTACTCGGAGCGCGCCCAGTTCATCGTCGTGACCCACCAGAAGCGAACGATGGAGGTGGCCGACTCGCTGTACGGCGTCTCGATGGGCAGCGACGGTGTCTCGAAGGTGATCTCGCGGCGCTTGCCGCGGGCGGCGTAGGCACGCTCGCGTGGCTCGCGAGTGGCGAGACCTGTTCGTCGTCGAATCCGCGGACGCGGGCGAGGATGATTTCGCTGGAGCGTCCGGGGAGCGGCGCGCCGGGCGCTTCGCCCGCCTGCGCGAGAACATGCGCAAGACCCGCGTGGCGCTCGCCAGCGAGATCCAAGCGACCCTGTTCGAGGATCTCAGCGAGGAGACCTGGGAGCGGCTGGAGGAGGCGCTGATCTACGCGGACGTGGGCGCCCACACCACCGCGCAGGTGGTGGCCCAGCTCGAGCACGAAGCGACCACCGGAGAGCTCTCGGGCGGCGAGGCACTGACGGGGCGGCTGATCGAGCTGCTCGCCGGCATCGCTCGCACCGGGGAGGAGCGGATCGAGTTGCTCGCCAGGCCGACGGTGATCCTGGTGGCCGGCGTCAACGGCACGGGCAAGACCACGACGGTCGGCAAGCTGGCCTGGCACCTGAGCCGTGAGCTCGGCTGCTCGGTCGTGCTGGGCGCGGCGGACACCTTCCGCGCGGCCGGCGTCGAGCAGCTCGAGCTGTGGTCCCAGCGCGCCGGCGTCGGCTTCGTCAAGGGCCGCACCGGCGCAGATCCAGGCTCGGTCGCCTACGACACGATCGCAGCCGCCCGTCGCGAGGGTGCCGACGTGGCGATCATCGACACCGCCGGGCGGCTGCACACCCAGGACGATCTGATGGCGGAACTGGCGAAGGTGCGCCGCGTGATCGCCAAGCAGATCCCGGACGCGCCTCACGAGACGCTGCTGACCGTGGACGCCACCACCGGGCAGAACGGCCTGCGCCAGGCGCGCATGTTCGCGGAGGCGATCGAGGTCAGCGGCCTGGTCCTGACCAAGCTCGACGGTACCGCCAAGGGCGGGATCGCGCTCGCGATCGCCCACGAACTCGGAATCCCGGTCAAGTTGATCGGGGTCGGGGAGCAACTCGAGGACCTGCGCCCGTTCGACGCCGACGAGTTCGCGCGGGCGCTGGTCGGCTAACGCTAGCCTGACCGCTAGATGTTCGACTCACTCGCCGAAAAGCTCCAGAGCACGCTCGCCGACGTGCGCGGGCGCGGCACGTTGACCGAAGCCGACGTGTCCGGCGCGATGCGAGAGATCCGCCTTGCGCTGCTCGAGGCCGACGTCAACTTCAGGGTCGTGAAGAGCTTCACCGAGGCGGTCAAGGAGCGGGCTCTCGGCGCCGGCGTGATCGGTCAGCTGAACCCCGGTCAGCAGGTGGTGAAGATCGTCAGCGAGGAGCTGACCGAGCTGATGGGGGGTGAGGCGGGAGAGCTGTCGTTCTCATCGCGGCCGCCGACTGTGGTGGTGATGGCGGGGCTGCAGGGCTCGGGCAAGACGACGGCGACGGCAAAGCTCGCGCGGTACCTGCGCGAGCAGCACGGCTCGTCGGTGGCGGTGGCCGCGTGCGACGTGTACCGCCCGGCGGCGGTGGACCAGCTGATCAAGGTGGGAGCCCAGGCTGGGGCGGAGGTGTACGAGCAGGGAACCGACCGCGACCCGGTCAAGATCGCGGCCTGGGCCCGCGACAAGGCGCAGTCCGAGGGCAAGGATGTGCTGATCGTCGACACCAGCGGACGCCTGCACGTGGACACGAAGCTGATGGCGGAGCTCGCGAGCATCAAGAAGGCGGTGAAGCCCCAGTCGGTGCTGCTCGTCGTCGACGCGATGACCGGCCAGGATGCGGTCAACGTCGCGGAGCAGTTCGCCGAGGTCGTCCAGTTCGACGGGGTCGTGATGACCAAGCTCGACGGCGACGCTCGCGGCGGCGCAGCCCTTTCGGTCAAGGCGATCACCGGCAAGCCGATNNCTGTTCGCGTCGACCGGCGAGAAGCTCGACCAGTTCGAGCGCTTCCACCCGGACCGGATGGCGCAGCGGATCCTCGGTATGGGCGACGTGATGACGCTGATCGAGAAGGCCGAGTCGACCTACGACGAGCAGCAGGCCGCCGAGCTCGAGCGCAAGCTGCGCAAGCAGGAGTTCGGGTTCGACGACTTCCTCGACCAGCTCGCCCAGGTCCGCAAGCTGGGGCCGCTGCAGTCCCTGCTGGGGCTGATCCCCGGCATGGGCAAGGAGCTTCAGGGGGTCAAGGTGGACGAGCGCGAGTTCGACCGGATCCAGGCGATCATCCTCTCGATGACGCCGCAGGAGCGCCGTCACCCCGAGCTGATCAAGGGTTCCAGGCGGCTGCGTATCGCCCGCGGATCTGGCACGAATGTGCAGGCGGTGAAGCAGCTGATCAAGCAGTTCGATCAGATGCGCAAGGTCATGCGCCAGGTCGCGCAGGGGCGCATGCCCGATCTCGGGGCGTTCTTGCGGTAGCCGCCCGCTCGGCATCCAGCCTCGCTGCATGGGCGGCCCGCAAGTCGTCCGGCTGCTAGGCGCGCTAACCTCGCTTCCATGGCGGTCCGGCTTCGGCTAACGCGCGTCGGTGGGCGCAAGAACCCGATCTGGCGGGTCGTCGTCGCCGACCAGCGCTCAAAGCGCGACGGCCGCGTGATCGAGACCGTCGGGCATTACAACGCCCAGACCGATCCGTCGACGATCGTCCTCGACGACGCGCGCATTCGTGACTGGCTCGCTCGCGGTGCCCAGCCGAGCGACACCGTGCGCAAGCTGCTGAGCATCCGGGGCATCCGTCAGCACGACGCCCCTTGAAGGACCTGCTCGAGTACCTTGTCCGGGGCTTGGTGGACAATCCCGCCGAGGTGCGCGCGGTGGAGGTGCGCCAGGGTGATCGAACCACCGTCCTCGAGCTTTCGGTCGCGCAAGCTGACTATGGGAACGTGATCGGCCGAGGGGGGCGGACAGCTTCGGCCCTGCGGACCGTGATCAAGGCCGCGGCGGCCAAGGACGGGCGGCGGGTGTTCGTCGACATCGTGGATTCGTAGTCGCTGCGGTGGATCGCGGCAAGCAGGGGGAGCTCGGGTCGCACGAGGCGGTCGTCCAGCCCAACCGTCAATGGCTACGGGCCGGAAGGGTCGGCCGGCCGCACGGGCTCGACGGCAGCTTTCACCTGACCGATCCTGGCCCAGTGCTTCCCGCCGTCGGCGCGAGCGTGCTCGTCGCCCAGCGCGAGCGGCGGATCAGCCGCCGCGCCGGCTCGCAGCGCGACCCGATCATGCGGCTCGCAGGATCCGAGGACCGTGCCGCCGTGCGGGTGCTGTGTGGGGCGGAGCTGCTCGTCGCGCGGGAGCAGGTGCCCGAGCTCGGGCCAGACGAGTGGTGGGCCGAGGATCTGGAGGGGTGCGCGATCGTTGACGGCCCAAGGCGAGTAGGCACCGTCCGTCGCCTGCTTGCGCTGCCGTCGTGTGAGGTGCTCGAGGTGGCTCGGGGAGAAGGGCGGGGCGATCTGCTCGTGCCGCTTGTGATCGACGCCGTCCGCTCGGTCGACGTCCAGCGGCGTGAAATCGAGGTCGACCTCGGCTTCCTCGGCGAGCCGTAATCATCGAGGGCCATGGAAATCGACATCTTCACGCTGTTCCCGCAGGCCTTCGCGTGGTTCGAGACGCAGCGGCACGTCGCCAATCTGATCGCCCGTGGCCACCGGCTGGGCTATGTCAACTATCGGGACCATACCCCGCTCACCGCCGGGCAGGTGGACGACACGCCGTTTGGCGGAGGCGCCGGGATGGTGCTGCGCGTCGATGTCGTCGAGTCGTCGCTGCGAGCTCGGTACGGAGTCGACCCCGTGGACCTTCGCTCCGAGCGCCGGGTGCTCGCTTTGACCGCGGGCGGCCGGCTGCTCGACGACGAGCTCGTGGACGAGCTTGCGGGTGAGCCGGCGCTGACGATCCTCTCCGGGCGCTACGAGGGCTTCGACGAGCGCGTGCTCGAGCACTTCGCCGGCGACAGGGTCTCGATCGGGCGCTATGTGCTGGCAGGCGGGGAGCTCGCCGCGATGGTGCTCTGCGATGCAGTCCTACGCAAGCTGCCCGGTGCGCTCGGCGACGAGCGCTCGGTCGTCGAGGAATCGTTCAGCAAGGCGCTGCGGGGAGCGCCCGAGTATCCCCACTACACGCGACCAGCCGAGTATCGCGGCTGGCGGGTTCCGGACGTGCTGCTGTCCGGACACCACGAACGGGTTGCCCAGTGGCGCCAGGCGCAGAGCCGGTCGCGCGAACGCGCTGGTCCGCTACCATAGGCCGCCCGCGAGGGCGCGGCCCGTGCCGCGAGCGCGGACGCCCACGACCGGCGTTCGCCGGCTGACCGGCGGGTAACCTTCCATGAGCACCGTGATCGACAGCTTGGAGCGCGTTCAGCTCCGCCGCGTGCCGCCGTTCGAAGCGGGTGATCGGCTGCGCGTTCACTTCCAGGTGATCGAGGGCACGAGGCGCCGGACGCAGGTGTTCGAAGGCGTCGTGATCAAGCGCCAGGGACACGGCGCCAGGGAGACGTTCACGGTCCGCAAGCAGTCCTTCGGTGTAGGGGTTGAGCGGACGTTCCCGCTGCACTCCCCCAAGATCGAGCGGATCGAGATCGCGGCGCGAGGTGACGTGCGGCGCGCAAAGCTCTACTACCTCCGCGGGCGGGTCGGCAAGCGCGCACGGGTACGGGAGCGTCGCTCGAGCCGGCCTGAGGCAGTGGTCGAGCGCGAGTTGCTGCACCTGCCCGCTGCGCCGGAGCCTGTCGAGGTGGCCCCCGAGGCATCCGCCGGCGAAGCACCGGTGTGACGAGGGCGAAGCGGCCGGTCGCGAGCCTGGTGCTGGAGCTCGTAGTGATCGTCGTGGCCGCGCTCGGCTTGGCGCTGGCCATCCAGGCGTTCGTGGTCAAGCCCTACAGCATCCCCAGCGGCTCGATGTTGCCCACGCTCCACATCGACCAGCGCGTCTTGGTCAACCGGCTCGGGACCCATTTCTCGGCACCGGCCGTCGGTGACATCGTCGTGTTTCATCCCCCCAAGGACGACTCGCACTGCGCGGACCCAACCGAAGGAGGCGACTATGCGGGGGGGAACGGATCGCGCGCGTGCGATGTGGTCCAGCCTCAGAGCTCGGGCCAGACGTTCATCAAGCGGGTTGTGGGGCTGCCAGGCGACCGGATCTCGATCATCGACGGGCACGTGATCCGCAATGGAGCAGCTGAGAAGGACGCGTACATCGTTCCGTGCGACGGGGGCGGCTCCTGCACGTTTCCCCGGACGATCACGATCCCCCGCGGGGACTACTACATGATGGGCGACAACCGGCCCGATTCAGATGACAGCCGCTTCTGGGGCCCCGTCCCCAGGGCGTGGATCATCGGACGGGCGGTTCTCACCTACTGGCCGCCGGACCAGATCGGCCTTCTGTAGTGGCTCATCGTGAAGGTGGCCGCTAGTGCCCAAGTCCGCCAAGTCCATCGCCGAGCTGGGGTTGACGATCGGGGTTGCGGTGGTGCTCGCGCTCCTGATCCAGGCGTTCGTGGTCAAGCCATACCGAATCCCGAGCGGCTCGATGTTGCCGACGCTCGCCATCGGCCAGCGCGTGCTGACCAACCGGCTGATCGCTCATCCGAGCGTGGGTGACATCGTCGTGTTCCACCCTCCGAGCGGCGCCGACCCGCAGCCGGCCGTCTGCGGGGGGCCGAGCTCTCAGCAGCAGGCCTGCGACCTCCCAACCCCAGCGGAGTCGAGCACGACGTTCATCAAGCGCGTCGTGGCGGGGCCCGGGGACCGGATCTCGATCATCGGCGGCCACGTGATCCGCAACGGCGTGCGGGAGAAGGACCCGTACATCAAGCCCTGCGGGGGGGTGTCGGGATGCGACCTTCCCAAGCCGATCGTCGTTCCGCCCGGCGACTACTTCATGATGGGCGACAATCGTGGCGACTCTGACGACAGCCGCTTCTGGGGCCCGGTTCCCGACAAGTGGATCATCGGCGTCGCCTTCTTCACCTACTGGCCGCCGGACCGGGTCGGCCTCCTCTAAGGGAGCTGGGCGCTCTTCGCGCCGCCCGGCCCGCGCCGCGCGGCGGCTGTTCAGATTCGACCGGGCCTTCGGGGCACGGTTCGTGGCGGGTGCCGACGAGGCCGGCAGGGGCTGCCTGGCTGGCCCACTGGTGGCGGCGGGCGTCCTGTTCGACCTCGATCGCGTGGGTCCCGCGGAGATCCGAGCGCTCGGTGCGCTCAACGACTCCAAGCAGCAGACGCCGGCGAGGCGGGCGGAGCTGTTCCCGATCATCCTGCGGCTCGCGGCTAGGGTCTCAATCGTCTCCCGATGCGCGCCGGGGATCGACGAGCGTGGCCTGCACATCACCAACCTGGCAGCGCTGGGAGACGCCCTCGCGGGGGTGGCGTGCGAAGGCTGCGTATGCCTGAGCGACGGCTTCCCGGTGGCGGCGCTCGGATACGAGCAACGGGCGGTGGTGGGCGGGGACGGCAAGAGCGCAGCGATCGCGGCGGCGTCGGTGATTGCGAAAGAGACCCGGGATCGATACATGCGCCGCGCCGACGCTACGCATCCGGGATGGGAGTTCGCCCAGCACGTCGGCTACGCGACACCCGAGCATCGAGCGGCGATCGAGCGATTGGGCATCTCCCCGCTGCACCGGCGCTCGTTCCGCTCAGCGGCATATCAGCAGCTGACCCTCTGACCTCGACCCGCCAGCAGTGGGTGGCACGCCGTCGTCGATGGCGTGGGGCATTTACGATACCCGGGCTTGCGGGGTCGACTCAGGGCTTAGAACGCTCCCTCCAGGTGCTCTATGTCCGTGAGCCGGCCGGCGGGGTCGAAGGTCACGCCGATTGCGTCGAACCGGAGCACTTCCGCGTACGGGCGCTCGGTTCGGTCGATCAGCCAGCGGCCGGCCATCTTGCGCACCCGCGAGCGCTTGAGCTGACGCAACGCTTCGAACGGGTGACCGTCGCCGGGCGCCAGCCGGCGGGTCTTGACTTCGCAGAACGCCAGCGTGCGCCCGTCGAACGCGACGATGTCGAGCTCTCCCCACCGAGTCCGGTAGTTGCGCTCGACGATCACAAAGCCGCGCTCCAGCAAGTGCTCGGCGGCGAGCTGCTCGCCGAGCCGGCCGAGGCGGTGACGCGGGTCGCTGCTCATCGATCACGGACGCTACGCCGAGTCGTGTGGCGGATGGCTTGCGCACTGTGACAATTCCGCGCAAGCGCAGGGCCGTCACGTGCTGAGTCTTGGCACAGGCCGTCACCCACGGGTGACCGGATGCGGCGTAGCGTCAGGGCATGCTCGCTCGGGTCGCGACGTTCGCCATCGACGGGGTCGATCCCCGCCAGGTCTCGGTCGAGATCGACATCCGCTCCGGGCTGCCCGCGTTCACGATCGTCGGTCTCGGCGATGCCGCGGTCCGGGAGTCGCGCGATCGGATTCGCTCGGCGATCCTGAACTCGGGTTTCAAGTTCCCCGACCGGAGGATCACCGCCAACCTTGCGCCGGCGTTCCTGCGCAAGGTCGGCCCCGGGTTCGATGCCGCGCTCGCGCTCGGGATCCTCGTCGCCAGCGGTCAGGTCGCCGCCGCGGAGCTGGCGTCATACGCAGTGTTCGGAGAGCTGTCGCTGGGTGGCGAGCTGCGTGATTCTCCGGGCGCGCTCGCCGTCGCCGAAGGAGCCCGTCGCGCGGGATTGCGGCGCCTGGTCGTACCGCGCGAGCGAGCACGCGAGGCGGGTCTGGTCGACGGTCTCCAGGTCGCGGGAGTCACGAGCTTGCGTGATGCCGCCGAGGTACTCGAGAGCGGCAGGCCGCCGGAGCTGCCGCCAGCCAGGGCTGAGCGCGAGATCCGCCCCACCGAGCCGGATCTGGCCGACGTGCGCGGTCATGTTGTGCCGCTGCTGGCGCTGCAGATCGCCGCCGCCGGGGGCCACAACCTGCTGCTGGAGGGAGCTCCGGGCACCGGCAAGACGATGCTGGCCCGCCGGCTGCCCTCGATCTTGCCGTCGATGACCCAGGCGGAGGCGATCGAGGTGACGAGGATCCACAGCGTCGTGGGAGTCCATGCCGACGGGCTGCTCACCACGCGGCCGTTCCGCGCTCCCCACCACACGATCTCGCCGGCCGGACTGGTCGGCGGCGGCTCGCCTCCGCGCCCGGGGGAGGCGACGCTGGCCAACCATGGCGTCTTGTTTCTCGACGAGCTCTCGGAGTTCCTGCGCTCGAGTCTCGATGCGCTGCGCCAGCCGCTCGAGGACGGATCGGTGACGATCGTTCGCGGGCAGCGAGCGCTGGTGCTTCCGACCCGGTTCATGCTCGTCGCCGCCACCAATCCCTGCCCCTGCGGCTTCGCCGGGGTGGGTGAGCGGTGCTCGTGCGGCGAAGCCGACCTCAGGCGTCATCGCCGGCGACTGAGCGGGCCGCTGCTCGATCGCATGGACCTGCTCGTCAACGTCGAGCGACCCGCTGAGCACGAGCTGCAGGCCGCTCCGGCGATCGACTCGGCGCGGGCGCGCGCACGGGTCGCCGAAGCCAGGGAGCGCCAGCAGGCGAGGCTCGTCGGCAGCGCCGCCCGCTGCCACGGAGAGATGGATGTGCGCCTGCTCGCTCGCCACCTCGAGCTCGAGGATCGTGCGGCGGAGTCGCTCGCCCGTGCGTACGCGGTCGGGACGCTCAGTGCTCGCGGCCGCCATCGGGTGTTGCGCGTCGCGATGACGATCGCCGACCTCGAGCACCACCAGCGTGTGACGGAGGGGGATGTCCTGCTGGCCCTCAGCCTGCGTCAGCGGACCGGCGCCGAGGTGGGACTTGCGGCATGACCCGCCACGATCGCGTGAGCCCGGAGGCCGGCGCGGACCCGAACCCGGATACGGACCCGGACCCGGACCCGGATGTTGGTGCGGACCCTGACCCGGACGCGGGGGCATGCGATCGCTGCCTCGCCCGCGCGTGGCTGCTCGGCCGGCTCGGGGGCCACCTCGAGCTCGCGCGTGGTCGGATCGCGCAGGTGCTGGCTCTGTCCGACGAGCAACTGATCGCTGCCGTCGCGGGCGATCGCGCCGGCACGGTGCGGAGCGAGCTGCGATGCTTCGACGCCGACCGGGGCCGGGAGCGCCTGGCTACGGCTGGAGTCGGGTCGATCTGTCGCTGCGATCCGCGCTATCCGGTGAGCTTGCGGGCGCTCGAGAACCCACCCGCCGCGCTTCACGTCGCCGGCGGCGTCGGCCGGTTCCTGCGCCTGGTCGCAGAGCAGCCGGTCGCGATCGTCGGCGCCCGGCGCGGATCGGCCTACGGGCTCGAAGTCGCCCGCTCGCTCGGGCGCGGGCTCGGCTGCGCCGGGGTGACCGTCATCAGCGGGATGGCCCTCGGGATCGACTCGGCGGCGCACGCCGGCGCGCTGTCGGCCGGCGCGCCGACGATCGCGGTGCTGCCGGCCGGCGCCGACCGCCCCTATCCCGCGGCCAAGCACGCGCTCTACGCGCAGATCCGATCTGCCGGGGCGGCCGTGTCCGAGCTGCCGCCCGGAGCAGCGGTATGGCGCTGGAGCTTCCCCGCCCGCAACAGGATCATCGCAGCGCTCGCAGCGCTCACGATCGTGGTCGAGGCCCGCGAGCGCTCGGGCGCGCTGCTCACGGCGGGCATCGCGCGGAGCCTCGGAAGGCCAGTGGGGGCGGTCCCCGGGCGCATCACCTCGCCGCTGGCCTCGGGCCCCAACTCGCTGCTCGCCGCGGGCGCGTACGTCGTACGTGGGACCGCTGAGGTGCTCGACCAGCTGTTCGGCGAGGGCGTCCGTGGCCCGCCAGTCGACGACAAGCCCGAGCTCGCCCCTGAGCCGCGTGCCGTGCTCGCTGCGATCGCCGAGGGCCACGATACGGCCGCCGCGCTGGAGCGGGCCGGCTTTTCGGCCGAGCAGGGCCTCGCGACGCTCGCATCGCTCGAGCTCGCCGGGTACGTCTGCCGCGAGGCGGGCGGCAGGTTCTCGGTGGTGCCATAGACGGGACGTTCAGGGTGGTGCGGCGGCGTTCGGCGACCGGTGGGAGCAATTCAGCGGCGGCAGGAGCCCGGGGCTGTCGCGCGATCGGTAGGTGACGAACGCCGAGGCCACAAGCTCAGGATCGCCGACTCGACGCCGAAAAGAAGGCAACCACGGCGCGTTCGTAGCGGCGATAGAAGGCGCTGAACGCCGTCCTCGGCTGCTGCCGCAAGCAGCGCCTCGTCGCTCTCGTCCGTCCAGCCGCCATCTCAATGAGTTGACGCTGAGGCGGCGACTTGTGACCGCCCGCCGCCGAGCGTCGCGCCGGCGGGCGGCGGGGACAGCTGGTCTGGGGGGCCGCGCCTTCTACCCTGACCCGAGCATGGACCCGCGCCACCACATTCCCCGCGTGCTCTCGATCGCCGGGTCCGATTCGGGCGGTGGGGCGGGGATCCAGGCCGACCTGAAGGCGTTCGCGGCCTGTGGCGTGCACGGGATGACGGCGATCACGGCGATCACGGCCCAGAGCACCGTCGGGGTCAGCGCCGTCCACAGCATCCCGCCGGAGGTCATCCTCGCGCAGGTGCGTGCGGTCAGCGCGGACATTGGGATCGACGCCGTCAAGATCGGGATGCTGGGGGACACGGCGACGATCGAAGCGGTCGCGCAGGCGATCGGCGAGCTCCCGGTCGGAACCCCAATCGTCGTCGACCCCGTGATGGTGGCGGAGTCGGGCGCCGAGTTGCTGGCGCCGCCGGCGCGTGCGTCGTTGATCGAGCTGCTGCTCTCACGCGCGACGGTCGCCACGCCGAACCTCGCCGAGGCCCGCGCGCTGGTCGCCGAGGGTGACGCCGGCGCCGACCCTGGCGCCGATGACCCCGGCGCCGATGGTGACCCTGGCGCCGACTCCAACTCCAGCGTGGAGGGCGACGCCGGCGCGGGCGGCGAGGGAGAAGTCGCGTTCCTCGCTCGCGCCGTGTACGCGCTCGGCCCGCAGGCGGTCGTTGTCACGGGAGGCCACCGCGAGCACGCCACCGATGTGTTCTTCGACGGCTCGGATGTGGTGCAGCTGCCGGGAGACCGGCACCCCGGCGGCGACGCGCACGGATCTGGTTGCACGCACTCCTCCGTGCTCGCGGCGAGGCTGGCGTGGGGCGATCGGCCGTTGCAGGCCGCACGACACGCCAAGACGCTCGCCGCGCGGGCGGTGGCGAGCGGCCTGGGCGAGATCGGCGCCGGGCCAGGGCCGGTGGACGTGCTGGGAATCGCGGGGCGTCGGTAAGGGCGGTGGCGCGAGCGATCCCTCGAGGTCGGGGACGCCGTAGTTGATCCATCGAGGAGGATTGCCGGCTAGGTAACGTCCCACTCGACGGCCCGCGCGACTCGACTGGGGCGTTGACCACCCAGGAGGAAGGCAACGTCCCACTGGGATTGGACGCGCCGGCGAGCGGGGCGTTATCCGGCCTAATTCGGCCCGATCGCGCCGGCAATACCCCTCAACCAAGACCGATCGCGTGCACAACAGGGACCCCAACCCGAGCCCACGCGGGGGGACCGGCGCCGGATGCCGCCACGATCGAGGAAGCGTTTTGACATAATCTCTCCCGTGCGCTTTCTGAGGATGAAGCCAGGCCACGGTGAGGTGCTGATCGCGGAAGGCGACGTCACGCGCGCCGAGGATGAGCGGCGCCTCATACAGGAGTTCCGGCGCCAGCTCGACGAGGGGTTGTGGGCGGCCGTGCCGTGCACCGGTCCGCAGGGACGTCGCGAGTCCGCGATGGTCAGCTCGTTTCAAGACGTCCCACGGGACGCCGACCGCGTGATCTTCTTCCCGCGTGCGGCGGGCGGCCGGTAGGCCGTAGGCACCGAGTGCTGCTGGCGCTCGCGGCCACCGCGCTCGTAGCGCTGGCGCTGCTGTCCGACCTGATCGTGCCGCGACTCGAGGACGCCGTCGCTCGCCTCCGCGCCCGCCGCAGCCGGGCGCCGGCGATCGCCTTTGACCCCGGCCGAGAGCGCCGCGCCGAGCAGCGCGCCCGCGAGTTGCTGCGCTCGTGCGTCAACGACGAGGAATGGGCGATGTACCGGGACCTCGGCTTCATCCGGGTGTGGGGGTCACGGGCCGACGGTCCGGCGCAGCTTCAGGGCACGGGCGGAGCGCCGTACGCCTATCTGATCTATCCGCACCGGGCGATCATCGCCTACCTCGCGCAGACGCACAGGCTGCTGAGCGAGTACTGCGTGACCTTCCCCGACCACACCCGCCCATACGGCAGCTCCCGGCTTCCCGACTCCGACGACGTGCTCGCCAAGTGGATGGCCCTGACCGGCGACGAGCAGCGGCTGATCTCAACCGCGAACATGCACCTGCCCGGCCGCCAGCTCGATCCCGCCCAGGTCACACGTGACCTCTGGAGGCTCGCGCAATGGGAGCGGGCGAGGCTGCGCGCGGCGACCACTCGTGCGCCGTCGACACGCGTCGACGCATCCGGCTGAGGGCGGATGGCTACCAGCCCCAGACCCCCCGGCCTCGATCCCAAGCACCGCAGCCGCGCGCTCACCGATGGCCCCGAGCGCGCGCCGGCGCGCGCGTACCTGAAGGGGATCGGATACGACGACGAGGCGCTGAGCAAGCCGCTCGTGGCGGTCGCCAACACCTGGATCGAGACGATGCCGTGCAACTTCCACCTGCGGGCGCTCGCGGCCAAGGTCAAGGAGGGGATCGCAGACGCCGGCGGGACGCCGATGGAGCTCAACACGATCGCGATCTCCGACGGGATCACGATGGGAACGCAGGGCATGAAGGCGTCGCTCGCGAGCCGCGAGCTGATCGCCGACTCGATCGAGCTCGTCTGCGACGCCCATCTGTTCGACGCCGTGATCGCGAT
>QHBV01000244.1 GCA_003244035.1 Solirubrobacterales bacterium | reverse complement strand
CTTGAGCAGCGCCGCCTGCAGCGCCGCGACCTGATTGCGTTGCGAGAGCACCTGGTCGGTGAGGCCGCGGTCGCGCTGCTCGAGCGAGGCGAGCGTCGTCGCCTGACGGGAGACGGCCGCCCGCGCCGTGCGCGTGGCGCCGATCACGACCGCGTCCTGCTGGCCGATCCGCTGCAGGAAGCTCATCCGCTCGAGCAGGTCGCTGAAGCCATGCGCCTCGAGAATCATGCTGACCGCATCCGGCTGGCTGCCCTCGTACGCGGCCACGAGGTTGGCCTTGAGCGCCTGGGACGCCAGCCGCAGGCGATTCTCGAGCGCGACCAGATGGTTGCGCGCAGCCAACAGCGCCGCCTGCACGCTCCTGAGCTGTGCCTCGCGGACACCCAGCTCGCTCTGCAGCCCGGCCAAGCGCCGCTGCGCATCGCGCAGCCCGCCGGTGGTCGCACGGATGCGAGCGCTGTCGGCCACGATCGCCGACTGCAGCGACGCGGCCGCCGACCGGCCCGAATCGATCTGGCCCTGCAGGTCGCCGGCGCTGCGAGCGGTAACGTTGGTGCCGAGCAGCACGACGATAACGACCGCGATCGCGGCGAGCGTACGCTGGAGGTGTCGAAGCGCGGCAGGCATGCGGATATAGGGAGCGAGGTCGCGTTCGGTGCGCCGGCTTACGCACCGAGGGCAGGCGCGAGCACTCGCTCAGACGCCCCTGACGGCGGGGGCGCAGTCACCCTAACACGAGCCGTCGAGGCCCCTGTGTCAAACCCTGCGGCTGCAATAGATCCTGCAAACGTGGACTTTGGCGACTGTGGGCCTCAGCAGCTTGGCAGTCGCGGCTGGGCGGCCCACAGGCCCGTCACGACTCCCGCGAGGGCCTACCCCCGTCCTCGCGCCCGCGCCAGCTTCAAACGCGCGTTCTTGTCGAGCTGGAGCTTGCGCAGCCGTAACGAGTGCGGGGTCACCTCGACGCACTCGTCCTCGCGCAGGAACTCGAGCGCNNTGGTCGAGCGAGAGCTCGCGCTTGGGCACCAGCCGCACGAGCTCCTCCGCGGTCGACATGCGCATGTTGGTGAGGTGCTTCTCCTTGATCGCGTTGACGTCGAGGTCCTCCGGGCGCGAATTCTCGCCGACGATCATCCCTTCGTAGACGCGTTCACCCGGCTCCACGAACAGCGTTCCGCGCTCCTGCGTCTTGAACAGGGCAAACGCAGCGACCGTGCCCTGCCGGTCGGCGACCAGCGACCCAGTGGGGCGCGTACGCAGCTCACCGTGCCATGGCTCCCACCGATCGAAGACGTGGTGCACCAAGCCCGTGCCGCGGGTCTCGGTGAGGAACTCGGTTCGAAACCCGATCAGCGCCCGCGCCGGCACCAAATACTCCATCCGCACCCAGCCGGTCCCGTGGTTGACCATCTGCTCGAGTCGTCCCTTGCGCTGCGCGAGCAGCTGCGTGACCACCCCGACGTACTCCTCGGGAGCATCGACGCTCATCCGCTCGACCGGCTCGTGCCGCTTGCCGTCGATCTCGCGCGTGACGACCTGCGGCTTGCCGACCGTCAGCTCGAAGCCCTCACGGCGCATCAGCTCGACCAGGATCGCCAGCGCCAACTCGCCCCGGCCCTGCACCTCCCAGACGTCGGGGCGATCGGTCTCGAGCACGCGCAGCGAGACGTTGCCGACCAGCTCCCTTGCCAACCG
Source organism: Solirubrobacterales bacterium (assembly GCA_003244035.1). Taxonomy (GTDB): domain Bacteria; phylum Actinomycetota; class Thermoleophilia; order Solirubrobacterales; family Solirubrobacteraceae; genus Palsa-465. Next base: position 4,107 of record QHBV01000244.1, on the reverse strand, counting down.
CGCCTTGACCTGGCTCGCGGTCAGGCGCTCGCCATCCTGCCCGGTGAGCGGAGAGTCGTTGATCCCGATCGTCACCGACAGCGAGGGCTCATCTACGGTGATCGCCGGTAGCGGGCGCGGATCCTCGGCGTCTGCCAAGGTCTCGCCGATCGTGATCTCCGGGATTCCGGCGACCGAGATGATCTCACCGGCCGCAGCCTGGACCGCCGAGACACGCTCGAGCGCCTCGGTGACGTACATCTCCGTCACCGTCGCCCGCTCGACGGAGCCATTCGCGCGGCACCACGCCACCGGCTCGCCACGCCGGATGACGCCGTGGTGAACGCGGCAGATCGCGATCCGGCCTATGTACGGGCTGGCGTCCAGGTTCGTGACGTGCGCCTGCAGCGGGTGCTCGGGGTCGTGACTGGGAGCTGGGACGTGCTCCAAGAGCAACCGCAGCAGCGGTTGCAGGTCGGTGCCCTCGAGACCCGGGTCGAGCGACGCCCACCCGGCCTTCGCGTTCGTGTAGACGATCGGAAACTCGATCTGCGGCTCATCGGCGTCGAGGTCCAGGAACAGTTCGTAGACCTCATCGACCACATCGTCGATCCGGGCGTCCGGCCGGTCGACCTTGTTGACCACGAGGATCACGGGCAGCCGCGCCGCCAGTGCCTTGCGCAGCACGAAGCGCGTCTGCGGCAGTGGACCCTCGCTCGCATCGACCAGCAGCAGCACCCCGTCGACCATCGCAAGGCCACGCTCGACCTCGCCGCCGAAGTCCGCGTGCCCGGGCGTATCGACGATGTTGATCTTGACACCGCCGTAGCGGACGGCGGTGTTCTTGGCGAGGATCGTGATCCCCTTCTCGCGCTCGAGGTCCATCGAGTCGAGCACGCGATCGGCGACGTCCTGATTCTCGCGGAAGGCGCCTGACTGCCACAGCAGCGCGTCGACGAGCGTGGTCTTGCCATGATCGACGTGTGCGACGATCGCGACGTTGCGAATGTCCTCGCGGATGGCCATCGCAGGCCACGATAGCTGCGTACCGCCGCCGCCCCCGCGCGGGGGCGCTGCCTTCTGATCACCACGCTCCTGTGGGCGTCGGCAACCAGGGCCGCGAATAGCTCCTGATGTCGCCGATTGCGAAACCACCCACCGTCCTGCTCATCGGTACGGATGCACGCACCGACGCGCTGCTCGCAGCTTGCAGTCAGAGCCCCCAACATCCCCGCCTGGTCGGTCTCTGCGAACTGCCCATGCCGGGCTGGGCTCACAGGTGCGAGCAGGTGTTCACGGGTTCGCTGGCCGATATCGAACTGGTGAAGCGAATAGCGATGCAGGTTCAGGCGGATCTCGCGATCATCGGGCCGGAGGGACCTCTCGCTGCCGGGTATGTAGATGCCCTCGGGTCGTGTGGCGTCCCCGCGTTCGGACCGAGCAGAAAGCTCGCTCAGATCGAGTCGAGCAAGAGCTGGGCCAGACATCTCCTTGATCGCCACGGCATTCCCGGCAATCCCGAGTACCGCGTGTTCGAGACCAATCACGACCTTCAGCGATACATGGAGGAGCTCGGCTCCTTTGTCGTGAAGCCCGACGGCCTCACGGGCGGCAAGGGCGTGCAGGTGTTTGGCGAGCACCTGCATTCGATTGACGAAGCGGTCGAATACGCAGAAGCCGTGCTCCACAAGCTGCAGAAGGTGCAGGTCGAGGAGCGTTTGGAGGGCGAGGAGTTCAGCCTCCAAACGATCACCGATGGCGAGACGGTCATCCACTGCCCGCTCGTTCAAGACCACAAGCGAGCCTTCGACGGCGACCAAGGCCCAAACACGGGCGGGATGGGGTCCTACTCGTTTGCTGATTTCTCTCTGCCCTTCTTGGAGAAGGCCGATGTCAACCAGGCTCAGTTGATCAACGAACGCGTGATTGACGCGTTGTCTCGCGAGACGGCCGAGCCCTACAGGGGCGTGCTCTACGGCGGCTTCATGGCGACGGGCAGCGGCGTGCGTCTGATCGAGTACAACGCACGGTTTGGCGATCCGGAGGCGCTCAACGTGCTGCCGCTGCTCGACACCGACTTCGTCGAACTGTGCCTCGCCACCTCCAGAGGAGAATTGGCCCGCGTTGATCGCGCCTTTGCGTCGAGGGCGACCGTCTGCAAGTACGTGGTGCCTGCCGCCTACCCCGACGCCTCGCCTCCGGGAGTGCGAATCGCCACCCCGAGCGTGGATGCCGGGCTGGAAGACCTGAGGTGGTTCTGGGCGGCCTGTAACGAGGACGACGAAGGCGTGTCACTGACGTCGTCGCGCTCCGGCGCCTTCGTGGGGATCGGCGATTCGGTGGCCGAGGCCTATGTCGTCGCAGAACGAGCGGCGGTCGAGCTGGAGCAACGGAACCCGGGCAAGGTCCGACATCGGGCCGACGTCGGATCCTCTGACGTCATTGCAAAACGGATCGCTCACATGAACTCGCTTCGTGGCGCGTGCGGCTGAGTCGCCGACGAAGGCGGCCGTCGTTGCCGTCAAGGCCAAGCCCCCGGGTCGGATCTGACACCCTGACCCCGGCTCGTGCCGGACGTCCGCTTGGATGCCACGCCGCCGGCGATCCTCCAGCCGGACTGTGTAGCACCCCAAGTGCTTACGGTCATGGAGCGGATCGGCGTCCGGTGAAGATCGGTCGGCGCTTCGCCAGACCCTTTGGCCGCTCCGAGGAGAGCATCGAATACGGGCCGCCCGGCAGCGTCAGCTCCTCGGTGCGGACGGCCCCCCGGCCGATCGACCTTCTCGAGCACGAGGACCGGTCGTCCCGCCTCGGCCAGGCGGATCGCCGCCGCCAGCCCGTTGGGTCCGCTGCCGACGACGAGCGCCGTGTCGTTCACGCCCCGACGCACAGCACGAGCTGGTGCAGCATGCTCAGCCGCGCCACGCCCCCCTGGCCCCAGAACGCCTGTTGCGCCTCGCGGCCGGCGACCTTGTAGGCCGCGCTGACCTGCCAGGGCATCGGGTCCCACGTTCCGGCCGCCCGTACCCACGTGCGGCCTGCGTCCTCGAAGAGCACGAGCCGGTTGTGGCCCGAGCCCATGAAGTGCCCGGCGTGCGTGGTTAGGTCAAAGCCGACCAGCGGCGTGCCGCCCCCGGGCACCGCGCGCGGTTCGTCCTCACCGTAACGCTCGAGCCCGTCCTCGAGCTCGGCGAAGTACGCCGCAAGCGTCTCCGGATCATCGGGCGTGACCAGGCGCGTGATCGTGACGTAGCCGCGCGTGAAGATGGGCCGTCCGGACTCGGTGCCCGCGGCCACCTCGATCTCAAACGTCTGGGCGAGCAGACCGCCCGCGCGCAATGGGGTGAAGCGCCCGGTCTCGCTCGCGTAGTCCGGCCACGTCTCAGGTCGGGTGAGAGCCGCGATCACAGCGTCCGCAGAGGGAACCTCCACGGGCGGGTAGGTGTGCCAAACCTGCTCCTCGAGCGCCGCCCGCTCCGGCGTGAGCTCGCCAAGCGCGACCAGCGCCATCCGCCGACCGTGGTCATAGCCGGCGCGCTCGTCGGCGGTGGGGAAGGCGATCCCCCAGCCGCGGCGCTCGTCATCGGCGTATGCGCCGGCAAACCAATCGCCGAGCAGGCGCCCGGCGCCCTCGAGCAGCTGCTCGCGGCTGAGCGTCCCACGCGCGGAACTCCCGGCGTCAAAGCGCCCCGCGCCAAACGCACGATGAAACGCCGACAGATCAGTGAGGTGCAGCCGACGCTCAGAAGCCTTGCGATACCAATACGTGGTCAGAATCGCGAAAGCCAAGCGTAGGTCGTCCACCTCGCGGGCACCCACATCACACCGGTAATAGGCGGCATTGAGGAAATCGGTCAGCCACGGCGCGGCGTCGCGAGCCGCGATCGACGAGCCGGTCATGCGCGCGAAGCGCAACACCGAGGAGCGTGGCGCGCGGTCAAGCTGCTCGTCCTCGAGGTGCTCTGGGAGCTCGGCAGGGATCGCGGATGGAGCATCATCGGACACGGCGATGATCCTTTGGCTAGATGGGCCTCTCAGTATGGCGGCACAGCCTGCCGCTGGCGCGCGCTTAGGGCTCGTAGATAAACAACGTGAAGGAGTTGTGGTGGTTATGTAGAACTGGCGGGG
>QHBV01000243.1:10380-10611 GCA_003244035.1 Solirubrobacterales bacterium | reverse complement strand
GGACAACGACCCGATGGTCCGCGAGCACGCCACGGCCATGCTGGACGACGACGAGACAGTCCGGGTCATCCAAGGTGACCTCCGCGACCCCGGATCCGTCCTGGCCCACCCGGACCTGCGGGCGCTGATCGACTTCAGTCAGCCCGCCGGGCTGCTGATGACCGCGGTGGTCCACTTCGTGGCCGATGAGTCAGACCCCTGGCGGCTGCTGGCCCGCTACACCGGCAGCCT
>QHBV01000243.1:0-10375 GCA_003244035.1 Solirubrobacterales bacterium | reverse complement strand
ACCGACGACCACAAGCCACCCCGCGCGGTGGCCGAGTTCCTCCGGGTCTTCGACCACGCCACCGAGCAGATGCACTTTCGCTCCAGGCCCGACATCGAACGCCTATTCACCGGCCTGGACCTGGTGTCGCCGCGCCACCCAGACGGGGGCGCCCACCTCGACTACGCCGGCGACTGGGGAGCCGAAGACCTCGCCCTGTCCGACAGCGACGGCTCACGCTGGCTCTACTGCGCAGTCGCCCGGCGGCAGTGAGCCCGGCCGGATGATGTGAGTGGTCGCTCCGGTGATCACCGCAGCTCACGCGCGAACCTCGAAGGCCTGTGGCGGAGCCTGGCCAGGACGTTCCCGGCGACGCATCGCCCGGGCCAGGCCGGCCGGCTCCCATGATCGCGACGAGCACGAATACGACAAGGGGTTCGGAGAGATTCACGGTTGCGGCGCCAACGTGCGCGGGGGCTCAGGCAGGCGGCCGTCATGGTGGTAAGCGATCTGCGCGCGGTTGCCGGCCCGCCTGAACGCGCTGGCTCTCACCCGGCTCACCAGCTAGGTGACGATGTAGTAAATGCTGGTCGCGACCAGCCAGAAGCCGAGTACCAGGGACACGATGATGATGACCTGGTCGGTATGGGTGTCGATCCAGTGCCGCGACCGGGTCTCCTCGCTGCGCCAGCGCCGCGGAGCGCCTTCATCCCGGTCAGTTCCCTGGCGGCCTCGCTTCGGGACGCCGACCCTTTGGCCGGGTCACCTCGATGATCCGCCCCGCGGTGAGCGGCAGGACCACCCGCCCAGGGTGATGAGAAACTCTGAGCACGATCCGCACCTCGGCCACGTCCCGCCGGGTGGCGGGCCTGTCCTCATCGTTGGTCTGCGCGGCGTTAGCGCGAGCCCAACGACCCGGGTGCTGGAGGATTAGGGATGGGTGCGTCGTTGAGCTGCTCGTCGATGTCGACGAGAATGGCGTCGTCTTCGATCTTGCATGCGTACACAGGGATGGGGCCGCAGGCAAACACGCCGACGGCCTCGCCGGTGGTCAGGTCGTAGCGTGATGCGTGGGCGGTGCAGACCAGCGTGTCATCGTCCTGGAGGGTGCCCTCGTGAAGCGGTTGCTGCTGGTGGGTGCAGGTGTTGTGGATCGCTCTGACGTCGTCATCATCGAGGCGGATGAGGCAGATCGGTTCACGCAGCTCGTCAACGAGCATGGTGTCGCCGACCTCGAGGTCGTCGAGGTTCGCGACGATTACGAACGTCATGGCTGTTTCCTTCCAGTTGCGGGCCGCCGGGGTGCCGGCAGGCTGCCGCGCACCTCGATCCACCCGTTGCGGATCCGGGTAGGTAGCACGGGTTGCGGCTGGCTAGCCGGGCCGCGGCTGACGCAGCCGTCGGCGAGCGCGAAGCGGGACCCGTGCAGCGGGCATGTCACGGTCAGGTCTGCGACTGGGCCGCGGCTGAGCAGGCCACCGGCGTGGCTGCAGATGTTGTCGATGGCGTAGAGGTGGCCGCGGTGGCGGTACAGCATGATCTGACGGCCCTCGGCCTCGACGGCGGTCGGCGAGTCGTCAGGCAGGTCAGCCTCCTGAAGCGCACGCGTCCACCGCCGCGGCCCTACGGTCCACGCCACCCGGTTGACCATCACACCTTTGGTGAATACGAGATGACCGCCGAGGTAACCGGCCGCGGCCGTGACCGTGAGGCTGGCCGCGCCCAAAGCGCTTGCCGTGCTACGGCGGCCGGCCATCCGGGTGCCCAGGGAGGCACCTTGCAGCCCCAGTGCGACCGTGTTGAGGAGGCCGTGCAAGAGCCCGACGCGGCGGTCCTCATCGTCGCTGACGGTCCAGTCGGTGAGACCGGTCAGGGCGGTGGCGCCCGCGGCGAGGATGCCGACCGCGCTGAGCATGCCCGCGGCGTCGATTCCGCGCCGGGGAGCGGGGTCGCGGTCCATAGCGTCCAGCACCATGACGCCTGTCCACAGCCCGATGGGCAGGTCGCTCAGCGCTGGGTGTATCGGGTGGCCGACCCATCGGCCGCCATGCATCAGCTCAAGGACAAGGTTGTCCTGATGCCTTTCGCGGACTGGCCCCAGCACGGCGGTCAGCCGGTCGCTCAGAGTTCGGAGCCAGTCGAGCCGGTCGAGCCACGCCACGAGATCGCCGTGCCACGCGTCCAGCCCGGTGATAGCGAACGGGGAGCCGATAGCCGGCCCGGCCTTCTGGCCGGCTGCTGGCGGATCGCCGGCCTGGTCGCTGCCTGGTCGCATCAGGTTCCTCCACGGTCGCGTCAGCTTGCGGCTCGATTTTCCAGGTCTTCGCTCATTCTGCTCGTCTCACCTTGCTGCACATGCCCAGTGGGAACCGCCTTCGTTCCACCGGGTGTACCTGGCCAAGCGGTCTTGCCCCCTGCCACGAGGCGGCTCACAACGTGCCACGCATTCGTGATATTCCTCTGCAGCCCGCGCCGGTGCTGCCGGCACTGATCCGCGTGTCAGCCACGGCGGGGCTGGCCCTGCTGACGCTGGCTGGCTGCGCGAAGATGGACGCTGCGCTGTCCCAGCGGTGGGTGGACGTCAGCTTCAAGCCTGGTACCTCGGTGGCGCAGGTGCTGCGTATCCGGGCGGCGTGCTCACATGTGCCGAACGTGACGGCCGCCCCGATCCTCCGCGACCAGCCAGCCCTCGACATCGTCCACTCGGTGCGCTTCAGCACCACCAGGGCCAGCGACGCCAACGTGGCCGATCTGACGGCGTGCCTGGCGAGGTTTCCGGCGGAGGCAGGCGTCGACCCGCAGGACGCCAGCAATAGCGGCGGGTAAACCTCATGTTCCGCATTGTGATCGCGGCCGCGACCCGGGCGCCCCGCCATTGGCTGCTGGCCGGGGCAGCCCGACGCGGGTCCAGGACGCTGGCCGGGTCGGCCGGTGAAATCCACCAGGCCGAGCTGGCCCGGGCCGGCGCCCGGCGCAGCTTCGTGGCCGGGCGGCTGATCCGGGCCGCGGTCGGGGGCGCCCGCCCACCAAGGAGACCATCGCCGCGGTGCAGCAGATGGGCTTCCAGGTGACGCACCTGTACGGGCTGACCGAGACCTACGGGCCGTCGCTGGTCTGCGAGTACCAGGAGGGCTGGACGGACCTGCCGGCCACCATGCTGGCCGAGCGGCTGAGCCGGCGGGGGGTGCCCACCGTGTCCGTGGCCGACGTCCGGGTTGCCGGCCGGCAGCTGGCCCCGGTGCCGGCCGACGGCCGGACCGTCGGCGAGATCCTGGTCCGGTCCAATACGGTCGCGGCCGGCTATCTCGATGACGAGCAGGCCACGGCGGAGGCGTTCCGCGGCGGCTGGTTTCACACCGGGGACCCGTGCCGGATCGACGAGGAGGGCTACCTGTTCGTGGTCGACCGGATCAAGCACGTGACGAACACGGGCGGCGTGCTGGTCGCCTCGCGTGAGGTGGAGGATGCGATCTATGAGCACGACGCCGTCGCTGAGGTGGCGGTGGTGGGGTTGGCCCACCAGCGCTGGATCGAGGCGATCGCCGCCGTGGTGGTGGCCAGGTCCCCGGTGGCGCCCGAGGAGCTGATCGCGTTCGCGCGCGAGCGCCTGGCCGCCCACAAGGTCCCCAAGTCGGTGCACTTCGTCGACGAACTGGCCAAGAACGCGTCGGGCAAGCTGCTCAAGCGCGAGCTGCGCTACCAGCTCAATCGCTCTTCCGCCCCGGCCGGACGCTGACCACGCCGCCGACCGTGGCCCATCTGCGCTCCCGCGACGGAGACGCCCAGGAGACCACCACCGTCGAGCTGTTCTTCGACCTGGTCTACGTGCTGGCGATCACCCAGCTGTCGCACCTGCTGATCACGCGACTGGACTGGACATCGCTGTGGCACATGGCGTTCCTGCTGCTGATCGTCTGGTGGGCGTGGATCTACACGACCTGGATGGTCAACTGGCTGGACCCGGAGTCGACCCCGGTGCGCCTTCTGCTGGTGGCGGTCGCCCTGGCCAGCCTGCTGATGTCCGCGGCGCTGCCGGAGGCGTTCGCCCGTCACGGCTTCCTGTTCGCTTGCGCCTACGTCGGGCTCCAGGTGGGGCGCAACCTCGGCGGCGCGCTGCTGCTGCGAGGCCGCCATCCGCTGGGCTCGACGTTCGCGCGCCTGCTGGCGTGGAGCGCGGTCGCGGGCGTTCTGTGGCTGGCCGGCGGGTTGCTCGGCGGCGGCCAGCGCATCCTGCTGTGGGCCCCGGCGCTCATCATCGAGCTCACCGCGCCCCTGGTCTGGTACTGGGTTCCCCGCGGGGGACGGCTGACCCATGTCGGCCAGTCGGTCGAGGGCTCGCATTTCGCCGAGCGCTGCCAGGGCTTCATCATCATCGCGCTGGGGGAGTCGATCGTGCTCACTGGGGCCGGGGCCGGGGCCGCCCGGGCCGGGCTCACCGCGTCGGTGGTCGCCGCCCTGGCGACCGCCTTCGTGCAGACCGCCGCCCTGTGGTGGCTGTACTTCGGTGAGGCCGCCGTCCACTCGCGCCAGCAGATGCGCGACAGCGAGGATGCCGTGGCCCTCGCCCGAGACGCCTACACCTACCTGCACCTTCCGATCGTGGCCGGGATCATCCTCAGCGCGGTGGGAGCCGACTACCTGGCCGCCGACCCCGGACAGACGCTCGACGGCGCGCACGCGGCGATCACGTTGGCCGGACCGATCGTCTACCTGACCGGGGAGCTGCTGTTCCGCTACCGGATGATCGCCACCAGTAATCCCAAGCGCGTGGCCGCGATCGGCGTCCTGCTGGTGATGGGCGTGATCGCCACCCACGTCTCGGCGATCGTTCTGGGGCTGCTGATCGCCGGCGTCCTCACCGCCCTGTCGATTTGGGAGTACGAGCCGCTGCGGACCCGGCGCCGTGAGGCCGGCGCGCCGTGAGCGCGTGATGTCGACGTGCTGCTGGCCGACGCCGCCTGGCGAAGATCGTGGGGGCCGCGCACACGCTGGACCTACGGAGCGGCACTCAAACCCGATCCCGAGGGGTGGCCGTCTTCCTGGCCCTGAGGGCCTCGGAGAACAAAGTTCCGCAACCCGGCTCTGAGCCACCTATCATCTGAGGCGTGAGTGACTTCGAGGATCGCCTTCGTGAGATCGCCCGGGAGATCAGCCGGTCGGTCGAACGCAACATCGATGACGTCGCCGGGACGTTCGGGGTCGACCCCGAACGCGCGCGCCACTTCGCCGATGCCGCCGGTCAATGGCTCAACGACCGGGTGGAGGGTGGCGAGGAGCTGTTCGGCCGCGCCCCCGCCGAACCGGTTCCGTCCACCCAGCATGGCCGTCCGGGCCGCCCCGATGCGCCCGCGCGCCGTCCCGACCCGACCGCTGCGCGTCCGTCGCGGCCCGGTCCGCACCCGCTGGATCTCCCGACCGCTGCTCAGGGCCTGGCCCTGAGCGCGCTGGACTCCGGTCGCTGGACGGTACGCCCCGGTTCGAACATGCTGGCGTCCACCGGCGAGGGCGCGGCTCCCGTCGACGCCGCCGAGCTGGTCTCCGAGCTGCGTGCCCGCGACTGGATCAAGGCCGACGGCGAGCTGACGCTCGTCGGCCACCGCGCGCTGGGCCGCTGGTGTGACGGCGCGGAGCACCCGGCCGCCACCGCCGCACCCGCCGGCGACCCGCCGGCGCCCGCTGACCCCAGCTGAGCCGGCTCAACCGCCCGCGTGGGCGGCGATGGAGCCCTTCGTGGTCTGCCCGCCAGGCACGGCCTCGTAGACGACGATGTCCCCGCCGTCGCTGAACAGGTCCGGGGCGCGGGAGAGCACGTCCTGGATGTGCGCGCTGGCCAGATGGGCGTCGAGCGCCTCGCGGGACGCCCAGCGCTCCACGAACGCCAATCGGCGCGGATCGTCGGCGCCGCGGTGCAGCGCGTACATGATGCAGCCGTCCTCCTGGTGGGTGGGCGCCATCAGCGCCTCGAAGGCCTCGGTGGCCTGCGCCTCTTTGCCCTCCTGGGCGGTGAACGATCCAACGACGACGATCTCCGACATGGCTCTCCTCCGTTGAATGGGAGGCGAACCCTACGGCTCAGCGCGTTTCGCTAGCGTCACGTTGATGGCCACCCCGTCGCCGAGCTTTCGTGTCGTCTGCGTGCCCGCCGCGCTCGCCGGTGCCGACGGCTGGGATCGGTGGGCTCGCGAGATGCTGCGCGACGGCGAGATCGCCCTGCTGCCCGCCGAGGGCGGACTGGCCGCGATCGACGAGGTCGCCCGCGGGTTGGGCGTGCTCAGCGTGGCGGTCATCCGCGGCGAGCCCGACGGCGAGCGCCAGGAGCGCACGGTGATGGACTACGCGCAGGCGCTGCCGCTGGTGTGGGTGGGCGCCGGCTTCACCGAGGCCGCCACCGGATGGGCGCGCGACCGCGGCCCGATGACCCTGCTCGTCGAGACGGCCGGCCCGCTGACCGATGACCAACGGCGACGGATCGACCGCTTCGTGGCCACGCTCGGGCGCCAGTCCGAATAGCGCCCCAGCCGGCGCCTGCGCCATCCCGCCGATCAGACCGGTGAGGACGGCCGCGCCATGCCCTCGGCCAGATCCCCGAAGCCGGGGGCGATGATGGCGCCGGGCTGGGCCATCAGCTCCTCGGCGACGAGCGCCTCCGTCGTCAACAGCAGCGCGCCGACCGAGGCGGCATGCTGGATCGTCAGCCGCGTGACCCGCAGCGGATCGATCACTCCGTCCTCGAAGAGATCGCCGAACTCACCGGTGAGCGCGTTGAGCCCGTGGCCCTCGGCCATCGTCCGCACCTGGTCGATCACCGCTTGGCCGTCGTAGCCGGCGTTGTGGGCAACCCAGTACATGGGCTCGGAGAGCACGCGCTGGATCACCTCGGCCCCCCGAAGGTAGTCGCCCTCCAGTCCGGTCTCGTCGAGCACCGACTCGGCGCGCAGCAGGGCGGTGCCGCTGCCGGTGACGATCCCCTCGCTGACGGCGGCGCGGGTGGCTGCCAGGGCGCCCTCGGTACGGCGGAACTTCTCCTTGAGCTCGGGCTCGGTGGCGCCGCCGACGTGGATCACCGCCAGGCTCGAGGACAGCTTGGCCAGCCGCTCGCGCAGCACCTCGATGTCGGTGTCCTGGGTGGCGCGCTCCAGCTCGATCCGGATCTGCGACAGGCGCGCGTCGATCTGCTGCTCGGTCCCGGCGCCCTCGACGAGCACGGTGGAGTCGTCGGTGACGACGACCCGACGGGCGGAGCCGAACGTCTCGGGCTTGACCTGCGCCAGCGACAGGCCGGCGTCCTCGGAGATGACCTGTCCGCCAGTGAACGCCGCCAGGTCGTGCAGGTGGGCGATCCGGCGGTGGCCGAAGCCGGGTGCCCGCACGACAACCGCCTGCAGCGTGCCGTGCTGGTTGTTCTGGACCAGCAGCCCGAGCGCGGAGCCCTCCACCTTCTCGGCGAAGATGATCAACGGGCGGGGATTCTTCATCACCGCGTCAAGCGTCGGCATCAGATCCTGCACGTGGGTGATCGCTTTGTTGGTGAGCAGGATGTGCGGGTTCTCGAACGCGGTCTCCATCCGCTGCGTGTCCTGCACCAGGTAGGGAGAGAAGTGGCCGTTATTGACGTGCATCCCCTCCACGAACTCCACGTCGATACCCGGCAGCGGCGCCTCCTCGATCGTGACCACGCCCTCGGGTCCGACCCGGTCCAGCGCCTCGGCGACGGCACGGCCGATGCGCTCGTCCTCCTTGGCGGCGATCGTCGCCACGTGGGTCAGGTCATCGGCGCCGGAGACGTCCCGCGCGCCGCGCCGCAGCTCGGCCACGACCAGTTCGGTCGCATCCTCGATGCCGCGGCGCAACAGCATCGGGTTGGCTCCCTCCGCGAGCGCCTTCATGCCCTCGCGCACGATGGCCTGGGCCAGCAGCGTCGCGGTCGTCGTCCCGTCGCCGGTCAGTTCGCTGGTCTTGTTGGCCACCTCCCGGACCAGCTGGGCTCCCATGTTCTTCAAGGGATTGGAGAGCTCGATCTCGCGCGCGATCGACACACCGTCGTTGGTGATCGTCGGCGCGCCGGTTAGCCGCTCCAGCACGACGTTCCGGCCCTTGGGCCCAAGCGTGACCTTGACCGTGTTGGCCAGCTCGTCGACGCCCGCCGCCAGCAGCTGGCGAGCCTCGTGGTCGAAGAAGATGATCTTCCCCATCTGTATCAGTGCTCCTGTGTCTCTCTCAGGCGCCGGCGGGGATCAAGATGCCGCGGCCCTGCAATCGGCCGCCATCGAGATCCGCCATCGCATCATTGATTGCGTCCAGGGGATAGGTGCTGGTGTGCAAGGTCACCTTGCCCTGGGCGGTGAGCGTCATCAGCTCCGACAGGTCGGCGTAGGTGCCGACCAGATTGCCGATGAACGAGATCTCACGGGAGATCACGTCGATCGTGGGGATGTTGATGTTCTCCCCGTAGCCGATCACGTAGTAGAAGCCACCGTCGCGGACCATCGCGACGCCGTCCTCGATCGCGCCCTTCTCCCCAACGAAGTCGATGATCGCCTCGGCGCCTAGGCCATCGGTCATCTCCTTGACGGTGTCGACGTGCTTGTGCCCATCGACCCGCACCGTCTGATCGGCGCCCATCTCGCCGGCCAGCGCCAGCGCTCGCTCGGACGGGTCGATCACGATCACCTCGGCGGGGGTGTAGGCCTTGAGGCACTGGATGCCGATGTGACCCAGGCCGCCCGCGCCGATGACGACCACCTTGGTGCCGGCGCCGAGCACGGGGATCGCCTTCTTGACAGCGTGGATCGCGGTCAGCCCGGCATCGGCCAGGGCGGCGATGTCCTTGGGCTCCAGACTCGGGTCGAGCTTGACCACGGAGCGCGCAGAGGTCTTGAGCAGGTCGGCGAAGCCGCCGTCGCGGTCGATGCCGGGAAACGCCCCGTTCAGGCAGTGCATGTCGTCTCCGACGCGGCAGGGCAGGCAGAGGCCACACGAGATGAACGGATGCACGATGACGGTGTCCCCCACCTCCACGTTGGTCACGCCCGAGCCGATCTCGTGGACCCAGCCGGCGTTCTCGTGGCCGGGCGTGTAGGGCAGCGCGACGCCCGACTTCTCGGCCCACTGACCCTCCTGGATGTGCAGGTCGGTCCGGCACAGTCCGGCCGCGCCGATCCGCACGACGACGTCGAACGGCCCGTCGGCCTTGGGCTCATCGACACTGTCGAGTTTCAGCGCGTCGTGATAGGCATGGAGCCTGGCTGCCTTCATGCTGCATTCTCCTCGGGTTCGGCCGCCAGGTTGTGGCGGGCTTGCAGTAGTGAGCGGCAGATGCCGCCGTTGGCCTCGAGGCTCGTCTGCACCAGGCGCGCCATCCGCCGCCAGCGGGTGAGCTGGTCGACGGTCAGCGACTCGCCGTTGGGCGCCACGAACGCCGGGGAGTCCGCCGTCACCGGGATGTGCAGCTGCGCGCGCAGCTCCAGGCTTCGGCGCGCCTCAGGCATATCGGGCAGCTGCGCCACGGTGGCGCTCACCACCTCGTCGGCGGTGGCCCCGCCGGCGAGCATCGCCTCGCACGCCGTGGCCTGCCGCGCGATCAGCGCCTTACGCGTGAACAGCTCGCGCAGCGCCTCCAGGTCGTCATCCTCGGTCTCGCCGGGAAACGCCCCGGTGAAGCCCTGACCGCGGCTCAGCGCGGCGTTGATCTCGTCGCCGGTGTAATGGTCCTCCAGCGTGACGGCGACGTTGCGCACGCCCGGTACCCGATGGGTGACGCGACGCGCGTCCGCCGCCATCAGGAACGCGAAGTTCGGAGCACACTGCGGGGTGGGCAGCCGCAGCAGGACCTCGACGTCGCCGGCGGCGTTCACGTCGCACGAGGTGACGAAACGAAGCGACGTGATCGGCTCGTCTAACTCGGGGTCGTAGACAGCGCTCAGCGCGTCGAGGACCTGCTCACGCAACCGGCCGCGAGCCTCCGCCCCGTGCGACGGAGCGGAGGCCATGCTGCTCATGACGCGGGCGTTTCCACCAGCTCGGCATCCTCCTGGGCGCCTGGCGTGCTGTCTGACACGCCGAGGCCGGTCGGAACTTCGATGCCGTACAGCTTGGCGGCGTTGAGTCCGAGGATCTTGCGCTTGGTGTCCTCGTTGACCCGCGGGAAGTCCGAGTACTCCTCGTCCGGGTAATCCCAGTCCAGGAGGCCCTCGATCTGCCACTTCGGCTCCCATATGCCGTAGTCAGAGCCGAACAGCATCTTGTCCTCGCCGACCCAGAACAGCAGCTCGCCCATGACCTTGGCAAAGAACCGCGGGCGGGCGTACATCAGGCCGCCGAGGACCACCGACAGGCCGGCGTAGACGTTGGGTTCCTGCGTCGCCATGAAGCAGAAGTCCTCGATCCGCGGCAGCCC
>QHBV01000242.1 GCA_003244035.1 Solirubrobacterales bacterium | reverse complement strand
ACGTATCCGCTGCACCGAGCCCGTTCTTCCGAGCCGCGCTGGCCTGACGTATTTCGGAGGGCATGACAGCGACGGAGCAGAAGTGGGCGGAGCGAGTCGCAGGCTGGCGTGAGAGCGGGTTGACGTCGGAGAAGTTCTGCGAGGGCCGCGAGTTCAGCGCCGACGGACTACGGCATTGGGCGCACAAGCTCGGCCAGACGAAGCCGCGTCGACCGAAGCGGAAGCCGAAGATTGCGATCGCGCGTGTCGTGACTGCGCCAGCGACGGCGCCGACGAAGCCACCGGCGAGCGCACGCGAGGCCGTCGACCGTTCGATCGCCATCGAGCTCGAGGGGGCACGCATCGTCGTTCGACCGGGCTTCGATCGCGCGACGCTGGCGGCGCTCATCGACGTTCTGGGCGGTGCGCGGTGATCCCGCACGGCGTCGAGGTGTTCGTCGGGCTGGAGCCAATCGATTTGAGGTGGAGCTTTGATCGCTTGGCCGGCATCGTCGAGGAGCGCATCGGCCGCGGCGCGCGTTCGGGCGCGTTGTTCATCTTCTTCGGCAAGCATCGCACGGCGCTGAAGGTTCTCTTCTTCGACGGCTCGGGCATGGTCGTGTTCTACAAACGCCTCGACCGTTCGACCTTCAAGGTGCCCGAGCCGCTCGACGCGCGCGCCACCAGCGTGGCGATCGATGAGCGCGCGCTCGAGGCGTTGCTCGACGGGATCGACGTCGAGGCACCGGCGCCGAAACGGACGCGATCGATCGTGCATTGATCTTTTTCGATCGAAAAAGATCGACAAGACGATCGGCCATGATTATTGATGCGCGTACTCGATGGCCGGCGCCGATTCCTCGACGGAAGCGATCGAAGACGCTGCCAGGATCGCGGCGCTCGAAGTGGCGCTGGCTGAGCTTCGGCGCGAGCGCGACGAGCTTCAGCGAGAGCGCGACGAGCTGCGCGCGGCCTACGATCGTCTCTGGCTCGAGGTCGAGCTCATGCGCCGGCGGATCTTCGTCGCCAAGGCCGAGCGCGTCGACACCGCGCAGCTCGAGCTCGAATTCAAGGACAAGCTCGCCGAGCTCGACCGGCTCGCCGGCACGATCGGGATCGCCGCGGGCACCGATGAGCCCACTGATGGAGACGGCCGCTCGCGCCCGAAGCCGAAAGGTCGACGCAATCTGCGCAAGATCAAGATGCCCGAGGAGCGCGTCGAGATGCCCGACCCGCAGATGGAAGCACTCGTCGCCGCGGGCAAGGCCGAGCGGCTCGGCGCCTGCGAGGAGTCGTCGAAGGTCGTCTGGCAGCGCGGCGGCCCGCGCCGCCTCGTCCTCGCTCGCGTAAAGTACCGCCAGCCCGACGCCGAGGACCAGTCGCCCGAGACCACCATGATCGTCACCGCCAAGATGCCGCCCCAGATGTTCCCCCGCGCGATCGCTGGCGTCTCTTTGATCGCGCACATCGCCGTCGACAAATACTGCGATGGGCTTCCGCTCCACCGCCAACAGGATCGCTTCGCCCGTCTCGGCGTGCCGATCGACCGCGGCACCATGTGCCGCTGGATGGAGCATGCCGGCGCCACGTGTGGCGCCACCGTCGTCGAGGCCATGCGCAAAGACGCCATGGCGAACGCCTTCTGCATTTCCACCGACGCGACCGGAGTGCTGGTGCAGCCGCTCCGCGATACGCAGAAGCGGCGTCAGCCGTGCCGGCGCGGCCATTACTTCGTCCAGATCGCCGATCGCGATCACGTCTTCTTCGAGTACACGCCCAAGGAGACCTCCGCCGCCGTCGGAGAAATGTTCAAGGGCTTCTCCGGCTACGTGCAGGCCGACGCCAAGAGCGTCTACGACATCCTCTTCCGCCCGCCGCCGGAGGACCCTCCCGACGACGGCTCGGCCGACCGCGCCGAGCGCATCGAGGTCGGCTGTGCGGCGCACGCGCGCAGACGGCTTTGGGAGGCGACCATCGCCAAGAGCGCCGTCGCGCGTGAAGGGCTCGCGCGGTTCAATCGCATCTTCGCCCTCGAGCGCAAGTGGAAGGACGTCCCGCCCGTCGAGAAAAAGGCCCTGCGCCAGGCGCACGCTCGGCCGCACCTCGAAGCATTCTTCTCCTGGGCCGAGATCGAATTCGCCAACGTCAAAGATCAGCGCGGCCTGCTCCGCACCGCGCTCGGCTACTGCGTTCGGCACAAGACGGCATTGATGCGCTACCTCGACGACGGCCGGCTCGAGCCGACGAACAACGGATCGGAACGTCAGCTCAGGCGCATTGCCGTCGGAAGGAACGCCTGGTTGTTCGTCGGCTCCGACGACCACGCCCAGTCCGCCGGCCACCTGTTCACGCTCGTCGCCTCCGCGCGCCTGCACAAGCTCGACCCCGAGCTCTACCTGCGCGACCTCTTCCGCGTACTGCCGCACTGGCCGCGCGATCGCTACCTCGACCTCGCGCCGAAGTTCTGGGCGAGCACTCGCGCACGCCTCGATCCCGTCGAGCTCGCCGCCGAGCTCGGCCCGCTCACCGTCCCGTCGACGATCGACTCGGCGACTGAAGAGCAACCAGCTTCGTAGCGCCGACGAGTTCCTATTCGTCACGCCGCCAGTCTGGCGTCTACGCGCTCAGGCCGAAAGAACGTGGTCCGTGCATCGGATACGAACAAGTAGTGCGTCGTGAGC
>QHBV01000241.1:1946-14621 GCA_003244035.1 Solirubrobacterales bacterium | reverse complement strand
CCCCGATCTGGCTGCGTTGTGCCGATGTGGGCGGCCGCCTCTCAGTTCACCCTGGACGTACGTGAATCAGATCGACAGGAGTGAGCGATGCATCCCACCCTTTCAAGTGCCCTCGCCACCGCGCGCATCCAGGACATCCGCCGGTTCGCCGAGCGTCAAGCCCACTCGCGATACTTGCGCGATGCCGGCGAGCCTCACAAGCCGTCACTTCGTTGGCCGCGTTGGCGAGCTCTCCGAGCTGGAGCTCGCGTGGCACGCGGCGGCAGCTCGGCGTCCCACGCTGGTTCTGCTGGGAGGTGACTCAGGGGTTGGCAAGACCCGACTCGTGGCCGAGCTCGAGCGCCGGGTGTCGGCCGCGCAAGCGCTCGTTTTGCGCGGCGAGGGTGTCGATCAGGACGAGACCGAGCTGCCCTACGCGCCGCTGCTGAGCGCGCTGCGTCCTCTCGTGCGCGCACACGATCCGGCGCTCGACGCGCTCACCGCCGGGAGCCGCGCTCAGCTCGCCGCGCTGCTGCCCGGGCTCGACGACGGGCGCGCACCCGTCGCCCGGCACGATTCATCCGCGCAGCTGCGGCTGTTTGAATCGCTGCTCGAGCTGCTCGACCTCCTCAGCGAGGAGCGGCCGCTCGCGCTGATCCTCGAGGACATGCACTGGGCCGATCGCTCGACCCGAACCTTTGTTTCGTTCCTTGCCCGCAGCCTGCGCTCAGAGCGGGTGCTGCTGCTGCTGACCTTCAGGACCGACGAGCTGCATCGCCGTCACGCTCTGCGCCCGCTGCTGGCAGAGCTCGAGCGACTGGAGCGAGCGCGGCGGATCGACCTCGTACCGTTCGACCGCGCCGAGCTGACCGAGGCGCTGACGGACATCCTCGGCGACGCTCCCGGCGACACGCTGCTCGAACGGCTGTTTGCGCGCAGCGAGGGCAACCCGCTGTACACCGAGGAGCTGCTCGCGGCTGGGCTCGACGGGCGCGGCGCCGCGCCGCAGAGCCTGCGCGACGCGTTCATGGTGCGGATCGAGCGCCTTTCGGCCGACGCCCAGCGCGCCGCCCGCGCGATCGCTGCCGGGCGGCGGCTCGACGAGGCGGCGATCGCACAGGTCACGGGGATCGAGCACGCCGCGCTGCACGCCGCGCTGCGGGAGGCCGTCTCCGAGCAGGTGCTCGTCGCCGACGACGACCGTCTGCGCTTCCGCCACGCGCTCCTGCGCGAGGCCCTGTACGAGGACCTGCTACCGGGCGAGCGGGCGGAGCTTCACCTGTCGCTGGCGCGGACGCTCGAGCAGCGCCCTGAGGACCTGCACGGTCGCGAGGCGCAGCGGGCGGCGACGATCGCAAGCCACTACGCGGCCGCGGCCGACCAGCCGGCGGCGCTGGGCGCGAGCGTTCACGCCGCGCTTGCCGCCCGGGATGTACACGCCTACGGCGAGGCTGCTGACCTCGCCGAGCGCGCGCTGGAGCTGTGGCCTCGGGTGCAAGAGGCGGAGCGGATCGCCGGCGTCGATCACGTCGAGCTGCTCGTACTCACAGCCCGCGCGCACGGGATCGCGGGCGACCATGCGCGCGGGGAGGTCCTGCTGCGCTCGGCGCTGGGCGAGCTCGACGCCGGGGCCGAGCCGCGCAGTTACTCGGCGGTGCTCGCCCGGTTGGCGCGGACGCAGTGGGCGCTGAACCGCGGCGCGCAAGGAGTGGAAACCGCCCAGCGCGCGCTCGCGATGCTGCCCGCCGACGAGGACAGCCGCGAGCGTGCGTCGCTGCTGGCCTGGCTGGCGCGCACGCGGTCGTTGCGCGGGCGCTTTCGCGACGCGGTGCTGGACGGCGAGCAGGCGCTCAGCGCCGCGATCGCGGCGGGCGACTCGCACGCCGAGGGCGAGGTCCTGAACACGCTTGGGATGGCCCAGATTGCACTCGGCCAGGTAGGGGAGGGGATCACGCGGCTGCGCCGGGCGATCGCGATCGCACGGGGGCACGATGACATCGACGGCCTCGGCTACGCGTACGCGAACCTGGCCGACATGCTGAACCTGAGGGGGCATACGCTCGATGCGCTGCAGACCGCGAGGGAGGGGCTGGCGGCGACCCCCCGGCGCTTGGGCCAGACCGCGGACTGGATGGTCCTGACCGTGTCCGAGCTCGCGTTCGAGGCCGGAGACTGGGAGACGGCGCGGGCCCATCTCGGACCCCCGCCCTCGCAGCTGATCGGCGTGCTGCTGATCTTTCGCCAGCTGCGCGAGGCCGAGCTCGCGCTCGGCGAGGGGAACGAGGAGCTCGCGGCGGGCTGCCTCGAGCAGGTCGCGCCGCTGGTCGCCGTCTCCTCCGAGCCACAGTGGATCGGGCTGCTCGGCGCTTCGCTCGGCGAGCTGCGCCGCCGCCGCGGCGAGCTTCCGGGAGCGCGCGTCGCGGTGGCCGAGGCGCTCGACCGGCTCGAGCTGTGCACCGACGACGTGATGCGGATCGCACGCGTGAGCGCGGTTGGCGCACGGATCGAGGCTGATTTCGCCCAGCGCGCCCGCGATCTGCGCGAGCGGGCCGACGAGCGCGACGCGATCGCACGTGCGCGGATCCATGTGCAACGCCTGCGCGCTGCCGCGCAGGAGGGCGGCCCGGTCGAGCTCGCCTGGCGCACGGTCGGGACGGCCGAGCTGGGGCGTGCCCGCGGCCGTAACGAACCGGCGCCGTGGTTGCAGGCCGCGAGCGAGTGGGACGTGATCACGCGCCCGTACCTGGCCGCGATCGCACGCTGGCGCGCGGCCGAGGCGTACGTCGATGCCGATGACCGTGCCACCGCCGCGGAGCTCACGCGGGCGGCGATGCAGACCGCGCGGCGGTTGGGGTCGCGGTGGCTGGTCGATGAGCTGCAGTCGCTTGGTGAGCGCGCCCGCCTGGCAGGGGCCGAGTCCGTGCCCGAGGCAGAATCGGGGGCGGCGCCAGCCGAGGCCGAACCCGATCCGTTCGGGTTGACCCCGCGCGAGCGTCAGGTGCTCGCGCTCGTCACGCAGGGCGCGACCAATCGCCAGATCGGCGCGGCGCTGTACATGGCCGAGAAGACCGCGAGCGTGCACGTCTCACGAATCCTGGGCAAGCTTGGCGTGCGCAGTCGCACGCAAGCGGCGGCGGTCGCGCACCGGCTGCGCTTGCGCGCGTAGCGCTACTCCCCCCTTTGGTCGCCGCCGCTCGCCACCGGCAGCGCGTAGAAGACGGCCAGGGCGGCGCAGATCGCGAGCGTCGCATATGCTGACACGGCCGCCAGTGCCGTGGCGATCGCGTATGGGGCAAGTCCGGTG
Source organism: Solirubrobacterales bacterium (assembly GCA_003244035.1). Lineage (GTDB taxonomy): Bacteria > Actinomycetota > Thermoleophilia > Solirubrobacterales > Solirubrobacteraceae > Palsa-465. Next base: position 11,338 of record QHBV01000241.1, on the reverse strand, counting down.
ATCGAACGCGCGAGGATCTGCCGGCGGTGCTGCTCGGACAGCTCGGAAGTGAGCAACTGGGGCTTGCGGAGCAGGATGTGGCGATTGAGGATTGAGAACAGCACCGCCATCAAGAGGAAGGTGCCGCTGTAGATCGCGGCGGCGAGATTCTGGCCGTGGCTCTGCTTCAGGTAGGCCGCCATCAGGCTCGTCGCGAACGGCAGCAGCGCGATGCTCAGCAGCAGCAGCAGGTTCAGGAACAGGATCATGTGGTCGGCTTGGAGCAGCCGGCCGATCATCGCGTGGTGGTTGATCCAGATGATCCCGATCGTGAGAAACGAGGTCACGTACGCGGCGTAGTGCGGCCAGTTGCGTGCGAGCTCACGACCAAGGTCGTCGTGGCCGCCGACGCTCGGCACCTTGATGTCCAGCACCAGCAGCGTGATCGCGACCGCGAGCACACCGTCAGAGAACGCTTCGAGCCGGCTGGTGCTCACGGCTCATGGTTCGCCGGTGCGGTGCGTCCTCCTACTCACCTCCACGGGAGCCGGGACCACGATCGTCCGCCACCCGCGGCGCCAGCGTCGCGCATCCGATCGCCTGGAGGTCCTCGAGCATCCGCCGGCGGTGGCGCTCGCCCCGGCGCGCTCGAGCTCTGGGTCGGCGTCGAACTGGTCCTCGGCGCGCTTGCGCCGCCCGTCGGTGATCGTCAGGCGACGCTCCGCGCCCGTTTGGCCGCGCGCTCGCGCAGCGTTCGGCGATAACCGGCTGCGAGTCCCTGCAGGGCCGTTTCCCAGCTGCGCCCCTGCACCGCCGCGAATGCCCGCCGCCGCAACCGTTCGGCCAGCAGCGGCGTGTCTACCAGCGACAGCACCGCCTCGGCAAGCGCGCCGGCATCGGCCGGCCGCAGCAGCCCGGTGTCCCCGTCCTCGATCAGCGAGGAGGGGCCGCCTTCGTCGACCGCGACGACGGGCAGACCGCTTGCCTGCGCCTCGAGCACGACCTGCCCGAACGTGTCGGTGCTGCTGGCGAACAGGAACACGTCGGCGCTGGCGTAAGCCCGCGCGAGCTCGTGGCCCGCGAGCCAGCCGAGGAACGTCGCGTGCTCGCCGAGCCGTTCGCGTAGATGCTCCTGCTCGGGGCCGCCGCCGGCGAGCACGAGGTGCAGGCGCTGGTCGCGCGCCCGGGCGGCCAGAAATGCATCCGCGAGCAGGTCGATGCCTTTCTCTTTGGTGAGCCGGCCGGCGTACAGGACGTTGACGGCATCCGGCAGCAGCCCTTCGGTGCGCAGGGTTGGGTGAAAGCGGCCGATGTCGACTCCGCGCTCCCAGCGGTCGATCCGTTCGGGCGCCACCCCCAGCGCCGTCGGCCGGGCGTCGGACGCGGGGCTGGGCGAGAGCACGACGTCACAGCGCCCGTAGAAGCGCCCGAGCGCGATCGCCGCGATCGCCTCGAGCTGCGCTGCACCGCTGCGCAGGCCCACGTACGCGGCGAGCTCGGTGTGATAGCTGCCGAGCACGGGCAGTTCGAGCACCCGGGCCAGCAGCCACGCGCCGATTCCGGCCGGTCCCGGCGAGCACAGGTGCACGAGGTCGTAGCGGCCCTCGGCGAGGGCGTCGACGATCGCCGGCAGGCTCGGAACGCCGATCTTCAGGCCCGGGTAGAACGGCACCTCGATCTCGGCAACTGCGCTCAGCCGCCTGTCGACGTCGGCGTCGGTGCCGATCACCTCGACTTCGAAGCCGGGCACGCCGCGGTCGCGGATCTGCTGCATCGTGTGGGTGACGCCGTGCATGGCGCCGAGGCCGTCGGCGACGAGCGCGACCCGGGGGCGGTCCCCGTCGTTGCGGGTCAGCTTGTGCTTCTCGCGCGCGAGGAAGGCCGACGCGGCGGCATATGGGATCGCGGGGACGCAGGCGTCGAACAGCGACAGCGCCCCCGCGCGCAGGACCGGACCGGCCTCCACGACCCCGGTGGCACCTTCGCCGCGCGAGGCCGCTGCGACCGCGACGAGCTGGTGCACTCCGTCGGCGAGCTTGCGCTCATGGATGCGACGTGCGCGACGGTACAGGTCGGGATGGGTCACCTCGCCTTCCTGCAGCAGTCCGATCAGATCAGGCTCGTCGATCCCCAGCTCCATCGCGGTCAGCCACGCCTGCAGCAGCGCCAGTGCGTCCTGGGGCCCGAGCTCGGCGCTGACCGCGCCGTGGCGAACATCGCCTTCGCGCATCACGCGCTCGATGATCTCGAGCACTGCGTTCGGGTTCGGGCGCGGTGCCCCCTCGTCGCGCCCGAGCGCTCTGATCGCCAGCGCGATCGCGGCGTGAGTCCACTTCGCGGCGCTGCCCTGCGCGCCGTGGGCGTCGGCTCGCCCGGCACGGACGTGGGCGAGGAGCTCCTGCGTCGTCGCCGCGTGGGGAGTCTCGGTGAAGGTGCGCCCGATATCGATTCCGGCGTGGTCGTCTGAGCCCCCGATTGCGGTTCCCCCATGGGTCTCGATGTAGACGAACGCCGGCAGGTTGAGCTCTTTCGCCCGCGACCCGTTCCGGGTCTCCCAGATCGGGAACAGCTGGGCGAGCTGGCGCCGGTGGCGCGCGGTCAGCGGCGCCTGCACGGCGTAGAAGGGATGAGCGAGCGCCGCGGTCAGCTCGTGCGTGTGCAGGTACGCAGCGCACGCCTCGACGTCGTCGCTGTTGGCCTGCAGCCAGTCGTGATCGTCGGGGGTGATCCCGTAGCAGAGCACGTGCACCGCCTGCGGCTGGCCCTTGAAGGAGACCGTCAGCTCCTCGGAGATGAACGTGTCGGGCAGGTGATCGAGCGTCAGCGCTCCGGCGATCGTGTCGTGGTCGGTGATCGTGACGAAGTCCATCCCCGGCGTTTGGCGAGCTCGTACACCTCCTCCGGGGGGGTTGCGCACTCGGGCAGGTGCAAGGACCGCTGAACTCCGAGCTTGGAGAGCTGCGAGGCAGTCGAATGGACGTGCAGGTCGGCGCGGCACGGTTTGGTCACGCGCATAGGATCGCCCTGCAGAGAGCCGCGATTCGTGAACAACGCGCTGAGTACTTGTGACGTTCTCGTGAACGCAGAGCGTGGCGAGTGACCAGTCGCGGCTACGCGGCTACAGCGAGCGCAGCGCGGGCAGCAACTCCCGCTCGGCCCAGGACGTGAATTGCTCTTGGTGCTCGGCGCCGATCTGCACCAGCGCCACCTCGGTATAGCCGGCGTCGATGAAGGGCTTGATCTTCTCCACGTGCTCGTCGACGTCCGGGCCGCAAGCCAGCGCCTCGGCGACCTGCCCAGGCGTGACGAACTGCGTTGCGCCTTCGAACGAGTCCGGGTTGGGCAGGTCGGCGTTCACCTTCCAGCCAAGGCCGAACCACCGAAACTGTGCGTGCGCGCGCTCGACCGCGGCATCCCGGTCCGCGTCGTAGGCGACCGCGACCTGTCCGACCCGCGGCTTGCCCGAACCGCCGGCCGCGTCGAACATCTCGCCCAGCTCGGGCTTTGGCTCGACGGCGACCATTAGGTCGGCCTTGCTGCCGGCGAGCCGACACGAGTCGGGCCCGGAGACCGCGATCCCGATCGGGACCCGCTCTCCCGGTGGGTCCCAGAGCCTTGCCGACTCGACGTCGAAGTGGCGGCCGCGGTAATTGACGGTCTCGTCGGAGTCCGAGTGCAACAGCGCCGCGATGATGTCCACCGCTTCGCTGAGCATCTCGTGGCGCACTCCGGCGGAGGGCCAGCGCTTGCCCACGACGTGCTCGTTCAGGTTCTCTCCCGCGCCCAGGCCCAGCCGGAACCGGTTGCCCGACAGGATCTGCATGGTCGCCGCCTTCTGCGCGACGATCGCAGGGTGGTAGCGCAGGATTGGGCACGTCACGTAGCTCATCAGGCCGATTCGCTCGGTCGCCTGCGCGGCGGCGCCGAGGATCGACCATGCATAGCCCGAATGCCCCTGCGTCGGCAGCCATGGTTGGTAGTGATCGCTGATCACCGAGAAGTCAAACCCCGCCTCCTCGGCTCGGCGCACATCGGCAACCAACTGGTCGGGCCGGGACTGCTCGCACATCATCGTGTAACCGAATGCTGTCATCGCTGCGACCTTACCCGGCGGTCGGGAGCGCTGAGCCCGCAGAAGACTGAAGGCGCCGTGGGGCCTTGCCCTCCCACGCATCCGCGAGCAGCCCAGCCAGCAGGTCGGCGTCAGTCCGGCTCAGGTTGACCCGGACTGACGCCAGGCGCTTGCCCCACCAGACCTCCTCGCAGACAGCCGGCTGAGCCTGAACCGCCGTCCTGATCCCGGCCGCGTCGAGCATCACATTCATGTGCTCGAGATCCCAGATCGTCGCGAAGATCTTGCCGCCAACCCTGAACGACGGCCGGCCGTGGTGATCTTGCTCGACCGACTCGGGCAGCGTGAGCGCGAGGCGCCGAGCCTGTTCGACGGGCACCATCGCCGCGAAGTCTATCCTCGGGGCCATGCACAACGCCGCGCTCACGCCGCCCGAGCAGCGTGTGCTCGGCTGCCTGATCGAGAAGCGCTGGACGACCCCCGACGCCTACCCGCTCTCGCTCAACGCGCTGCGCCTCGCCTGCAACCAGTCGACCAACCGCGACCCGGTCACCGGCTACGACGAGGCGACGGTCCGCGATGCGGCTCAGCGGCTCTGCCACTATGGACTCGCGCGCCTGGCGAGCAGCCACACGAGCCGGGCGATCAAGTACCGCCACCTCGCCGAGGAGGCGCTCGGGCTCGAGCGCGACGAGCTGGCACTGCTCAGCATCATGCTCTTGCGCGGCCCGCAGACCCCGGGAGAGCTCAAGGGCCGCAGCGAGCGGATGGCCAAGCTCGGCTCGCTGGCGGATGTCGAGCGCGTGCTCGGCACCCTGACCGAGCATGGCTACGTGCAGCGACTTCAGCGCCGGCCAGGGCAGAAGGAGGACCGCTTCGAGCAGCTCCTTGGCGGCGAGCAGGAAGAAGCGGATCCCGAGCAGGACGTGGCCGCGCCGGACGGCGGCGAAGTGGCCGACGAGCAGGGCAGCGAACGCGCGCGGACGCTCGTGGGCCGCGTCGAGGCGCTGGAAGCGGCACTCGCCGGCCTCCGTGCCGACATCGAGAGCTTGCAGGCTCGTTCACAGCCTGTCAACACCAGCCCACCACCCGGCCCCTAGCTTCCGCGCCGCTTCGGCGTCCCGAAACAGGAGGAACGGCAGATGGGAGTACGAGACAGCAACAGGCGCGCGCGTGCCCGCACGGCGACGACCACGGCACTGACCGGGCTTGCGCTCACGGGATTCGCCGTGCTACCGGCCGCGCAAGCCGCATCGACGCAGAGCTCGAATGCCGCATCGGCGCAGAGCGCTCGCGTGGCGGCGTCGATCGCGTCGGGAGACGACCCTGAGACCTTCGATGTGCCGACTCCTGCTCAGGACCCGAGCGCGCCCCTACTCGCCCCCACGGCCCAGGCCGCCGACCTCACCGCGCAGGCCGCCGGCGTCGAGGCCGATGCGGCCGCGGCGATCCGTACCACCACGCCGATCAAGCACGTGGTCGTGATCACCGGCGAGAACCACACCTTCGACAACGTCTACGCGACCTACAGGGCGCCCCGCGGCCAGTCCGTCAAGGACCTGCTGAGCGAGGGGATCGTGACCGCGCGCGGTGACTTCGGCCGCCACGTCGGCCGCGCGCGCCAGCGGCAGGCCACCGACACCGGCCGCTACGGCATCAGCCCGCATCAGACCAGTGTCTACGCGAGGTTGCCGCGACCCGACACGACCCACGCCCAAGGGCTGCCGCAGAACGTGCCCGACACCCGCTTTCCGGCGAATCTGCCCAACGGTCCCTACCAGATCACGAAATACGTCCCATACACCGCGTATGTGGGCGATCCGTTGCACCGCTTCTACCAGATGTCCCAGCAGATCGGTCGCAACAACAACAGTCTCTTCACCTGGGTGCACCAGACCGCCGGCGACGACAACGGCGCGAACCCGCCGGCCACGATCCACCAGGGTGCGCTCGAGATGGGCTACTACAACATGCAGCGCGGCGACGCCCCGGTGCTGAAGTCGCTCGCCAAGCACTATGCGCTGGCTGACAACTACCACCAGGCTGCGCTGGGCGGGACGGGCGCCAACCACGTGCTGATTGGCGCCGGCCAGGATGCCTTCTACCAGGACTCGAGCGGCCGGCCGACGGTGCCGCCGGCGAACGAGATCGAGAACCCCAACCCCAAGCCCGGAACCAACAACAACTACAGGCAGGACGGCTACGCGGGTGGGACGTACTCGAACTGCTCGGATCCCGCCCAGCCGGGCATCCGGTCGATCCTCGACCGCCTGCACTCGCTGCACCGCTCGAGTAGGTGCGCGCCCGGCGCGTACTACATGCTCAACAACTACAACCCCGGCTACAATGCCGACGGCACCGTCAGCACCTCACAGTTCACCGTCACGCCGCAGCACTTCGAGACGATCGGCGACCAGCTGAGCACGCACCGGATCTCGTGGAGGTACTACGGCCAGGGCTGGAACGGCGGCAATCCCGACTCGACCTACTGCAACATCTGCAACCCGTTCCAGTACGTCGGCTCGATCATGACCAGCCCGGCGCAGCGGGCTGCCCACATCCAGGACGTGCCGCAGTTCGAGCACGACGCCGCTTCCGGCACCCTGCCGGCCGTGTCGTTCCTGAAGCCCGATGGCGCCTACGACGGGCACCCGGCCTCCTCCACCCTGTCGCTGTTCGAGCGGTTCACCGCCAACCCGATCAAGAGCATCCAGGCCAACCGGAAGCTGTGGAAGAGCACCGCGATCATCGTCACGATGGACGAGGGCGGCGGCTACTACGACTCCGGCTACGTGCAGCCGGTGGACTTCTTCGGCGACGGCACGCGGATCCCGACGATCGTCGTCTCGCCGTGGACGCATCCGGGGCTCGTCGACCACACCTACTACGACCACGCCTCGATCCTGAAGTTCATCGAGCGCAACTGGCTGCTGAAGCCGCTGGCCGCGCACACGACCGACAACCTGCCCAACCCGCTCGCCCACCGCTCCGATCCGTACGTCCCGGTCAACGGCCCGGCGATCGGCGACCTGGTCAACATGTTCGACTTCCGGCACCCCCAGCGGCAGATCGCGGGCCCGTAGGACCGCAACGGCTGCTCCACGACACGGTAACGACCCACTCGGCGCTCCTTCCAGCCCCAGTGGGCCGTTTCCTGCCCCCCAGGCGGTCAACGTCCCAGTCGNNGACTGCGACTGGCGCTGCGGCTCCCCCCCCCCCGCCCCGCGGGGGGCGGGCCGCGGGGGGGGGGGGGCCCCCTCCGCGCCCCCCCCCCCCCCCCCCCCCCCCCCCCCCCTGCCCGCCCCCCCCCCCCCCCCCCCCCCCCCCCCCCGCCACTCCGCCGCCGCCCTATGTAGGCAGCGCCAGCCCGACCAGATACGTTGCGCCGCCGACGATCATGCCGGCGAGCGTCATCTCGAGGCCCGCGGACCACCACGTCCGCAGCGTCACCAGCGACTTGGCGGCCCCGACGAGGAAGTGCGCCAGCAGTGATACAGCCGCCGCCGCGACGATCGCGACGGTGCCGGTAGTGATCATGAACGGGATCACCGGGACGATCGCGCCCACGCCGGTCGAGATTCCCGCCGCCATTGCGGCCTGGACCGGATCGCCGCCACCCCCGGTCCCGCCACCGAGCTCCTCGACCGAGAGCGCCCGCAGCATCGCGTCGGGGTCCCTGGAGAGGCGTTCGGCGAGCTCATTGGCGGTCTGCTCGTCGAACCCCTTGAGCTGGTAGAAGAGCGACAGTTCCTCCCTCTCCTCCTCTGGGTGCTCGGCGATCTCCTGGCGCTCGCGCTCGACGTTGGCCGCCCCGACCTCCGCTTCGGAGCGCTCGGCGAGAAATGCGCCGGTGGCCATCGACAAGGCGGACGCGATCGCTCCGGCGAGGCCCGCGGTCAGCACCGAGCTCGATCCGCCGGTGGCGCCCGAGACCCCGGCGACGATCCCGAACACCGCCGCGAGTCCGTCGTTGGCGCCGTAGATCGCGCCTGAGATCCAGCCCCCGCCGGTCCGGTGCCAGCTCTCGCGGCCGAGGATGCGGTCGAGGCGAACCTGCGCCCGCGGGGCCGCCACCGGGCTGCCCGCGGCGCCACGCTCGTAGTCTTCGGGGGGTTCGCCGGCGCCGGAGCCGGAGCGGATCTCCTGCACCGCGAGTGAGTGCGAGCGCTCCTCGCGACGGATCTCGCGCAGGAGCCCGTCGGTCACGGGGTCTCCGGTCGAGCGCTTGTAGAGCCCGTCGACCTCCTCGTCCTCGGCCGCCTCGCGCGCGGCCAGCAAACGGTCCACGGGCGCGAGACGCGCCTGCAGTCGCAGCCATGGCGAGAGCCGCACCTTGGCGGGATCGGGCACCGGGATGCTGAGCTCCTGCATGCGCTGCTCGAGGCGCTCACGGTGACTGCCCTCAGCCGCCGCCATCCGCCGCAGGATCTGCGCCTCGCGGTCGGGCATGCGCTTCGCGATCAGCTCGTAGACCGCGCCGGCCACGATCTCTCCGTGCCAGGCGGCGAGCAGGCGCCCGCGAACCTCCGCCGATGCTGGTTCGGTGCGCGTCATCAGCTCCCGTGGTCGATCGCGGAAGCCTAACCCGTGCGCGCTAGCCTTGCGCGCCGATGCCACGCGTGATGCCGGTCGTTCTGCTGCTGGTCATGGCCCTCGTCGCGGGGTGCGGCGGCGGGACGAAATCCGGCGCGACGGGCGCCGGCGCAACGGCTGCGAGCACCGGGCGGAGCGGCGGCGGTCGCACCGCGTCGCGGGTAGCAGAGCGAAGCGTTCCGGCATTGATCCCGCCGGCGAACGCTCCGGCGCGAAGGGTTCGCGTCCCCGTGCTCACCTACCACCGGGTCGTTCCGGTCAGCGCCGTCGGTCAGCTCGACCTCAAGGTCGACCCCGCCAACTTCGCCGCCGAGCTCGCCGCCCTGCGCGGCGCCGGCTACCACACGATTCACCAAGCGGAGTTGTTCGACGCCCTGTACCGGGGCACCCCGCTGCCCTCCAAGCCAATCATCATCTCGGTCGACGACGGTTACGTCGATGACGTGCGCACGATCCTGCCCGACCTGCTGCGCTTCCACATGGTCGCGACCTTCTTCGTCATCACCGGTCGGATGACCGAGCCCGGCTTCCTCTCCGCGTCCCAGATTCGCGAGCTCGACCAGGCCGGCATGGACGTCGGCGACCATACCGCGCATCACGTCGATCTCAGGCTCCTGACACCCCCCGAGCTGCGGGCCGAGACCGCGGGCTCGACCCGGACGCTCGAAGGGGTGCTCGGACACCCTGTCTACTACTTCGCCTACCCGTTCGGCGCCTACAACGATGCGGTTCTGAGCGCCCTGCGCGC
>QHBV01000241.1:0-1841 GCA_003244035.1 Solirubrobacterales bacterium | reverse complement strand
GGTGGGTGACGGCGGTAGGGCCCAGGATCCAGATCTGCTTTGAGGACGCGCGGGTCGACTCCGGGCACGGCGCACTGATGGTCCAAGCCATGCGGGACGAGATCGCCGCGATGTACGACGGGCTCGAGTTGGATGGCCACCGCATGCCGCGTGCCGGGCCCGCCGATCTGAGTCCTCCCTCCGGGGCATTTCTGGTGGGTCGGCATCGAGGCAAGCCCGTGTGCTGCGGCGGGGTCAAGCGCCTCGATGCAAGCACGTGCGAGATCAAGCGGATGTACGTCGTGCCCGAGTTGCGGGGACAGGGGGCCGCGCGCGTGCTGCTGAACGCGCTCGAGGACAGGGCGCGGGAGCTCGGCTACGCTCGTGCGCGTCTGGACACCGGACCCAAGCAGAAGCGGGCTCGGGGGCTGTACGAGTCAGCGGGCTATGTCGAGATCGAGAACTTCAACGAGAACCCCGTGGCCTCGTTCTGGGGAGAGAAGCCGCTTCGATCGTCATGGGATCCCGAGGAGCCGCTTCGATCGTCATAGGATCCCGATCTCCGAGTTGTCGCCAACCAGGAAACGGTACGCCCGCGGCTGGCGGGCGTCACGCCCGATCTTGACATTGCGTCCGAGCAGTGAGGACTCCATCCGGCCAAGGAGATCGTGGACCTGGGCTCCTGCCAGCAGAATAGAGTGCTCGACCTCGGCGTTCTGGATCGTGCACCCTGCGCCGATTGCGGTGTACGGGCCCACATAGCAGTCGCTCAGGCGGGCGCCGGCGCCGATGATCGCGGGGCCACGGACGGTGGTGCGCCGCAGCCGTGCGCCCGCCTCGATCACGACGCGGCCATCGACCTGCGAGTCGACGAGCTCGCCTTCCACCCGCGACTCGATCGTGTCGAGCACGAGCCGGTTGGCCGCGAGCATGTCCTGCAGACGGCCGGTGTCCTTCCACCAGCCCTTGACGATGTGGGGCTCGACCCGCCGTCCCTCGTCCACGAGGTGCTGGATCGCGTCGGTGATCTCGAGCTCGCCCCGGCCCGAGGGCTCGATCGCGCGCGCGGCGGCGTGCACCGCGGGGGTGAACATGTAGACGCCGACGAGCGCCAGGTCGCTCTGCGGGCGCGAGGGCTTTTCCACCAGGCGCACGACCGCACCGTCGCGGAGCTCGGCGACGCCGTACTGCTCCGGGTCGGGGACCGGCGTCAGCAGGATCAGGGCGTCGGGAGCACCCGCCCGAAAGGCCGATACCAGGCCCTCGATTCCACCCTGGAGCAGGTTGTCCCCGAGGTACATGACGAACGGGCAATCCCCCAGGAAGGGCTCGGCGGTGAGCACCGCATGCGCGAGCCCAAGCGGCTCGCCCTGCACGATGTAGGTGAGCCTCACCCCGAAGGCGGATCCGTCCCCCGCGGCGGCGCGGATCTCATCGCCGGTCTCGGGTGCGATGATGATTCCGACTTCGTCGATCCCCGCCTGCGCCATCGCCTCGATCCCGTAGAACAGGACCGGCTTGTTGGCGACCGGCACGAGCTGCTTGGCGCTGGTGTGCGTGATCGGGCGTAGCCGCGTGCCCTTGCCCCCGGAGAGGATGAGCCCCTTGAGCGCCAGCATCGCGCCGGAGCCTACCCGGCGAAGTCAGTAGGCCGCGCCAAGCTTGCGGTGATCCCAGCTCGCCGTCCGCTCCCCGACGAACTGGAGCCCGACGCGCTTGGCCGCCTGCGCACGCACGACCTGCAGGAACTCCGGTCCGGTGGTGGCACTGCCGTACCGCTCGAACAGCTCGGCGCCGAGCATCGCCACCAGCTCGATGTCGCGATGAACGACGGCGCGCGCCTCGATCATCACGCCGCGCAG
>QHBV01000240.1 GCA_003244035.1 Solirubrobacterales bacterium | reverse complement strand
CCGGTCGGAGAGGGCAAGAAGCCGCCGTCGCCGCTCAAGCCGCACCTGGCGATCCCGACCACCTCCGGAACCGGCTCTGAGGCGACGACGGTGGCGGTGCTCGACATTCCCGACCTCAAGGTCAAGACGGGGATCTCGCACCGTTACCTGCGCGCGACGCAGGCGATTGTCGACCCCGACCTGGTGCGCTCGCTGGGGCCGGAGGTGACCTCATCGACCGGGCTCGATGTGGTTTGCCACGCCGCCGAGTCGTTTCTCTCAAAACCGTTCGACAGCCGTGCGCGGCCCGATTCACCCGACGACCGGCCGCCGTATCAAGGATCCAATCCGGTCGCGGACGTGTGGTCGGCCAAGGCGCTCGAGTTCGGGGGCCGCTACCTTCGCCGGGCGGTCGCCGATCGCGACGACGTCGAGGCTCGTGGGTACATGATGCTCGCCGCAACGATGGCGGGCGTCGGCTTCGGTTCCGCCGGCGTGCACATACCGCACTCCTGCGCCTACCCGATCGCCTCGGTGAAGCACGAATATCAGCCCGCCGGCTATCCCGACGACCATCCCTTCGTCCCCCACGGCCACTCGGTGATCGTCACCGCACCGGCCGCGTTCCGGTTCACCTACGACGCGATGCCCGAACGCCATCACCAGGTGGCGGAGTTGCTCGCCGGCGAGCCGCTCACCGATCCCGGCCCCGACACGCTGCCGGACCTCCTCCGCGAGCTGATGAAGGACATCGACGCGCCCCGCGGCGTGGCGGAGTTCGGCTACACCGAGGACGACGTCCCCGTGCTCGTCGACGGCGCGCTCAAACAACAGCGCCTGCTGGCGGTCGCGCCGAAGGAGGTCGACGAGGACGACCTGCGCCATATCATCACGGCGTCCATGACCAACTGGTAGTCCCAAGAACATTGCCGAAGGAGAGCACCGCACGATGACCACGATGGAAACCGCAACCGCCCAGAAGAATCGCAATTCCGTCCCCCAGGGCGTGAGGCTGCACATGTTTGAGTGCGGCACGCTCAAGTGCCACCTCGAAAACATCAAGATGAACCAAGGGGTGGGAGAGGAATACGAGGTCCCCGTACCGTGGTACCTGATCGAGCACCCCCGCGGGCTGGTCGTCATCGACGGCGGGAACGCCGCCGAGTGCGCCACCGATGCGAAAGCACACTGGGGCGACATCACCGCCGTGTACTGGCCGAAGATGACCCCCGAGCAGGCCTGCATCCCGGCGATGAAGTCCGCCGGATTTGATCCCGCCGACGTGCGCTACGTGCTGCAGTCCCACCTGCACCTCGACCACACCGGTGCCCTCGGCGCCGTGCATGAGTTCCCCAACGCGGAGGTCATCGCGACGCGAACCGAGTACGAGTATGCCTTCGCTCCGGACTGGTTCGCCGCTGGCGGTTACATCCAAAAGGACTACAACAAGCCCGGGGTCCCTTGGGCATTGCTGGGGGACACCGAGGACGGCTACGACGTCTTCGGCGACGGCACGATCCGCTGCTGGCAGACGCCCGGACACGCACCCGGCCACCAGTCGTTCGAGGTCACGCTGCCCAACTCGGGCACGATGCTGCTCACCGTCGACGCCGCATACACCACGGATCATTGGGAGGAGAAGGCGCTGCCCGGCTTCCTCGCATCCGCGGTCGACGCTGTGCGCTCGGTCAAGAAGCTGCGGCGCATCGCTGCCCGCAGCGACGCGACGGTGGTGACTGGGCATGACCCCGACGCTTGGCCGACGTTCAAGCATGTCCCGGAGGCGTACGACTGAGGGTTGCGGGAGACCCGGAGCATGAATGCTTACGACGAGCGGCCCTGGCTCGAGCTGTATGCCCATGGGGTTCCGCACGAGATCAAGCCCGAGCATCAGAGCATGCTGGCCGTGTTCGAGCACACGGCCGCTCGCTGTCCCGAGAAGCCGGCGCTCTGGTACTTCGACACCGCGCTCAGCTACGGCGCGCTGAGCGAGATCACTGACGCCCTAGCCGCGGGTCTTCAAGCCGAGGGATTTGAGCGCGGTGAACGGCTCGCGGTCTATCTGCAGAACCTCCCGCAGTTCCCGATCGCGATGATCGCCACCTGGAAAGCCGGCGGCATCATGGTCTCGGTCAGTCCGATGCTCAAGCACAAGGAGCTGGGGGCGCAACTGGCAGACTCGGGAGCCGCGGTGCTGATCACGCTCGAGTCGCTGTGGCACGAGGTGGCGCGAGAGGTCGTGCCGGACACGGCCGTGCGCACGGTGATCACCACCTCGGAGCTGGACTTCCTCGATCAGCCGCCGGCGCTGCTGAGGGACGCGCAGCGCGACCGGGACGACGCCACGCTCGACCTGCTCGAGGTCGTCGGGAGCCACCGCGGGGAGACTCCCGCGACTGCGGCGCTCGGGCCAGACGATGTCGCATTTCTGACCTACACGTCCGGGACTACCGGTCCTTCAAAAGGGGCGATGAACAGCCACCGAAACGTCGTCTTCAACGCGCAGGCCTATCGAGATTGGGTCGGGCTCGACGACGACGACGTCGTCTTCGGCGTGGCGCCGTTCTTTCATATCACCGGCCTGATCGGGAATCTGGCCGCCGGCCTGCTGGTCGGCATGCCGATCGTGATGAGCTACCGCTTTGACGCGGATACCGCCCTGGACCTCATCGAGCGCCATGGCGTGACCTTCACGGTCGCTTCGATCACCGTGTTCATCGCGTTGATGAATGCTCCCACCGCGGCGCAGAGAGCTATTCCGATGTTCAGCAAGATCGTCAGCGGTGGGGCCCCAATCGCTCCCGCCACCGTGGAGGCGTACGAGAAGAAGTTTGGCGCCTACATCCACAATATCTATGGATTGACCGAGACGACCTCCCCGTCGCACTGCGTACCGATCGGAACCCGCGCGCCGGTGGACCCTGCCTCCGGAGCATTGTCGGTCGGCGTGCCGATCTTCAACACCGTCGTCCACGTGGTGGACGAGGAGGGCAAGGACCTCCCTCCCGGCGAGATCGGGGAGTTCGTCACCTCCGGTCCCCAGGTCGTATCCGGATACTGGGACAAGCCGGAGGAGACAGAGCACGCCATTCCCGGCGGCGCGCTCCACACCGGTGATGTCGGCTTCATGAACGACGACGGCTGGTTCTTTCTCGTCGACCGCAAGAAGGATCTGATCAACGCGGCCGGATACAAGGTCTGGCCACGTGACGTCGAGGACGCGCTGTATGGACACGGCGCCGTCCGCGAGGCCGCCGTCGTCGGAGTCCCTGACGAGTACCGCGGCGAGACGGTCAAGGCGTTCGTTAGCCTGAAACCCGGAGAGTCCGTCACTGAGGAGTCCCTGATCGCGTTCTGCAAGGAGCGCATCGCGGCCTACAAGTATCCGCGCCAGATCGAGTTCATCGAGGAGCTGCCGAAGACCGCAAGCGGCAAGATCCTCCGGCGCGAGCTCCGCGATAGAGAGGCGAGCCGGTCGGCAGGGTGAGATGGCGCGCCACGGCACCGGCGCCGCCGCAGTGCGTCGGCCGACCTCTTCTACCGTTCGAAAACGCCCGATGGGAGCGGCGATCGGCACGGCACGGGTGAGGGTCACGCCGCGCCGTCACCGGCTACGCCGCAGCGGTGGCGCCCAGCGGAAAACCGACGCGTGGGACGCACCAACGCCGCCAAAGACACCGATGTGGGCCGCCGAGATCGCAGCCACGCCCAACCCGTGGGCCACCGGCTCTAACGAAGACGTCTGCCTTGTCGCCCGAGGGGGCATGAGCGCACCGCGTCCGCTTCTCGAGTTGGCGGAGCCGAGGGCGGCAGTCATGGCCCTGGATACGCAAACGCAGACCGATTGGGAATCTCTGGCTCGGGTAAAGCAATCGTCCGCGGTGGTGCGAGCTGCGGCCGGGCCATCAACTCCGCTTGTTGGAGGCGGCGCCGTCACGCGGAGGCCCGCACGACGGCTGCCCCTGTCACGACGGCTCCTCTGGCGGACTGCGCTCTCAGCTGCCGCGCGGCTCCAGATCGGTCTCAAGCGCGGAGTGATCGCTCAGCCCTTGCTCTCGCCACTCGTGGTGGTACTGGCAGGCGCGAGGGAGCAGGGCTGCGGAGACGAAGGTGTGATCAAGTCGCCAGCCGCTGTTGTGGCCGGCGATCGTCTTCCAGGTCCAGCTCGGCGCCCGTGATTCGTAGCCGTGCAGAGTCCGGTACGCATCGCGGTATCCCAGGTCACGAAGACCCGGCACGACGCCGAGCTCGGCGGCATCCCACTCGGGGCCGCGGTCGGTACGCAGCCGCCCTCGCGAGTCGCACGCGAACGAGATCGTCGTGCCGTCCGGCAACTCGCGCCGCGGGGTGTTCAGGTCGCCGCACAGCACCCGTGGCACACGACCCGGTGACCCGAGCCCGCGCCGCACTGCCTGGAGGGTCTCGACCTTCACCCATCCGTTCGCAGCATTCGGAACATGGACGCAGTACACCTCCAGCGGCCCCGAGGAGGCGCACACGAGCACACTGACCGCGCTCTCACTCCGCGGAACCGACAGCGGCTGATCCACGTCCTCAAGCGCGACCCGCGACGCGACCATCACCATCGTTCGTGGACCCGAATCCTCGCCGGTCCTGTCGCCGTCCACAGCTGAAACGCTCACATGTGCCAGCCCCATCAGCTCAAACGCGTGACGCCACAGGGGCACGGTCTTTCGAGTGAGCTCCTGTAAAGCGACGACGTCCGGATCCCGCTCGGCTAACGCGGTGGCCTGCCCCACTAGCCGGGAACTGCGTCGCGCGACGTTCCAGGTGATCAACCGAATCACGCTGAGGTCACCTTAGCTGGCAAACGTCCACGCCGGCCCCCCGCTGCCGCGTTGCCAGGAGCAGCGACGCGACGACTCCTCGTCGCAATGCGATCGCCCGATGGAGTGGCGTCTAAGCACGGATGCGATCGTCCGAGACGGCCCGGACCACGGTGTGTGCTGAACGCGGCTGGATGGATCCTCGAACAGCGCTGGACCTGTAGCGTCGCCGCGATGATTGATCCACGCGCGATCGTGTCGGCGCCATTGATCGGCGATCGCTGGGGGTGACGCCGCATGAGGTCAAGCGGCGCTACCCGTGTGACGACATCGTGCCCGACGCGACGCTTCAGGCTTGGGGGGGAGTTTCGGTGCGCGCGACACCGGCCTGTCTGGCCGTGGGTCGGTCAGATCCGGCTGGGCCCTTACTCGTATGACTGGATCGACAACCGTGGCCGCCGGTCGCCGCAGCAGCTCAGAAGCCTCCCAGACCCGATCGCCGGCGAGTCGTTTACGAGTGCGCTCGGTGGTCGGCGCCTCGGCCAGATCATTGCGGTGACACCGGGTGAGCAACTGACCGCTCGGATAGCGGGCGTGGTCATGTCCTACGTGCTCGTCCCCGATGGCTTGGACACGCGGCTTCTGTTGAAGATCGTCACTGCCCGCTGGCGGGCGGTCGCGCCGCTGCTGTCGGTCGGCGACCTGATCATGGCCCGGCGGCAGCTGTTGAACCTCGCTCGGCTCGCCGAGGGCGGGCGCTCCGGCACGGCGGTTTGAGCGACCCGCGCGGTATATCCTGCGTTTGAAGCGTTATG
>QHBV01000239.1:27254-28275 GCA_003244035.1 Solirubrobacterales bacterium | reverse complement strand
GCACCGCTGCGGACCGAGACCAGGAGGGGGTCTTCCGGATCGCCGAAGCGCTTGCCCGCGAGCCGCTCGAGTCGCCCGAGCGCCGCGGCCACCTGCTCGGTCAGCCCCTCCGGCTCACGGCCCGCGCGCGTGTAGGCGACGCACGCCTCGGTGGTGATCGTGAAGCCCGGCGGCACGCGCCCGGGGCCGAGCACCCGCGTCATCTCGGCGACGCTCGCGCCCTTGCCGCCGAGCAGGTCCCGCATCTCCCGGGATCCCTCGGCGAAGTCATAGACCCACTTGTGACCCTGAGCGCTCACCGCTGCCTGGTCGCTCACCGCTTGCTGGGCTCCGCCGCCGCCGGCTCGCTGGGCTCCGCCGGCGGCGCACCCCGCTCCGCCGCCCGGGCGCGGGCGAGCACCTGCTCGGCGAGCTTGCGGCTGGCCTCGTCGATCATCGCCCCGTCGAGCATCACCGCGCCGCGCTGATCGGAACGCTCGGCCTCCGCGAGCGCGTCGAGCACCGCCCGAGCTCCCGCCAACTCCCCGTCGCTGGGCGCGAACACCTCATTCAGCACGTCGATCTGCGCCGGGTGCAGGGCCCACTTGCCGTCGTAGCCGAGCGCGCGGGCGCGCTGCGCCGACGCGCGGAAGCCGTCGAGGTCACCGATCGCGAGGTAGGGGCCGTCGATCGCCTGCAGCCCGGCGTCGCGCGCGGCGATCAGCACCGTCTCGAGCACGTGGTGCCAGCGATCGCCCGGGTAATCGTCCACGGGCGGGAGCCCGAGCGACGCCGACAGGTCTGCATAGCCCACGATCAGCGCCTGCAGGCGAGGGCTGGCGTGGGCGATCGCGTGGATCTCGCGCAGTCCGGTCGCCGTCTCGATCAGCGCCTGCAGCCCAACCGGCGCGGCGCGGCCCACTTCCTGCTCGACCATTCCCGCCAGGCGGTCGACGAACTCGAGCTCGCCGGCTGCCTGCACCTTGGGGACGACGAGCGAGCCCAGCCCCTCGCCGGCGCCGGCGACCGCGTCGATCACGTC
>QHBV01000239.1:0-27178 GCA_003244035.1 Solirubrobacterales bacterium | reverse complement strand
CGAGCGTGCGCGCCTTGGCGAGCATCTTCTCCGAGGATCCCGGTACCGACAGGCACGAGCGGCGCGCGACCACGACGCGAGCCTACATGCCACACCGCCGCCAATGCGCTCTAATACACGAGATGCGGCAGGCCGGGGAGCGCGTCCACGTCGGCGGTCCCTATTTCGAGGACTTCGAGCGCGGGCAGGTCTTCGCCGGCCCCGCGATGACGCTGACCGAGGGCCACGCCGCGCTGCACCAGGCGGTCGTCGGCGACCGCATGCGATTGGCGCTCGACGCCGCCCTCGGCTCTGCGGTGACTGGCCGTCCGGAGCCGCTTGCGCACCCCAACCTGGTGTGCGACGTCTCGATCGGCCAGTCGACCGAGCCGACCTTCCGGGTCCGCGGCAATCTCTTCTATCGCGGCCTGGTGCTGCAGCGCCCGGTGCACATCGGCGACACGCTGCGCACGAGCACCGAGGTAGTCGCGCTCAAGCAGAACCGCCCCCGTCCCGACGGCTCATGCGCGGGGCTGGTCGCGCTGCGCATCCAAACGGTCGACCAGTACGACCGGCCCGTACTCGACTACTGGCGCTGCCCGATGATCCCGCTCCGCGTAGCCGAGACGCAAACCGGCCACGCCGATCGCTTGGACACGATCCCGCAGGAGCTCGACCTCGAGGCCGTGCGCGCCGCAATCCCTGTCGACTGGTCCTTCAAGACCGCCCGCGAGCGGATGCCCGGCGTGCACGCGGACGGGCTGCAAGCCGGCGCCGTGTACGAGATCGAAGGACGCGACACGGTCACCGCGGGGCCCGAGCTCGCGCGGCTGACCCTCAACGTCGCCAAGACCCACACCGATGCCGGCGGCAGCGCCCACGGCCGCCGACTCGTGTACGGCGGCTACACGATCGCAGTGGCCGCGGCACAGGCCACTCGGGCGCTGCCCAACCTGCTCACGATCCTGGCCTGGCGGGGCTGTGACCACACCGGCCCGGTGTTCGAGGGCGACATCCTCGCCACCGAGCTGACGCTCGACGCGATCGATCCCGTGCAGTTGGCCGGCGATGCCTGCGCGGTGCTCGACCTGCGCGCGGTCGTGCACGCCCATCGCCCGGACGCGACGGAGCCGGCGCCGGTGCTCGACTGGCGATTCGTTGGCCTCATGGCATGATTGCTGAGCATGAACGGCATCCTTGATGGAATGCGGGTGGTCGAGGGCTCGGCCTTCGTCGCGGCGCCGCTCGGCGGCATGACGCTCGCCCAGATGGGCGCGGACGTGATCCGCTTCGACCCGATCGGCGGCGGCCTGGACTACCACCGCTGGCCGGTCAACCAGGACGACGTATCGCTGTTCTGGCATGGGCTGAACAAGGGCAAGCGCTCGATCCAGGTCGACCTGCGCAACCCCAAGGGCCGCGAGCTGCTCTCGGCGCTGATCGCCGGGCCGGGCGAGTCGGGCGGGCTGTTCCTGACCAACTTCCCCGCGCGCGGGTGGCTCGGCTTCGACGCGCTCAGCGCCAAGCGCCAGGATCTCGTGATGGTCAACATCGTCGGCAACCACGACGGCTCCTCGGCGGTGGACTACACGGTCAATCCCGCCACCGGCTTCCCGTGGGCAACCGGGCCACGCCACTCGGATGCGCCGTTCAACCATCTGCTGCCGGCGTGGGACTGCATCACCGGGCAGATGGCTGTCGCGGGTCTGCTGGCGGGCGAGCGCCATCGCCGGCTCACGGGGGAGGGGCAGCTCGTGCGGATCGCGCTGTCCGATGTCGCCTTTGCGATGATCGGCAACCTCGGCAAGATCGCCGAGGCGCAGGTGCTAGGTCGCGACCGGATCAAGGACCAGAACTACCTGTACGGGGCTTTCGGCCGCGACTTCACGACCAAGGACGGGCGTCGGATCATGGTCGTGGCGCTGACGCTCAAGCAGTGGACGAGCCTCGTCGAGGCCACCGGGCTGCACGAGGCGTTCGCGTTGCTTGCGCAGATGATGGCGGTCGATCTGCGCAAGGAGGGGGATCGCTGGCGCGCCCGCGAGGTGATCGGCGCGGTGCTCAAGGAGTGGATGGTCGCGCGCACCGCCGCCGAGATCGCCGAGATCCTCGACCGCCACGAGGTCTGCTGGGGCCCGTACTACACCTTCCGGGAGGCGGTCGACGAGGATCCGCGCTGCTCGACTGCCAACCCGATGTTCGAGCAGCTCGAGCAGCCCGGGATCGGCACCTACCTGATGCCGGGCTCGCCGCTGGTGTTCTCGGCGTGCGCGCGCCCTGCGCCGAAGCGAGCCCCGCTGCTGGGCGAGCACACCGACCAGATCCTCGCCGAGGAGCTGGGGCTTGGCGAGGCTGAAATCGGAAACCTGCACGACGAGGGCGTCGTCGCAGGCCCCCAGGTACCGCTGGCCGCCTGACCCCCGGGCGCGTCCCTGATCCGAGGCCCGGGCGACGAGCCTCCATCATGGAGGCTGGTCCCCCACTGCCGGCCACAGGTGGGCTGAACGCCGTAGAATCGCCGTGGATGGGTGACCTCGAGCTCGGCGACCCGGCACCGGACTTCACCCTCGAGGGCACCGACGGCCCGTTCACGCTGAGCGAGCACCGCGGCGAGCGTGTGGTGCTGCTGTTCTACCCGGGGGACGACACGACCGTGTGCACGAAGCAGTTCTGCGCCTACCGCGACGCGGGGGATGAGGTGGCGCAGCTGGATGCGACGCTGGTCGGTATCTCGACCAAGGACGCGAGCTCCAAGGCTGCCTTCAGGGCCAAGTACGGGCTCACGACCGAGCTGCTGGCCGACCCGGACGCGGACGTCGCCAAGGCCTACGGGGTCTACGCCAAGCGCCTGCACATGACCAAGCGCACGGTCTTCATCGTCGACGCGGAGGGCAAGATCGCGCACAAGCACGCGAATCCGCTGTCGCTTTCCTTCGACGGCGTCGAGGACCTGCGGGCGGCGCTGGCAGAGGTGCCGGCGAGAGCCTCCCGCGGCCAATGACCTAAGGCCGGCGGGGGACGAGCCGCTGAGATGCGAGCGCAGCGGCGAAAGCACACCGGCCGCCGGCTGATCGCCCTCGGCGCGGCCGGACTGCTCGCTTCGCTGTTCATGACTTGGAGCCACCAGTTCTCGCCGGCATTGCTGGCGCGGTTTGGCTCATCAGCCCTCCTGCGCGGCGTCCCGCACGATCCGACCGCGTGGCAGGTCTACTCGGTCGCCGACGTGCTGCTCGCGCTGCTCGCGCTCGGGCTGGTGGCCCTCGCCGCCCGGGCCGGCGGACGATCCGCACGCATCGGCGCGACCCTCGCGGCGGTGCTTGCGCTGGCGTTTGCTTTCCACGCGCTGTCCAAGCCGCCGACGAACGGGGCCACCGCGGTCGATGCGTCGCGCAGCGTCCCGAGCTACTTCCCGGATTCGCCAGGCGCGGGGGACGGGGAGACGGTCGCGATCGTGGCGCTGGGCTTCGCGGTCGCGGGGCTGGGGCTGTCGTTCACGGCTGACCGGTTCTAGCCGCGTCGCGGCTGCGCGCCACGGGAACGTCGAACTGACCGGCGGCGCGCTTCTATCCTCGATGGACAATGTCGATCACCCCCGCCGACAGGCGCCGCGAGCTGCCCGACGAGCCTGGCGTCTACCTGTTCCGCAACGCTCGTGGAAGGGTGATCTACGTGGGCAAGGCGAAGTCGATCCGCAAGCGGGTCGCCTCGCACTTCTCCAACCCAAGCACGCGCGCCGGCCGTGACCTGGTCGCCATGATCGATCACATCGAGGCGCTGGTCGTGCACACCGAGGCGGAGGCGCTGCTCGCGGAGCAGAACTTCATCAAGCAGTACAAGCCGCGCTTCAACATCCGCCTGCGGGACGACAAGTCATATCCGTACATCGCGATCTCGCTCGACGAGGACTTCCCGCGCGTGTATTTCACCCGCGAGCGCCACCGCCGTGACCGTACCTACTTTGGCCCGTTCAGCAACGCGGGACGGGTGCGCTCGACGCTCGAGGTGCTCGGAAAGGTCTTCATGTTCCGCTCGTGCGAGGGCCCCGAGCCCGGCCGGCGCAGCGGTTCGCCGTGCCTGGACTACTTCATCAAGCGGTGCGAGGCTCCGTGCGTCGGCTACGTCAGCCGCGATCACTACCGTGCGGGGATCGAGGGCGTGATCGCCTTTTTGTCGGGCCGCTACAAGGAGATCGAGCGCTCGCTCGAGCGTTCGATGCGGGAGGCCGCGGCTGAGCAGCGCTTCGAGGATGCCGCCCGAGAGCGAAACCGGCTGCGCGCGGTGCGGTCGCTGCTCGAGCGCCAGCGCGTGGCGGGGGACGCGGCCGGGACGCTCGATGCGATCGCGGTCGCGACGGACTCGGAGCGCGAGCATGCGAGCGGCGCAGCCAACGCCCAGGTCTTCCAGCTCCGCGATGGGATCCTCTCCGACCGGCAGAGCTTCTACCTCGACAACGAGACCGGCGCCGGCGTCGCCGAGGTCGCGGAGGCGTTCATCCTGCAGTACTACGCGAGCGCGATGATGGTGCCGCCGCTGCTGGTCGTGCAGCGGGAGCTGGGGCCGGTCGGGCCGCTCGAGCAGGCGCTGAGCGCGCGTCGCGGCGGGACGGTCGAGATCAGGGCGGCGGAGCGCGGTGGCAAACGACGGATCCTCGAGCTCGCCGAGCGCAACGCGAGGCTCGCGCTCGACCAGGAGAAGCTTCGCTCCGAGCGTCGCCGTCAGCAGCGCGTGGAGGCGCTCGACGCGCTGCAGCGGGCGCTGGGGCTCGATTCGCTCCCGCTGCGGATCGAGTGTTTCGACATCTCGACCCTGATGGGTACCAACACTGTCGCGTCGATGGTCGTGTTCGAGGGCGGCGCTTCCAAGAAGTCCGACTACCGGCGCTTCAAGGTGCTCACCGTCGGCGACGCCGCCGGTGGGCGCGGCGATGCCTCCGGCCCCGACGCCGCCAGGGGCGGGGGCCATGCCAACGGCGGCCCCGACGATTTCGCCGCGATGGAGGAGGTGCTGGGGCGGCGGATGAGCCGCTGGGAGCGCCAGCGCGAGGTCTCGCCCCACGACAAGGACTACGACCCGAGCTTTGCCGCGCTCCCGAGCCTGGTCGTGATCGATGGGGGCAAGGGGCAGCTGTCGGCGGGGCTGCGGGCGTTGCAAGGCTTTCGCGCGCGGGGGGTGGTCGTGGTCGCGCTTGCCAAGCGGATCGAGGAGGTGTTCATCCCGGGGCGGGCCGCCCCGCTGGCGCTCGCCCATGACACGCCGGAGCTGCAACTGCTCCAGCGAATCCGCGACGAGGCGCACCGGTTCGCGATCACGCACCATCGGATCAGGCGCGACCGCGCGATGAGCGCCTCGATTCTCGACGAGCTGCCGGGCGTCGGTCCCGCCCGCAAGCGGGCGCTGCTGACTCATTTCGGCTCGCCCGACGCGATCCTCGGCGCTTCCAGGGAGGCACTGGAGGGAGTGCCGGGGCTGCCGGGCAAGCTCGCACGCGAGCTCTACCGCGAGTTGCACAGGACCGGGGTCTAGGCGGACTCGGCGGGCGAGCGCCGCTTGCAACGCCTGGCGGGGTGCATAACGTGAAACAGGTCCGGGACGGGGGGAGGTGTGTCACGAACTCGCTGCCATCGCGCGGTAACGTGACGCGTCGGCACCCGCCCGCCGGCAGTGCTTGACGTTACCCACCTTCCAGCTGAAAGAACGTGGACCACCCCCCCCGTCTTTCACGTTGTGCGAGTGGCGCCCGCCGCTTGCGCAGCGGGGCGCCCCTGCTGGGCGCCGGCTTGCCGCCGCGCCGGCCCCGCGCCCGCCCCGCGCCCACTCCGCCTGCCCCGAGCCCTCCGCCGGCGCCGGCCTCCGCGAGCGCCCCCCGCCGGCGCCCGCCCCGCCGGCGCCGCCCGCGCCGGCGCCGTTCCGCGGGCGCGCCTCAGCGGGTCA
The DNA here is from genome assembly GCA_003244035.1 of Solirubrobacterales bacterium. GTDB lineage: Bacteria > Actinomycetota > Thermoleophilia > Solirubrobacterales > Solirubrobacteraceae > Palsa-465. The sequence goes on along the minus strand of QHBV01000239.1, from coordinate 21,268 downwards.
GCAGCATCGCGCTCGCCGCCGGTAGGGTCACGGAGTACACGCCTGAGGAGGGGTAGACCGGGGTCGCGTGCGGAGTGCCCCGCAGCTCCCCCGAGCCGGTCTCCGAGCCGAAGCTCTGTCCGCCGAAGCTGACCCCACTGATGGCCTCGATGCTCGGCGCGAGCAGCGCCTGGGCGCTCGCCGGGGACTGGGTGCCCGCGAGTCCCAACCGCACCACGGCAGGCGTGACCGGATCCTTGTTGATCAGCACCACGCGGCTCCTGCCGTCGGGCGCGCGCGTCGCCCAGACCTTGACCGCTCCGCCCGGGGCGCTCACCGGCAAGAGCCGTGCTCCCGCCGGGAAGGCCTGCGCGAACATCCGCATCCCGTAGTAGTCGGGGTGGACGAACGCGTGCCACCTGCCAGCGTGGCGGTTGACGCTGAAGAGCTGGTATGCGGCGCCGGGCAGCGTGTGCACGTTGACGCCGTCGACGCCCACGCTGGCCATGTTGAAGAGCGTGTCGAGGACCCACAGCGCCGAAGCGAACCGGTCGCTGGTTCCGCGGCGCCCGCTGCACGCAGCCGAGTTCAGCTCGTCGAGCCGGAACGGGACGCCGTGAGCGTGCGCCGCGATCACGTACGGCGCGATCTCCTGGGCGAGCCCGGCCGACGACTGATCGCTCAGCAGGTTGGCGATCGACGCATACACGGGGGAGGCCGGGTCCTGGACGCATCCGCGCAGCGGATAACGGTGGAAGGTCGCGAGCGCGAGTCCCGGCTCGGCGGAGAGGAAGCCGCCCAGGCCGTTCATCCACGTCAGCTCGGCAAACGCCGGCCCGGCGAGCGGCGCGGCGGGGAGCGCAGCCCGCCACTGCGAGAACTCCCGGGTGAACGAGGCCAGGTCATACTTGGCCGAGCGCGCGAAGACAAGCCGGCCCCGCCGGGTCTGGTACCACGGGAGCACCCCGTACAGGTCCGCCTCGTTGCCGATCTCGAGCGCCCGGATGTACCGCCTGCCGATCCCCCCCAGGAGCGCGCGCGCCTCGGCGCGCGCGAGCTTGGGGCGCCCGCCGGCGAGGTTGATGCCCATGATCAGCCGAGCCCCGAGGGCCGCGGCGAGCGCCCGGGTGCTCCGCATCCAGTCGCCGGTCAGGCTGTAGTTGATCCCGCCGGGCGGGCTCACGCCGCGCATCGGCCACCAAGTCGAGTCCGTGCTGTTCCCCCCGATCCTCACAACCGGCCGCTGGCCCGGCGCGAGCCCCCGCAGCAGCGCGAGCAGCACGGGATCGACTGCCTTGGGGTCGCTCCCGGTGTAGGCGTGGATTGCCTTGTACTCGGCCGAGATGCCGACGAACCCGGACGCCATCACCGGCCCGGAGGGCGTCACGCCGACCTGCGCCGACAGAATCGTCGCAGCCGACGCGGGCGCGGTGGCCAGCAGGACCACGAGCGCGGCGAGCATCCCGATGCGCGGCGCGCGGCGGTCCACGCGAGCATCGTGACAGACGCCGGCGGGGGGCCGCCGGCGGGGGGCCGCCGGCAGCCGCCGGCAGGGACCGCCGGCGCCGGCGACCGGCGCCGGCCGCGCGTACGCCGGGCATCCGCCCGAGGCGTCAAGCTGTGGGGGTGGTGGCTGTGAATACCGAGGCGTCGGCGCTGATAGACCTCGTGATCATCACGGGGTTCTCGGGAGCCGGGAAATCGACGGCGATGGCCGCGTTCGAAGACGAGGGCTACTTCTGCGTGGACAACCTTCCCTCGGAGATGATCCGCTCGCTCGTCGACCTGTTCATGCACGCGGGCTCGAAGGTCGCGCGGGCAGCCGTTGTCTCCGATGTGCGCGGTGGCAGCTACTTCGCGGGCCTGGCGGCGATGCTCGACGATCTGCGTGCCAGCGGTGTCAAGCACCGGGTGCTGTTCTTCGAGGCGAGCGAGCAGACGCTGCAGACGCGCTACAAGGAGACCCGTCGCCGCCATCCGCTGGCGCCGAGCGGGAGCGTCTCGGACGGGATCGCGCGGGAGCGCGAGCTGCTGGCCCCGCTGCGCGACCGTGCGGACGTCGTAATCGACACCGGCGGCCTGACCGCCGCGATGCTGCGCCGCAAGCTCGCCGACGAATTGCTCCCGACGCGCACGCCGGGGCGGCTCGCCGTCACATTCGAGAGCTTCGGCTTCAAGTACGGTCCCGTTCGTGACCCGGACCTGATGCTGGACGTCCGCTTCCTGCCCAACCCCCACTACGAGCCCGAGCTGAGACCGCTGACCGGGACCGATTCGAGCGTCGTCGCCTTCATCGATCGAGACGGCGAGCTCGACGCTTTCTACGAGCGCCTGCACCCGCTGCTCGACTACCTGCTGCCCCAGTACCTCGCGGAGGGCAAGGCGCACCTCGTCGTGGCGATCGGCTGCACGGGGGGGCGGCACCGTTCGGTCGCGATCGCCGAGCACCTCGCCGAGCGCTACGCGTCCGGGACCGAGTTCCTCGTCGAAGTGTCCCACCGGGACGTGGCCCGGCCGGCGTAGGGGATGGACGAAGGATGATCGATCACGTGGGGTTCGAGGTCTCCGACCTGGAGCGATCCGCGCGCTTCTACGACGCCGTTTTCTACGCGCTCGGCGCCCGGCGGATGCTCGATTCCGAGCATGCGATCGCCTACGGGATCAACGGCCCCGTCGTCTGGATCGTGGTCCGCGGCAGGGCACCGGCTCCCGGCTATGGCCACCTCGCGCTGAACGCGAGCGGCAAGGCCGCCGTCGACGCGGCCCACCGCGCCGGCCTCGCCAACGGGGGCGAGGACGACGGTGCCCCGGGGCAGCGCCCGCAGTATGGCCGGCGCTGCTACGCCGGCTATCTGCGCGACCCCGACGGGCTGAGGGTCGAGGTGGTCTCGCGGAGGTGAGGTGGACCGACCGCCGGAACTGAGGTGGGCCGACAGGTGGATCTCCCGCCTGCGGCCCACCGACAGCCGGATTTCGCGACACCGGGTATCGTCCGCGTTCTTTCCGCCGGAGTAAGGGAGGATGTGCTCATGTCGGTACGGGTCGGGATCAACGGCTTCGGTCGGATCGGTCGCAACGTCTTTCGCGCCGCCTGTGAGCGGGGATCGGAGATCGAGTGGCTCGCGGTCAACGACCTGGTCGAGCCGCAGACGATCGCGCACCTGCTGAAGTACGACTCCAACTACGGCCCCTTCCCGGGCGAGGTGGAGGCGACCGACGGCGGCCTGCGCGTCGACGGCAAGGAGATCCGTGTGCTCGGCGAGCGCGACCCCGCCGCACTCCCGTGGCGCGAGCTCGGAGTCGACGTCGTAATCGAGTCAACGGGACTGTTCACCGGTCGCGAGGACGCCGCCAAGCACCTCGAGGCGGGGGCCACGAAGGTCGTGATCTCGGCGCCGGCGACCGACCCGGACGTCACGGTCGCGCTCGGCGTGAACTTCGAGCAGGCCTATGACCGCGACCGCCACGACGTGATCTCAAACGCGTCCTGCACGACCAACTGCCTGGCGCCTGTGGTCAAGGTCCTGCACGAAAGCATCGGGATCGACCACGGGCTGATGACCACGACCCACGCCTACACCGCCGACCAGCGCCTGCAGGACATGCCCCACAAGGACCTTCGCCGTGCGCGCGCCGCCGCCGTCAACCTGATCCCGGCGTCGACCGGGGCGGCCAAGGCGATCGGGCTCGTGATCCCCGAGCTCAACGGCAAGCTGCACGGCATGGCGATTCGCGCCCCCCTGCCGACCGGCAGCGTCGTCGACCTGACGATCCGGGCCAGCCGCGAGACCACCGCGGAGGAGGTCAACGCCGCCTTCCGCGCCGCGAGCGAGGGCCCGCTGAACGGGATCCTGGCGTACACGGAGGACCCGATCGTCTCCTCGGACATCGTCAAGAACCCGGCCTCGGCGATCCTCGACTCGGCCCTGACCACTGTGATGCAGGGCACGATGGTCAAGGTGATCGCGTGGTACGACAACGAGTGGGGCTACTCGAACCGGTGCGCGGACCTCGTGCAGAGGCTGTTGTAGTGGCTCCTCCTTCCAGGAGGGGCCGCTAGTGAGGACGCTCGCGGACCTGGGCGACGTCGACGGCAAGCGGGTTCTGGTCAGGGTCGACTTCAACGTGCCGCTCGACGATGGCAGGGTGACCGACGACACGCGGATCAGGGCGGCCGTGCCAACGATCGAGGAGCTGCGCCGGCGGGGCGCGCGGCTCGTGCTGGTCTCGCACCTCGGGCGACCGAAGGAGCGCGAGCCCGAGCTCTCGCTGCGCCCCGCCGCCGCGCACCTCGCCGAGCTCACCGAAGCCAAGGTCACGCTCGCGCCGGCGGTGGTGGGCGAGGACGTGCGCGCGCTCGCCGATCGGCTCGGCCGCGGTGAGATGCTCGTGCTCGAGAACGTCCGCTACGAGCCGGGCGAGACCAAGAACGACCCCGCGCTCGCCGCCGCGCTCGCCGAGCTCGCCGATGCCTACGTCGATGACGCCTTTGGGGCCGCGCACCGGGCGCACGCTTCGACCGTGGGCGTGGCGGAGCTGATCGAGCAGCGCGCCGCCGGGCTACTGCTCGAGCGCGAGGTGATGACGCTCTCGAAGCTGCTCGAGGACCCCGAGCAGCCGCTGGTGGCCGTGCTCGGGGGCGCCAAGGTCAGCGACAAGATCGCCGTGATCGAGCGGTTCCTGGCGCTGGCCGACACGATTCTGATCGGCGGCGCGATGTGCTTCCCGTTCTTTGCCGCCCAGGGGCACGGCGTCGGCTCGTCGCTGTGCGAGGCCGACGACGTGTCGCTGGCCGAGCGCGCGCTGCAGGCGGCTGCGGGAGCGCGGGCCCGGCTCGAGCTTCCTCGCGATCTGGTGATCGCCGACCGGCTAGCGGCCGACGCCCGCGCGCAGCCGCTCGACGGGATCGAGGTCCCGGAGGGCATGATGGGCCTGGACATCGGGCCGCGGACCTCGGAGCGATACGCGCAGGCGATCGGCGACGCCGCGACCGTGTTCTGGAACGGGCCGATGGGGGCGTTCGAGCTGGAGCCGTTCGCCGCCGGGACCCGGGCGGTGGCCGAGGCCGTCGCGAGCGCGCCGGGCACGACCGTGGTGGGCGGCGGGGATTCGGCCGCGGCGGTGCAGGGCCTCGGGCTGGCCGATCGCGTCACGCACCTCTCGACCGGCGGCGGCGCTGCGCTCGAGCTGATCGAGGGCAAGGCGCTGCCTGGCGTGGAGGCGCTGAAGTGAGCCCGCGTACCCCGCTGATCGCCGGCAACTGGAAGATGCACAAGACACTTGCGGAGGCGGAGGCGCTGATCGGCGCCCTGCTCCCGCGGGTCTCGACGGCGGATGGCGTAGACGTCGCGATCTGCCCGCCGTTCCTCGCCTTGCAGGCGATGGTCGACTCGACCCGCGGCTCGCGGGTGCAGGTCTACGCGCAAAACATGCACCACGCCGACCACGGCGCGTTCACCGGCGAGGTCTCGCCGCCGATGCTCGACGAGCTCGAAGTGCGCGGCGTGATCCTCGGCCATTCCGAGCGACGCGAGCTGTTCGGGGAGTCCGATCGCGAGCTGGCGCTGAAGCTTCCGGCCGCACTTCAGGCCGGGTTGGTCCCGATCCTGTGCGTGGGGGAGACCGAGTCCGAGCGCGACGCCGGCGAGACCGAGCGCAAGCTGCGCCGCCAAGTGCAGGAGGATCTCGAGGGCGTGCCGGAGAGCAGACTGGGTGAAGTTGTGATCGCCTACGAGCCGATCTGGGCGATCGGGACCGGGAAGGTGGCCGCGGCCGAGCAGGCCCAGGAGGCGATCGCATTCGTGCGCGCGCTGGTGGCCGATCGCTCGCGCGAGCAGGCCGAGCGCACCCGGGTCCTGTACGGCGGCAGCGTCAAGCCCGAGCACGCAGCCGAGCTGCTCGCGCTGCCCGATGTCGACGGCGCGCTCGTCGGCGGCGCGAGCCTCGACGCGGAGTCGTTTGCGTCGATCGTTGCCGCCGCCGTGTGAGCGCCACCGGGCGGCTGCCGGCGCCGGGCGTCGCGCTCGTCGTCCTCGACGGCTGGGGGCTGGCGCCTTCCGGGCCGGGGAACGCCGTGTCGCTCGCGCGCACCCCGGTGTTCGACGGACTGTGGTCCACCTACCAGCACACGCAGCTGACCGCGTGGGGACTCGCGGTCGGGCTGCCGGAGGGCCAGATGGGCAACTCCGAGGTCGGCCACCTGAACCTCGGTGCGGGCGCCGTCGTGATGCAGGACCTGACCCGCATCGCCGAGGCAGTGCGGTGTGGGGAGCTGGCCGCCAACGCGGTGCTGGGTCGGGCGTTCTCGTCCTGCGAGCGCGTACACCTGATCGGACTCGTATCCGACGGCGGCGTCCATTCCGGGTTCGCGCACCTGCGGGCGCTGATCGAGCTCGCCGCCCAGCTCGATGTGCCCGATCTCGTGCTGCACGCCTTCACCGACGGCCGCGACACGCTCCCGCGGAGCGGCGCCGGCTTTCTCGAAAGCGTCGAGCGCTGGATGGCCAACGCCGGCCGGGGCCGGGTCGGCTCGGTGATCGGGCGCTACTACGCGATGGACCGCGACCGCCGCTGGGAGCGGGTCCAGCTCGCATACGACCTGCTCGTGCACGGCCGCGCTGCGCACACGGCCCAGAGCGCCGAGGAGGCCGTGCTGGCGGCCTACGCACGGGGCGAGAGCGACGAGTTCATCACGCCGGCACTGGTGGGTCGGGAGGCACGGATCCGCGCCGGCGACTCGGTGCTCGCGTTCAACTTCCGGCCCGACCGCATGCGCGAGCTCACGCGCGCGCTGGCCGAGCCCGGTCTGGGCGAAGTGGACCGCGCCGGCGCAGCGCCGGTCGAGCGCTACACGACGATGACGCGCTACGAGGAGGATTGGCCCTACCCGGTCGCGTTCGCACCCGAGCGCCCCGCGACCACGCTGCCGCGCGTGCTGGCGGCGCTGGGCGCCACGCAGCTGCACGTCGCCGAGACTGAGAAGTACCCCCATGTCACGTACTTCTTCAACGGTGGCGACGAGCAGCCGTGCCCAGGCGAGCGGCGTGAGCTAGTGCCCTCGCCGCGCGACGTCCCCACCTACGACCACAAGCCCCAGATGAGCGCCCGCGAGGCGGCGGCGGCGTTCGCCGGCGCCTGGCGGCTGGACCGGCCGGCGTTCGGGATCATCAACTTCGCCAACGCCGACATGGTCGGACACACGGGGGTGATCGATGCGGCGGTGACCGCGGTCGAGACCGTCGACGAGTGCCTCGGGGAGATCCTCGGCGCGGTCGGCGAAGCGGGTGGGGCGTGCGTGGTGACCGCTGATCATGGCAACGCGGACAACATGCTCGAGCCCGATGGAAGCCCGAACACCGCGCACTCGCTGAACCCGGTGCCCCTCGTGGTGACGGTCCCGGGGCTCGAGCTGCGCGGCGAGGGCGTGCTCGCCGATGTCGCCCCGACGGTGCTCGAGCTCCTCGGGGTCGCGCAGCCTGTGGAGATGACGGGCCGATCGTTGATCGTGAGCAAGAAAAAGACTTGACAAGCAACGACTTAGATTTCATAATGCGCGCAGACACCGAAATATCGTCACGGAGGTGACAACCATGGCACTCATTCGCTGGGAGCCGGCGCGCGAGCTGAACACGATCCAGTCCGAGATGAACCGGCTCTTCAACAACTACTTCGACACCCCAGCTGCGCCTGGGAACGGCGGGGCCGGCGCGCTCCGGCGTTGGATGCCGGCGATGGATCTGGTCGAGACCGAAGAGGAGTTCGTCCTGCGCGCCGACCTGCCGGGGCTGTCCGAAAGCGACGTGAACATCGAGCTCGAGGACAACGTGCTGACTGTCTCCGGCGAGCGCAAGGCCGAGCACAAGGAGCGCAAGGAGGGGTACTACCGGGTCGAGCGCGCATCGGGCTCGTTCGCGCGCACGCTGACGCTTCCCGACGGAGTCGACGCCGACGCGGTCAACGCCAGCTTCGACCGGGGCGTGCTCGAGGTGCGGATCCCCAAGCCCGAGCAGCGTAAACCGCGCAAGGTCGCGATCTCGGTCGGCGGCGAGCCGAAGACGATCGACGGATCAGAGCAGGGCTGACGGCAGGCCTCAAATAGGGTCCGGGCTGTGTTCACGGTCCGGACCCGCTCGTCTGGCTCACCGGCGCGAACGGGAACGCTGCGGCTGACCCACGGCGACGTGCGGACGCCCGCGTTCGTGCCGCTGGCGACAAAGGGCGTCGTGAAGACGCTCGAGCCACACGAGGTCGCGGGGCTCGGCTACGAGCTGATCTTCGCCAACACCTTTCACCTGCTGCTGGCGCCGGGCCCCGAGCTGGTCGCCCGGTTCGGGGGGCTGCACGGGCTGATGCGGTGGGATCGGCCGATCGTCACCGACTCGGGCGGCTTTCAGGTCTTCTCGATGGGCCACGGAAACGTCGCCGACGAGGTTAAGGGCCGCGGTCAGCGCGCCGGTAGGGAGCGCGAGGGGGCGATCCTGGCGATCGAGGAGGAGGGCGTGCGGTTTCGCTCCTACGTCGACGGCCGCGAGCGATTCCTGAGCCCCGAGGGCTCGATGGAGGTCCAGGCGGCGCTCGGCTCGGACATCGCGCTCGTGTTCGACGAGTGCACGCCGTTCCACGCCACCAGGGAGTACACCGCCCGCTCGACCGAGCGCACGCACCGCTGGCTGCGACGCTGCCTTAGCTGGCACGCCCGGCATGGGCCCGAGGGCCAGGTCGTTTACGGGATCGTCCAGGGCGGCGTCGAGCAGGACCTACGGCGCGAGTCGGCGCAGACGGTCGCCGCGAGCGCGTGCGACGGGATCGCGATCGGGGGCTCGCTGGGTGCCGACAAGGCGCAGATGCGGGAGGTCGTCGCATGGGCGACGACGGAGCTCGATCGCCGGGCCCCGGCGCGGCCGCGGCACCTACTCGGGATCGGCGAGGTCGACGACCTGATCGCCGGCGTCGAGCTCGGGATCGACACGTTCGACTGCGCGATGCCGACGCGGCTCGGACGTCACGGCGTCGCGCTCGTCCCAGATCCACTCGCCCGCTGGCGAGTGGATCTGACCAAGGCTTCCTGGCGCAACTCGGTGGACCCGATCCTGGATGGGTGCCCGTGCCCCGCGTGCGCACACGGGTACTCGCGCGCCTACCTGCACCATCTGCTGCGCGCCGGCGAGCTGACCGCGCTGCGGTTGGTCACGCTCCACAACCTCGGCTTCGTCGCGCGGCTGATGGAGGATCTGCGGGCTGGGATCGACGCTGGGCGCCTGGAGGAGGTCGCCAGCGCACTGCGAGCCGGGGGGGCGCCCGGCGCTACTTCGTGTACTGCTGGATGATGGTGTGGAGCTGCTGGATCGCGCCGTTGGCGTCGTGCGCGATCACCTTCTTGTAGTGGACCACCGCGTGGGACGCGCTCGTCCCGATCGCGATGGCGGCCGCGACGACTGCTACCAGCGCGAGGGCGACCACGAGCAGGATGACCATGCGCCGGAACGCGCGCCTGGCGCCGGCGGGTCGGGGATCTGGGCCACGCGCGGGGCCACGCGCGGGTCGCGGGCGCGGGACCGCGCGCTCACGCGGGCTCTCCGGGAGCGCTGCCGGCGGCGTCCGCGGGGCGGGTCTGCTCTGCTGCAGCCGCGTCGCGGCGGTACGCGCGCCGCCGGCGCGCCCATCCGGGGCGCGTCCGTCGCGCCCCGGCAGGACCCGGGTGGCTCCCGTTCCCGGCTCCGGCACGGGGGCACCGCCGTGGGCCGGCTCGATTCCGTGCGCGCCGTTGCGCAGGGCCTCGGCGAGCACCAGCGCGTCCGCGGGACGCGAGCGCTGATCGATCGCGAGCGCCAGCGCCACCGCCTGGGCGAGTTGACGGGGGACCCGCGGGTTGAGCTCGTTCAGTGGTGCCGGCAGCTCTCGCTGCTGCTTGAGCGCGAGCTCGGACAGCGAGGTCGCCTCGTACGGCAGCCTGCCGGAGAGGAGCTGATAGGAGACAACGCCCAGGGAATAGATGTCCGCACGCGGGCCTGCCTCCTCGCCGCGGGCCTGCTCGGGGGCCAGGTACGCGGCGGTCCCGAGCACCGAGCCCGCCTGGGTGATGCTCGACTGGTCAGTGGCCCGCGCGATCCCGAAATCCGCCACCTTGACCACGTCGGAGTCGGACACGAGCAGGTTCCCAGGCTTGACGTCGCGGTGCACGACGCCGTTGCGGTGAGCGTAGTCGAGGCCTCGGCACGCCTGGGCGACGATCTCCACCGCCTGCTCGAGGTCGAGGTGCCCCCTGTCGCGCAGGAGCTCGGCGCACGAGTGCCCGGCCACGTGCTCCATCACGATGAATTGCTGGTGGTGGCCCTCGTCGAAACCGAAGTCAAATACCTGGACGATGTTCGGGTGCACGAGGCGCGCCGCCGACAGCGCCTCGCGGCGAAAGCGCGAGACGAAGGTGGGATCGTCGGCGAGGTGCTCAGCCAGCAGCTTGATCGCGACGTAGCGCTCCAGGCGCTGGTCGAACGCGAGCTGGACAGTCGACATGCCGCCGACCCCGAGCCTGCGCTCGACTCGGTAGCGCCCTACGATCGTAGTCGTGCCGGTCACGCGCTAATGTCCCTTGCCGTTGCCGCCACCGCTGTTGCCGCCACCGCCGTTGCCGGTGCCGGCGCCCCCGCTGGTGCCGGATCCACCGCCATTGCCTCCGCCTAGCCCCGCGCCGCCGCTCGTGCTGGTGCCCGGCGTTGTGGACGGTGGCGCGGGAGTGCTCGTGGTGGGGGCGGTCGGGGTGTTCACGGTGACGGTGGTCTGCGGCGTGCTCACGGCGGCGCTCGTCGACGTGCTCGTGGTTGTGCTACTGCTGGTGGTGGTGGTAGTGGTGGTCTGCGTGTGGCAGCGCAGCAGCTTGGCCACGGTGGCGGCACCCTGCTTGAGGCTGGCGGCCGCGACGGAATTGACGCCTGAGAGATTGTCAACGGCATTGCCGAAGGACGCGAGCCCGGTCGTCGCCGTGCCGCACTGACCGCTGTCGAGCGCCGCAGAGACCTGGTTTAGGTTGTTGTTGAGGTTGGCCGCCTGATCGGTGGAGAGCAGGCCGGAGCCGCCGCCGCAGGCGACGAGGATCGAAGCGGCGAAGCCGAGCCCGCCGGCGAGGAGTGCGCGGGGCGCGTGGCGCATCCGTGGCCTGACTTTAGAGGCTGGGAGCGTTGACGGGACGTTAGGCGGCCAGCCGGCGGAGCGCCTCACTGCCCGAACGCGAGCCGCTCGGCGAGCGAGTCCGGGAGCCGCGCCGCCCGGATCGCGGCCGCGGCGCCGGCCACGTCGTATTCGACCCGGCGGTAGGCCGCGGACCAGCATTCGAGATCGAGCTCGAGCCATGCGGCGCGCGGGTCTCCGTCGCGCGGCTGTCCGACGCTGCCGGGATTGACCAGCCACTCCCCCGTCGTGAGGTCGAGCTCCTCACCGGGATCTCGCGTCTGGCCGGTGGCCGCCGCCCCGGCAGCTCGCGAGAACGAGAGCGCGACGTGCGAGTGACCGATCAGACACACGCGGTGCTGCTGCGCGTCGAGGCACAACTCGGCCTGAAGCGAAGCGAGGACGTACTCCCACACCGGATCGCGCGGGCTGGCGTGGAAGAGACCGACGGCCTCGTCGAGGTTCGCCGGCGCCAGCCCATCGAGGTACTCGCGCGTGCTCGCGGAGATCGTCTCTTGTGTCCATCGCGCCGCCAGCGCCGCGCCCCGCGAGAACCGCTCGAGCGGAATCTCGCCGCGCACGCCGAGGTCGTGATTGCCAGCGAGGCAGATCGCGGCATGCCGCTGAGCCAACTCGACGCAGGCGTCGGGTTCGGCGCCGTATCCGACGAGGTCCCCGAGGCACCACAGCTCCCTGCACTGGGAGCGCTCGATCGCGTCCAGGACCGCTTCGAACGCGTGACGATTGCCGTGGATGTCGGAGATGACCGCCACCCGCATCACTACAGTCTCGCGGGTGAAGGTCCGGTCGTGCTTCAGAGTGCTTGGGCCAGGACTGCTCGCGCTCGCCACGGGCGAGGCGGCGGTGCGGCTGCTCTCGCCGCGAGCGTCCGCGACGGCACCCGCTCCGGTCGACCCGCGCGACCATTTCAGCGCGCTGGAGATCGAGCGTGGGAGGCGCTTCGCCCGCCCGCAGTTGGCGCTCGCGCTGGCGCGGGTGGCGCTCCAGCTCGGGACCCTCGGGGCGGTCGTGCGCCGGCGGTCCCGGCGCCCGTCGATCCCGTCGGCGCATCCCATAGCGGGCGGCGCGGTGAGCGGAGCTGGGCTCGCGATCGAGCTGTTGCTGCCAGGATTGCCGCCCGCAGCGATGATGCGCCGCCGCGCGATCGCCGCCGGCCTGATCACGCAGTCGTGGCGGGGCTGGGGCGCCGACCTGGTCAAGGCGTCGGCGATAGAGGCCGCGCTCGCCGCAGGCGGCGGCGCCGCTGTTGTGGCGGCATCGCGGCGCTGGCCGCACGGTTGGTGGGCGCCGGCGGCCGGCGGAGCCGTGCTGTTCACGGCCGCGCTCTCGACGCTCGCGCCGGTGCTGCTCGACCCGGTGTTCAACGACTTCGAGCCGCTGGGCGAGGGTGACACGCGAGCCCGACTGCTCGCGCTGGCCCGTACGGCCGGGGTGCGGGTGGGTGAGGTGTACTCGGTCGATGCGAGCCGGCGCACGACCGCCGCCAATGCGTATGTGAGCGGCCTGGGACCGACCAAGCGCGTGGTTCTGTTCGACACCCTGCTGGATCGCTACGGCCGCGAGGAGGTGCAGGCCGTCGTCGCCCACGAGCTCGCGCACGTCGCCCACCGCGATGTCCTGCGGAGCATCGCGTTCACCGCGATCGTCGCCCCCGCCGCGGCGTTGACGGCGCAGCGACTGAGCTGGGCGCTGAGCGCCGAGCGGGGCACCCCCGGCGCACTCCCGGCGCTGGCGCTCGCGACGGGGATCGTGCTCACTGTGGTCGGGCTGCTCGCAAGCCGCCTCTCGCGCGCGGTCGAGCGCCGGGCAGACGCGTTCGCGCTCGAGCTATCGGGCGCCGCGGAGGCGTTCGTGTCCTTTGAGCGGGCGATCGCGCTGCAGAACTTCGCCGATCTCGACCCGCCGCGCTGGGTCTCATCGCTGCTGGCGACCCACCCCCCGACCGCGGAGCGGATCGGGATGGCGCTCAGCCACATCGACCAGGCGAGCGCAGCCCGCCCCTGATCAGCCCCGGCGAGCTCGCAGCCCGCCCGCGAACGCCCTGAAACAGCCGATCGGCATTGGCTCGCATCGTGGGCGGGCCACGCGCTCGAGCGAACGATCCATCCCCTCCCGCGCCGGCGAATGATGGGTGCACCACCTTAATGGCAAGGGGTACCCTGGTGCGATGCCGACCGCTCGTCCGCGCTATCAGGTGACCGAGACCCCGGAGGTGGCTCGTGCACTGGACCTGGCTGCAAAACGGTGGCCCGAGGAGCCGCGATCGAAGCTGTTGGTGCGTCTGGTCAAGGTCGGAGGCGGCTCGCTCGAGCACGATCAGCGCGTCAGCGCCGACGCCCACCGTGCGGCTGTGACCAACAGCAGCGGCCGGTACGCCGAGGCGTTCGCGGCGGATTATCTAACCGGGCTACGGGAGGATTGGCCGGCGTGATCGTGCTGGACGCCAGCGTCCTGATCGCGCATCTGAACCCCGCCGACCCTCGCCACCAGGTCGCCACGGCGCTCCTGCTCACAGGCAGCCCCGGCCAGATGCTCGTCCATGCCCTCACCCTGGCCGAGGTCCTCGTCGGCGGAGTCCGGATCGGGCAGAGCGCGTCCATGCGCGACGACCTGTACGCCGCCGGGATCGGTATCGCGCCGCACGATGATGGCGAGCCGCTGCGCCTGGCCGAACTGCGCGCAACCAGCGGGCTCAAACTGCCCGACTGCTGCGTCCTCGACGTCGCTGTCCACCAACAGGCAACCCTCGCGACCTTCGACGACGCACTCGCCTCCGCAGCTCGGCGCCGCCGCGTCCCAGTGTCGCCCTGACTGCCGGACGCGTTTTAAACCTACTCCTGCTCGCCCTCGCCGCCCGACTCGCCCCCGAACTCGGGCAGGTTCTTGATCCCCTCGCGGGTCTGCCACTTGGAGTAGTTGTCCTGCATCGCGTCGATCAGCTCGCGCATGAACTTCGGCGAGAGGTTGATGCGGGAGACGACGACGCCGGGGATCTCCTCGTCCTCGACCTCGTGATCGACGCGCGCGAAGGTGATCGTGAACTCGTAGTCGGAGTGACTGACGTTGGCGAAGTTGGAGTAGACGCCGGCCATGATCTCGGGCGAGAAATGAATGTTGATGTGGCGCTCGGGCGGGTTGGGATCGTCCATATCGACGTAGTATCCCATCGTGCGGATCGTGGTCGTCGCCGTGGGCAGGCTGCGCCCTCCATTTGCCGACGACGTGCAGCACTACGAGAAGCTGCTCGCCAGCCACGCGCGGCTCGAGCTGATCGAGGTGCGCGAGGACGAGCGGGTCGCCAGGCGCGTGCCCGAGCGCGCGTTCCTGTCGCTGCTGCACCGCGACGGTGAGCGGATCGACTCGGTCGGCTTCAGCCGCTTCCTGGAGAAGCGCCGGCGCAGCGGGCGCGATCTGTGCTTCGTGGTCGGGGGCCCCTTTGGGCTCGACCTGGTGGAGGTCGACCACCGGCTCTCGCTCGGTGAGATCACGCTGCCCCACCAGCTCGCGCGGGTGGTCCTGCTCGAGCAGCTCTACCGCGCCCACAAGATCCTCGCGCGCGAGCCCTACCACTATTGAGCGAGAGCGACTGAGCCATGGCCGAGCCCCCCGATCTCCTGCACCGCCGGCGCCTGCGCCAGCAGCGCCTGCGCGACCGCCGCGAGGCGCGGCAGTTCATCCGCCGACTCGGGTTGCTGCTGCTTGCGCTGGCCGTGCTGACGCTCGGCGGGTCCGCCGGATTCTCGCTGATCGAGGGCACCTCGCTCGCCTACGGGTTCGTGTGGACGCTCGACACGATCACGACGCTTGGGACGATCCCCGAGCCGCACGACGCGGGTGGCCGCGCACTGGTGGTCGGCCTCGAGCTGTTCGGCATCGGTACGCTCTTCTACGGCCTCGCAACGGTCGCGGAGTTCTTCGTCTCGGGTCAGCTCAGCGGGCTGCTCGAGGAGCGCCGCGCGCAGAAGATGATCGATTCCCTCGCCGACCACTTCATCATCTGCGGCTTTGGCCGCGTCGGGCCGCCAGGTCGCGCGTGACCTGCGCCTGGTTGGGGCCACGTACCTCGTGATCGACGACAACCCCGACAACCGCGAGTTGGTGCGAGGTGCCGGTGCTCCCTACATCGAGCGCGAGCCGGCGGACGACGAGGTGCTGCAGCGGGCGGGGGTCGAGCGGGCCAAGGCCGTGATCGCGTGTGTGGACTCAGACGCCGAGAACATCTTCATCACGTTGACCGCGCGGGGACTGCGTGGCGACATCCTGATCGTGGCCCGCGCATCGGCGGAGGACTCAGAGCGCAAGCTCAAGCGCGCGGGGGCTGATCGCGTGATCTCGCCGTACAAGACCTCCGGCTCGGAGATGGCGCGTGTGGCGTTGCACCCGCAGGTCGGCGGCGCCGTCGAGGTCGCCGACTACCGGATGGAGGAGATCGAGGTCTCGCCGCGCTGCGATGGCGTCGGCCAGCGGATCGAGGACGTCCGCGGCGCGTCGATGATCGTCGCGGTGCGCCGGCCCGACGGCAGCCTCGAGCCGCGGCCGGCGCCCGAGACCGTGCTCGAACCGGGCGACAGGCTCGTCGCGCTCGGGACGCCCGCCGCACTCGAGCGCCTGGAGGGGATCTTCCAGCCGGCGAGCACGTGAAGGGTCAGGTGGGCTCGTGAGCCCCGGTCAGCCCCAGGGACCGCTGCGGGAGCTCGAGGACGCCGTCCGCGCCGCCGCGGCCGTGGTGCGGGCGCGGGCGAGCGGCGGAGAGCCCTCGGCCGTGGCCTCCGTCCCTCCCTCCGCGCTGCCGCGGCTCGAGCGCTCCAGGCGCGAGGGCCAAGGCGACTACTCGACCAACGCGGCGATGCTGCTCGCGCCGGTGCTGGGCGAGTCGCCGCGGGCGATCGCCGAGCGGATCGGGAGCGAGCTCGCGGCCGTTCTCGGCGGGGACCTCGAACGGGCGGAGGTCGCCGGGCCGGGGTTCCTCAACCTCGTGGTCTCGGACGCCTGGCATCGGCGCGCGCTTGCCGCCGTGCTCGCGGCGGGGGAGCGCTTTGGCGCCGGCGCCGCCGGCGGCGCACCGGGTGCCGGCCGCGCTGGGGACACGGATGGCGCGGTGCCCGCCGAGCGGATCCTGATCGAGTTCGTCTCGGCCAACCCGACCGGTCCGCTGGTCGCCGCCAGCGGGCGCCACGCGGCGTACGGAGATGCGCTCGCGCGGGTGCTCGAGCACCACGGGCACTCCGTCTGGCGCGAGTACTACTTCAACGACGCAGGCTCGCAGATTCGCCTGCTGGGCGAGTCGGTCCGGGCTCGCGCTCGGGGCGGGGAGGTGCCGGAGGGCGGCTACAAGGGGGATTATGTGGCCCGGCTTGCAGCGGCCCTACCCGGGGCCGCTGAGGCGGCCGCGGACGGCGTCGAGCGACTCGCTGCGGGCGCGGTCGAGCTGCTGCTGGGGCAGATCAAGGCGACGCTCGCGCGCTACGGCGTGCGCTTCGACGCCTTCTTCAGCGAGCGCACGCTGCACGATGGGTCCCCGAGCGCCTTGGACCGGGCGCTGGCCGGGCTCGAGCGAGACGGGCACCTGTACCACTCCGAGGGCGCGACCTGGCTGCGGACGACGAGCTTCGGCGACGACAAGGACCGGGTGGTCGTGCGCTCGAGCGGCGAGCCCACGTATCTCGCAGCCGACATCGCCTACCTGCAGGATAAGCGCGAGCGCGGGTTCGAGCGTCAGCTGATGCCGGTCGGCGCCGATCACCATGCCTACGTGCGGGAGCTGAAGGCGGCGATCGCGGCGCTCGGGGGGGACCCCGGCACGGTCGAGGTCCCGATCCTCCAGTTCGTCCATCTGGTGCAGGGCGGCGAGGTGTTCGCGATGTCAAAGCGTCGCGGGGACTTCGTGACGCTCGACGAGCTGCTCGACGAGATCGGCGTCGACGCGACCCGCTTCTTCATGCTCCAGCGCTCGCACGACCGTACGCTCGAGCTCGACATCGAGCTCGCGCGCAGGCAGTCGGCCGAGAACCCGGTCTACTACGTCCAGTACGCGCACGCACGGATCGCGTCGATGCTGGGGCGCCTGCCGGCGGAGCGGGTCGCGGCGGCTGTGACCGCGGACCGGGACCCGCGGTCCGGGGACGCGGCTTGGGGCTCCGGATCGCTGCACCGCTCCGAGCGCGAGCTGGTCAAGAAGCTGGCGGCACTCCCCGAGGAGATCGCCGAGGCAGCGGCGCGTCGCGCGCCCCACCGGATCGCGGCGTACGCGCTCGAGCTCGCCCAGGAGTTCACCGCCTTCTACCGCGACTGCCGGGTGCTCGGCGCCACGCCCGAGCCGGTTGAGTCCTTCCGGATCGCGCTGTCGGTGGCGGCGCGTCGCGTGATCGCACTGTCGCTCGGGCTGCTCGGGGTGAGCGCGCCGGAGTCGATGTAGCCGCGGGGGCGCGCCGGATCGCGACTTGTGGGACCCTTGCGGCGTGGGACGCGCGCTTCGTGGGGTGCTCTCAGCGGCGATCGCCGCGGTGGTACTGCTGGCCTGCGCCGACGGCGCAGGCGCGAGCACCCTCCCGTGCGTGCCGCTGCTGATTTTGAAGTGCCCGCCGACGCACCTGCCACCCAAGGTGCCGCCCCCGCCGCCACCAGCGCTCGCGGTCGCCGGCGCCCAGTACGACGGGCACGACGGGACGCGCACGTACGCGGAGCTGGACGTGGCGAGCACCGGCACGCGGCTGGCGGGATTCTCGTTCGGCTTTCGTCGCGGGCGGTGCAGTGACGGTGGCCGGTACGACAACGGTGGCGGCGCCGGCGAGATCGCGAGCGGCGCCACGATCGACGCGAGCGGCCATGCCTCCTATTCCCGGCTGTTCCGGCGTGCGTTCTCGTTCACCCGCACGGGGCGGCGCGTTACGGGACGCGAGACGATCAGTTTTGTCGTCACGTTCGCCGGAGATCGTGCGACCGGGACCCTCCACGACGCGTTCTCCGCGCGGAGGTTGAAGTGCTCGAGCGGCCCGGTCGGCTTCGTCGTCTACCGCGACGGGACCGCCGGGGCCCCGCTGCGCACGCCCGCGATCGACACCGGCAGCTACCGCGGCGCCGCGAGGGGCGGGAGCACACCGTTCTCGGCGCTCGTGTTCCTCCCGTGGCAAGTGGTGAGCACGTTCAAGCTCAGCTGGCGGGGATCGTGCCGGACGGGCGCAGCGGTGCGCGGGACGCCGACGTTCTCGATGTTGCCGCTGAGGGGCGAGCGATTTGGCTCCAGCGGCAGCGCGACCCAGCGCTTCGCCCATGGCCTCTATGGCCGGTCCCACTACCGCCTGTCAGGGAGCTTCTACCACCTCGCCGGCGATTCCTTCTATCGAGTCCGCGCCAGCTGGCGCTACTCGGTGCGGATCTACCGCGCCGGCAGCCTGGTCGACACCTGCTCCTCGTCACCGCCGGCGCTCGCCGGCGTGGGCCCCGCTTACTGATCTGATCGCGCGAGGTCCTCGGTGAGGCGTCGTGCGTCCGCCGGGTCGAGCGCCGCGCCGGCGGCTTGCGGGCTCGCCGCCGCGGCGCGAGTCCGCCGGCGCCACTTAGGGAGCGTGACTGCGAGCGCCGCGAGCCCGAGCGCCACGATCACGGGGGGAAGCACGTACACCGTGAGGTCGAAGCCGCGGGCCGGCGGCCGCCCGAGCACGGTCGGCCCGTAGTTGGCGACCAGCGCGCGCTCGATCTGCGCCTTCGTCTGGCCCTTGTCGATCAGCCCCGCGATCATGGCACGCTCGCTGATCGCCTGGGGCGACTGGGCGAGCGCGAGCGGCTCGTGGCAGGAGACGCACATCACGTCGCCCTCGATGTCCGTGAGCGAGGCACGGGGGGTGGTCGCGGCGGCGCTCGCCGGCGGTGCGAGCGCCGCCGACAATGTCACCGCGAGCAGTGCGGCGAGTGCGGCCCGGGTGCTCACGATCGCTCGGCCAGCAACGGCGCGAGCGCCTGGTTCAGCCACTGGCCGTCAGTGAGCTGGTAGCGCCTCAAGGCTGCGACCCGGCCGCGGCGGTCGATCACGAACGTCTCGGGCACTCCCGTGGAGCCGAACGAGCGCACGAGGTTGCCGTCCACGTCGCGGAGCACCGGATAGGTGATGTGCTCCCGGGCCACGAATCGCGCGGAGTCGCTCGAGTTGTCCAGGTAGGTGACGCCGAGGACGGTGCCGTTGCTGCGCATGAGCTCGTGCTGTGCGCGCTCGAGGATCGGTGCCTCGGTCTTGCACGGTACGCACCAGGACGCGAACACGTTCAGGACGATGACCTTGCCGCGGAAGTGGGCGATGCTCTCCGCGTGGTCGGCGCCGAGGACCCCCAGCGCCAGCCCCGCGCTTGGCGCGGTCGGACGGTGACCGTGCGCCAGCGATGCGTCGATCGAGGTATCGGCCCCCTGGCTGGCGACGCCGAACGCCAGCAGCGCGAGCAGGCCCGCCGCGGCGAGCACGACCATTGCCGGGAGCACGAAGCGCCGCACGCGATCTAGGGTAGTACGCCACCTGCGAGGGCGGCATGTCTGTCGCGCCGAACTCGCCGGACATCTGCCGGCCCAGCGTCCGCCAGACACGGCGGAACCGGCAAGGAGATCTGGAGCTCGACGTCTCCGCGGCGAGGGCCTGGGTTCGTTCCATTGGGGGAGCGCCATCGCGCTGCGTCGGGGTCGATCGAGTCGTCGTCGATCGGCGGCGGCTCGGGGCGGGCTGGTTTGTGGCGCTGGTGGGGTAGGCGACCGGCGTGGCGTGCTTGCTCGGTCAGGAGGTATTCGATCTGGCCGTTGATGCTGCGCAGATCGTCCCCCGCGGCGTAGCGCCTCGAAGAGGCGGGGATCGAGGCGGAGAAGGAAGCGCTTGGGGTCGGCCATCCGGTCCGATCAGGTGTAGATCGTGCCGGTGTTGAGCACGGGAGTGGGAGCGTGGTCGCCGGGGAGGACGACCATCAGGTTTGAGACCATCGCCGCCTTGCGCTCTGGGTCGAGCTCGACCAGGTCTGAGTCGGCGAGTTGCGCGAGCGCCATCTGGACCAGACCGACCGCGCCGAGAACCATGGTCTTGCGCGCGGCGAGGTTCGCCTCGGCCTGCTGGCGGCGGAGCATCGCCTCCGCGACCTCGGAGGCGTAGGCCAGATGGGTCAGCCGGGCCTCGAGGACCTCGATGCCGGCGGTCTCGTACTGGCCGTGATGGGCATCTGCCCCCGACTACGTCCCCGGCGGTGGCGAATAGCTCAGTTCTCAACGTCTGAGCAGCGCCTTCGCAGCGCGCAGTGGGGACACGATGGCAGCGTGTAGAGGACGATCGTGCTGTCCTGTGTCTCCGTGTGCCTCATCCTCTGTTCGACACGTCGCGGGACCGGAAGGGTTCACGAACATGGGCGAAGCTCGTCGATCCTCCCGAAGCGAACGAGGATCTCGCCGCGCGGCAAAACGGTCGGACCGCAAGCCCAGCGGCGGCGTCGCGCCTTCTGGAATCCTTCTCGTGGCCTTTGCGGTCAAAGTGCGTGAGGTGATTGCGATGTTCGATCCGATGGCGCTTCATCACAGGCGGTGCCGCGAGGTTCGCGCCAACATGTCGGCCCATCTCGACGACGAGCTTGATGCGGCGACCGCTGCCGGAGTCAAGCGGCACGTCCGCTGGTGTCCCAACTGCCGGCGCATGCTCAAGAACCTCAGCCGGACGATCGCCGGACTTCGGGCCTTGCAGTCACAGAGTTCTCCGCCCGCTTGAGCGCCAGAGGTCGGATCTTTTCCCCTCTCCGGAACCCGCTTCATCGGTCATGGGCGATGCGGGGTCATGCGGCCTCGTGAGCTGCGCTTGCTTGCGGGTGCGACGCTCTGCAACCCGTCCACCATCCGCCACACACGCAACATTCCCTGCATCACGCAGGAACCCTGCTCAACCCCCCGACACCCCCTCAACGTCTACGCCCCGGCGGTCCTCCCGTACGAAGCTGCGCACGCCGGTGACGGCGAAGCTACGGCCGCCCGCCCGGTGGCTCTCCACCACCTCCGCGCTGGTCACGACGCGCTGGCGCGCAGTGAATCGTTCTTCCGCGCCACGGTCACTGACATCCCCGCAATTGTCACTCAAAGAAGCTGTCGAGCTCCC
>QHBV01000238.1 GCA_003244035.1 Solirubrobacterales bacterium | reverse complement strand
GCGACGACCAGTTGAATCCGCCTAGATCGCGCCGGTCAGGACGAGGGCGCCGATGACGAGGAGCACGGCGGCGGTGAGGGCGTTGCCCCAGCGGTCGAGCCACTGGCCGCGGATCTGATAGCTGCCCTTGGCGGCCGTGAGCGTCAGGCCGACGATCGTTCCGATCGTGACGGCTGCGAAGATCACCACCGAGCCGATTGCGGTCGCGACGCTGACCGTGGTGGCGGCTAGGAACACCGGCAGGATCGTGAGGTCCGGTGACGCGGCCGCGCCGAACGGGACCATCACCGCCGCCAAGCCGCGGACTCCGCGGGTCTGATGCGACTGAGCGTGGTGCTTGTGATCGTGGCTGTACCCATCATGATCGTGGTCGTGGTGATGTCCGCGTCCGGTCAGCTCCAGCACGATGAAGCCGAGGCCGGTCGCGATCAGGATGCAGCCGATGATCGTGTCCTGCGCGCTTTGGACCACCGAGCGGAACTGCAGCCCGATCACGATGATTACGCCGCCTAGCACGATCGAGAGCAGCACGTGTGCGATCCCGGCGAGCCCCGAGAGTCGCGCCACCTTGGAGAGCGGATACCGGCGTGCGCGGCCGAGCACCGCAAGCGGGACCCAGTGGTCGGGAAGGATCGCGTGTCCGAATCCCACCCCGGCGGCTGCCGCGAACAGAGCGGGGGTGGTGCCGCTCATGCCCGCAGCGCCTGTGCCGCGGGACTGGCCGCAAGACCGAGGCGGAGATGCTCGGTGTGGGACACGGCCTCGTTCAGCAGGGCCCGCACGTGGTCGTCGTGCAGGGCGTAGACGACCTGCCTGCCGTCGCGCTCCCCAACGACCAGACCGAGGTGCCGCAGCACCCGCAGTTGTTGAGACACAGCCGACTGCTCCATTCCGACATCGCGGGCGAGATCGCCGACCGAGCACGGCGCGACTCCGAGCCGGCTGAGAATCCGAACGCGGCTCGGCGCGGCGAGCGCCTGCATCGTCTCAGCGACCGAACGGGCGGTCTCCGTGGAGAGAAAGTCGAGCTCCGGCTCGAGGCCGTGTCCCATGCTCGCATTATCGCATGAACAGCTATGCGGATCGATCTCCCCTGGAGTGTCACGAGGTAGAGTGCGCCGGCAACCGAGAGGAAGCAATGGACGCGCGAGCGTGGATATCCGCCTATGCCGAGAAGCTCGGGACCTCTGTGCCCACCGAGGAGGAGTGGGACGTGATCCTCGACCTGGCCGGGGAGGCCGCCCACTCCTCCAAGCGCGTCGCCGCCCCGCTGGCATGCTGGCTTGCGGCCCGGGCAGGTGTCGGGCCGGAGCGGGCGATCGAGCTGGCGCGGGAAGTACGCGCCGATGACTGAGCGCCGGCACGAGCTCGTCCTGCTCGGGGCGTCCGGGTTCACGGGAGGTTTGACGGCCGAGTACCTGGCGCGTCGTGCTCCGTCGGGGCTCCGCTGGGCGCTTGCGGGCCGCAGCCGGCAGAAGCTCGAGACGGTGCGCCAACGTCTGGCCGAGATCGACCCGGCGTGCACTGAGCTGCCGCTGCTGCAGGCGGATGCCGGGGACCCCGCCTCGATCCGTCTCCTCGCCGAGTCGACCAGGGTCGTGATCACGACGGTCGGGCCCTACATCCTCTACGGCGAACCGCTGGTGTCCGCGTGCGCGGCCGCCGGCACCGACTATGTCGATCTGACCGGGGAGCCGGAGTTCGTCGATCAGATGTGGCTGCGCCACCACGAGCAGGCGGTGCGCAGCGGCGCGCGGATCGTGCACTCGTGCGGGTTCGATTCGATCCCGTACGACCTTGGAGTGCTGTTCACCGTGATGCGGTTGCCGGAGGGGGTGCCGCTGCGCGTCGACGGGTACGTCCGTGCCGGCGGGACGTTCTCCGGTGGTACCTACCACTCCGCGATCAACTCCTTCGCGCGAGTGCGCCAAGCTTCACGGATCGCGTCCGAGCGGCGCCGGTTCGAGCGCCGGCCCGCAGGCCGGCGCGTCAACGGCCTGATTGTCGCGCCGCACCGCGACGCCGGCGCGGGTGGCTGGGTCGTGCCCTTCCCCGGGCTCGACCCGCAGACGGTCCTGCGCTCCGGTCGTGCGCTCGAGCGCTATGGCCCGGACTTCACATACGCCCACCACCTCGTCGTGGGGAGCGTTCCGGTGCTCGCCGGGATGATCGCTGGCGCGGGGGCGACGATCGCACTCGCCCAGATTCCGCCCACCCGCGACCTCCTCCTGAAGCTGAGGCGCGCCGGCGAGGGACCCTCGTCCGAGCGGCGCGCAAGGGGCTTCTTTCGCGTGCGCTTCGTCGGCGAGGGCGGCGGCAGGCGGGTCGTCACCGAGGTGAGCGGAAGCGATCCCTACGGCGAGTCCGCGAAGATGCTGGCCGAGTCCGCCCTGTGCCTGGCGCACGACGAGCTGCCCCCGCGCGGCGGGCAGCTGACGCCCGCGGTGGCGATGGGCCAGGCGCTGATCGATCGCCTGCAGGGGGCGGGGATCGAGTTCCGCGTGGCGCCCGACGCGTAACTTGGCGCGGTGTCGGACTGGAGGGGTTTCAGGAGCAACGCCGCGAACCTGGGGCGCGGTCTCGCATCTGGGGCGAGGACCAGGAGTTCGAGCGACTGCCGCGGGAGACCTGCTCATGTCTCATCTCGCGCACGGGTGCCGGGCGCTGGTCCTGCGATGATCGGGCTCACCAATACCAGTCACGACGAGGTGGTATGTCGAACCAGACAGGACTCCGAGCCGATGATCCGTATGGCGGGCGGCGCCCGACCAGTCATGAGCGGCATGCGGCCCAGCCCTGGGATGCGTCGTACCGTGATGGCCCGGCCCCTTGGGACATCGGAGCACCACAACCGGCGGTAGTGCGTCTGGCCAGCGCGGGCGCGTTCGGCGGCGCGGTGCTCGACGCAGGGTGCGGGACGGGCGACAACGCCCTTCACGTCGCCGCCCGTGGGCTGCACATCCTCGGGGTGGACGTAGCTGAGACGGCGGTGTCGATCGCACGCGAGAGTGCCGCGGCGCGCGGGCTTGACGCCGAGTTCATCGTCGCCGACGCCCTGAACCTCGATCCTCTGGACCGAGTGTTCGACACGGTGCTCGACTGCGCCTTGTTTCATGCCTTGGACAACGACGAGCGGCGAGACTACGTCGCGAGCCTGGCATCCGTGACCAGGCCCGGCGCGTACCTTTATCTCCTCTGCTTCAGCGACGCCGATCCCGAGACCGCCAGCCCGCATCCCGTCAGCCGGCACGAATTGAGCGCGCCGTTCACACCAGGTTCCGGATGGAGCATCGTCTCAGTCAGCCCGGAGCGGCTCCAGGCAAGGTTCGCCTCCGAGGGCGCACCTGCCTGGCTGGCGAAAGTCGAACGGATCGAGCCAAACGATTGGCGATAGGGAGTCGATCGCCGACGGCAACCCTCCGAGCCTCGGCACGGGACGCGACATTGGCGAATGGCCCGGACGCCCATCCCCGAGCTCTCGTGCGGGCTCGGCCAACAGCGCGACGCTGCCACGGCGCAGAAGTCGCGTGCGGTCGCGCGCAAGCACCGCTCGACGCCGAGTAGCGGCTTCGAGTCCAGCTTGAACAGGACCTCGCCCGCGCAGGTGCGCCTACAAGCCGCTGAGAAGGCGCGCGATCCCCACGCTTGAGAAGGCCATCGCGCGCAGGACTCGTCTCAGCGCAGGGCGAGCGCGAATGCCCCGGTGAGGATCGCTGTGCCGGCGGTAACCCAGGCGACGTAGTCGCCGGGATGTCCGCTGTGCAGGCCGCGGATCCCGGCCGCGGCCGCTCTGGCTCGGCGGGTGATGAGCCCGTGGGGATGCCGGGGTGAGCGATGGAGGAGCAGGGCGCCGAGGCCGAGCATCAGCGCGCCGAGTGACGAGCCGACCGCGTAGAGGTAGTCGCCGACGGTTGGGCTGGTCACGCTGCCGATCGACGCGGCAGCGGGCCGGGAGCTATGCAGGACGGCCGCGATGTACCCCTGGCGATTGACGAACCGCGCCGCGGCGGCTTGGGCGGCGTGCTCGACTCCGGGGACGATCCCGACGGCGAGCCCGGCGAGCAGCAGCGCCACCGCGGGTAGCCACAGCACCGCGGGCGTTTGGTAGCTGGATCCCTCGGTCTCCTGGCTGGTCTCCTTGTCGGCTCGGCTATCGGTGCTGCCCTCGCTTGCGCGTTCTGGTCCCCAGCCGAGGAACACGCGTGCGGCTGCTCTGACCACGGCGGCGGCGGTGAGGATCTCGGCGAGGGTGATCAGGGCGGGCACCCAGGGGTACCCCTGCTGCAGGGCGGCGTCCTCGATTGTCGCCTTTCCCAAGAAGGTGCCGAACGGGGGCATGGCGGCTAGGGCCAGCGCTCCGAGGAAGAACACGATCCCGGTGAACGGTAGGTTGCGTCCGAGCCCGCGCAGGCCGTGCTCGTCCACCCGCGAGTGTCGGTGCTGGAGGATCCCGACGCACACGAACAGCGACGCTTTGACCAGTCCGTCGGAGACGACGTAGATCGCCGTGCCAGCCACACCACCGGCGTCGAGCAGCGCGATCCCGATCAGGAACAGCCCGACGTAGCTGATCGTGGCGAACGCGAGCATCCGCTTGAGATGGCGCTGAAGCAAGCACATCGTCGCCCCTACCAGCGCGGTTACCGCGCCGGCGGTGAGCAGGATCGTCCTCAGGGCCTCCTGGTGGCTTCCGAGCGCGCCGGCGTAGACGATCCAGTAGATGCGCGCCACGGCGTAGAGCCCGAGCTCTGACATCACCCCGGCGAACAGGATGCAGACCGGGGTGGGGGCGGTGGCGTAGGCGTCGGCGAGCCAGAAGTGAAGTGGCACCACCGCCGCCTTGACGAAGAACCCGGACGCGATCAGCCCGAAGGAGACCAGCACCAGCCCGTCGGCGCGATGCCCGTCCAGCGCGGCGCCGATCTGGGCGAGGTTCAGCGCGCCCGAGCGACCGTAGAGGAGCGCGATTCCGATCAGCACGAGAAATCCGCCGATCGCGTTGGTGATCGCGAAGTTCAGCGCTCCCTGGATCGGCGCGCCCTCGTCGGGGCGGTGGCAGGTCAGCCCGATCCCCGCGATCGACATCAGCTCGAAGAACACGAACAGGTTGAAGATGTCTCCGCTCAGGCTAAAGCCGATCATCGCGGCCATGAACACCAGCAGCAGGGCCGGGAACACGTGCCCCACCGACTCGAAGTGCCGCCAGGAGAACACCATCGCGGCGACCGTCAGCACGCCGACGAACACGGCCAGCCCGGCCCCGAGCGGATCGATCGTGAACGAGACCCCGATCGCTACTCCGTGGCGGGGCTGCCATCCGCCGAACCAGGTCGCGGCGTCGCCGTGACGCACCGCCAGGATCAGGTCGATCACGCACACCCCTGTGCTGGCGACCGCGGCGGCGAGCGCGATCGCCTCGGCCAGCAGCCGCCGGCGCAGCGACTGGGTGGCTGCCAGTAGTCCGGCCCCCAGGAATGGCACCGCCACCGGCAGCGCCGGAAACAGGCTGGAGATCACCCGGTCAGCGAGGCGATCTCGTCGGGATCGACGGTTCCGAAGCGCTTGTGGGCCTGCAGCGCCAGCGCCAGCAGCAGGGCGGTGACGGTCGCCTCCACCACAACGTCGGTCAGGGTCAGCGACTGGACCACCGGGTCGACGACCGGCGTCTTGAGCGGGATGTCGGCGAACACCGGCGCTCGGCGCCGGTGCGGTAGCCGATCGCCAAGAGCAGCACGTAGGTGGAGGCCTGCACCACCGACAGGCACAGGATCAGGTGCAGCAGGTTGCGGCTGGAGACCACGCCGTAGAGACCGATCAGCAGCAGCCACGCCGCGACCGCGTAGGCCAGAAAGCTCACCGCTGGCCTCCGGTCAGCAGTCGCTGGTCCATGAACTCGGCGAACACCAGCGTGAACGCCCCGGCGACCTCCACCCCGACCACGGCGCTGAGCAGCGCGATCGTCCCGCCCGAGAGCAGGTTGCTCATCGATCCCTGGGGCAGGAAGTTCAGCAGGAACTTCGAGCCGGCGATCAGGCCGCCCACCCCGATCGCCGCGTAGCCCGCGGAGCCGAGACCCTCGGCCAGCTCGACCAGCGGGATCGGGCGCAGCCGGGCCATCGCCAGATAGCGCCCGGCCAGGTAGACCAGGATCAGCGCGGCGGCCAAGATTACCCCGCCCTGAAAGCCCCCACCTGGGGTCAGCTGACCCTGGCTGGCGAAGTAGACGCCCAGCACCAGCACCGGACCGACGAGCACCAGGCCGAGCAGGCGCAGGGCGACGCTGGCCTCGCTGTGCCGGCGGTCTGCGGACGCGAGCTGCCCGCGCCTCTCGTCGGCATCCTGACTCTTGTCCTCGTCGGCCTGCTCGCCCCGGTGCTCGCCGCGCAGCTGCCGGAGCACGATCACCAGGCCGATCGCCGAGGCGAACAGGATGAACTCCTCGCCCATCGTGTCCACCCCCCGGTAGTCATAGGTGATGCTGTTGACGATGTCGGTGGCCTGGCGCTCCGGGACCGCGACGTGGGCCAGCAGCAGCCCGTAGACCCCGTGAAAATGACCGAAGTCCGGCAGGCCAGCGAGGCCGTGGACGAGCAGAACCGCGAGCCCCATTGCTCCGAGCCCGAACAGCGTCAGCCGGCCGCGCGGGCTCACTGATCGATCTCCGGGGTCTCGCCACGGTGCTGCTGGAGCTTGGCGAGCGCCAGTAGGATCATCACCGGCACGCCGATCGTGCCGACCACGATCTCCGACAGCGCCACGTCGGGCGCCTGAAAGACGAAGAACAAGATCGCCAGCAGCAGGCCGAAGGCGCCCGAGACGATCGCTTGGCGCAACGGGTCGCGGCAGATCACCACCGCGGTTCCGCCCAGCGCGACCAGGATCAGGGCGCTGGCCACCAGCACGTTCATTTCGCCGGCTCCTCCGGCGCCGGGCTGTCTAGCTCCCCGTGCTCGCGGATCCGCGCCGCCCGCGCGGTGACGTGGGCGAGGACGGGCGCGGTCAACACGAAGAAGACGCCGATCAGCAGCGCCTTGTTGGCGATCAGCGAGAAGCCCTCGCGGACGCCGATCGCCACGCCGATCAGCAATGCGCCGACGCTGGCCGGACTGGCGTAGTGCAGGCGGGCCATCGCGCCGCGCATCACCACCACGCCCAGCACGCAGAACAGCTCCAGCGTGACCCCGACGATCAACAGCACCGCGACGATCACGTCACCCACCACGTCTCGCCTCGGTCCTCGATGGGGCGAGCATCCGATCTAAAGCTCGCGCTCGAGAAACCGGATGAACGCGACGGACCCGATGAACGACATCACCGCCAGCGCCACGGCCAGGTCCACGAACGGCTGGCGGTGAAAGCCCTCGGCCAGCAGCAGCAGCACGAGCGTGGAGATCAGACCGGCCAGGCTGAGCGCCACCACGCCCTCCATCGCCTCGCTGACCACGCACACCAGCGCCAGCGGGGCGGCTCCGCCGATCAGCAGCACCACCGCGGCGAGGATCCACTCGTTCATCCCAGCCCCAGCGGGTCGACGCTCGCTCGATCGCCAGGCTGCGGGACGAGCTGATGGACCAGGATCACCCCGTGCCGCTCCTCGGTGCCGAGCACGATCGTATTGGGGGCAAACGAGCCGACCGCGCACGCCAGCGCACAGCGCGCAGCGACCTCCCCCGGCCCACCCGTGGGTATGAAGTCAACCGCCCGCAGCGCCCCCGGCGCTCGCTCGCCGCCGCGCAGCGCCCGCAGCAGAGTTATCGCGAGCATCCGCAGGTCAGGCCCGAACTGGGCCAGTGGTCGCCACAGCCTAAGCGCCCAGCGGGCCTGCGGGTCGAAGGCGACCAGACGCTCGGCGTACACCAGCGTGGTGGCAGTCGCACCGATCACCGCGGCCACTGCGCCGTCGATCAGATTTGCCAGCACGACCGTGTCCTCCAGCCACATCCACACCACCGCGCAGGCCAGCCACGAGGACAGCCAGCAGCTCGCGATCGCGGATCCCTGCGGTCCCGGGCTTTGGCCCGATGAGCGCGATGAGGCTGTCGGCGCAGGCGTCATGGGTGCAAGTACACGGCATAGCGCTGGCGGCTCGAGGCCATTTCCGCCAAGCTGGTTGCACCGTAGGGCTCAGTGCGGACGGAACCGGCCAGTCGGCTTGTCGGGTCTCCGACCTTTTGTTAGCCGATGAGTCTTGAACGACGCAGTGTCGCTAGGTTCGTAGCGGCTGGGTGCGTGCTGTACCCCAGTGATCGGGCAGCCATCGAAAGGAGAGATGACAGACATGGCTCGAGTTGCCGTCGTCACAGGAGCATCGGCAGGGGTCGGGCGGGCGACCGCCAGGGCGTTCGCCGAGCGCGGGTTCGACGTGGCGCTGCTGGCCCGCGGCGAGGGCGGCCTAGACGCCGCCGTCAAGGAGGTGCAGGCCGGCGGGACCCGGGCGCTGGCGATCCCCACTGACGTGTCGCAGTTTGAGCAGGTCGATGCAGCGGCCAGCCGGATCGAGGACGAGCTGGGGTCGATCGACGTGTGGGTCAATGATGCGATGACGACGGTGTTCGCGCCGTCCTGGGAGGTCAAGCCGGCGGACTTCCAGCGGGCGATCGAGGTCACGTTTCTGGGACAGGTGTGGGGCACCATGGCGGCGCTGGCGCGGATGCGTCCGCGGGATCGGGGATCGATAATCAACGTCGGGTCGGCGCTGGCGTTCATCGGGATNNCCGCTGCAGTCGGCCTACTGCTCCTCGAAGTTCGCCTGCCGGGGCTTCTTTGAGTCCGTACGGAGGGAGCTGATCCACGAAAAGAGCCACGTCCGGATGAGCATGGTTCACCTCCCGGCGGTCAACACGCCCCAGTTTGACTGGTGCCAGACCGCCATGTCTGACCATCCGATGCCGGTGCCGCCGATCTATCAGCCCGAGATCCCGGCCAAGTTCATCGTCGATGCGGCGCTCGACGGCCGGCGGGACAAGATCATCGGTTCGTGGAACAAGATGCTGGTGGTCGTGGCCAACCTGTTCCCGGGGCTCGGCAACCAGTACGCGGCGATCGGCGCCTGGGAGGCCCAGCTAACCTCGCAGCCGGTCAGCCCCAACCGGCCGGTCAACCTGTACGAGCCGGCCGACCGCGACGTCGACCACGGTGCCCATGGGGGCTTCGATGACAAGGCGGGGGGGTTCATGGACCCGAGCTTTCTCAAGTCGCTGCCCAACACGGCCAAGATCTTCTGCCTGGCGGTGGCCCACACCGCACGTGACAAGAAGATGGTCCGGGACAACAAGAAGCGTTAGGGCTAGCTGAGGGCGCACGATGCCCACGCTCGTTCGCACTGACGGTTACGCGTCGTTGCGCTCCTACGCGGTGCTGGGTGATATGCGCGGCAGCGCGCTGGTCGCTTGTGATGGAGCGATCGACTGGCTGGCGGTGCCGATGATGGACGCCCCGCCGGTGTGCGCGGCGCTGCTGGACCCGGCCGCCGGCGGGTCGATCGAGCTGACGCCGACGGTCCCGTTTGAGGTCACCCGCCGGTACCTGGACGCCACGATGGTGCTCGAGAGCACCTTCACCACCGCCGCGGGAACGGTGAAAGTCACCGATGCGCTAAATCGTGGGGCGGCCGGGGAGCTGCCGTGGGCTGAGCTGGCTCGCCGGATCGAGGTGGAGGAGGGCGAGGTGCCGATGCGCTGGTCTGTGCGGCCAGGCCACGGCCTGCAGGGGATCAATCCTTGGTGCCACCTGGATGGCGGGGTGGTGGGGCTGCTGGTCGGCGATCGCCAGCTGGCGGTGGTCACAGCGGGGCTGGACGAAACAGGCGTCGATCATCACGGCGTGGAGGGTCGGTTCGTAGCTTGGGGAGAGGAGCCCCGGCTGCTGGCGGTGCTGGTCACCGAGGCCCGGCCGGTCCACGTTCCCGATGCGGCTGAGATCCTGTCGCGGATCGATGCCACGGCGGACACGTGGAGGCGGTGGAGCGGGCAGGTGAGCTATGACGGCCCGTGGCGCCGGACGGTACTGCGCAGCGCGCTGACGCTCAAGGCGCTGACGGTGGCGCCGAGCGGCGCGATCGCGGCAGCGGCCACGACCTCGCTGCCCGAGCAGGTCGGGGGGGCGCGCAACTTCGACTATCGCTTTGCCTGGATCCGCGACGCGTCGTTCGCGATCGACGCGATGAACCGCCTCGCCCTCAGTGAGGAGGTCCACTCCTCGCTCGCGTGGCTGCTCGGAGCGGCGGCCCAGGAGGCGCCTGACCTACGGGTGTTCTACGCCCTTGACGGATCGGTCCCGTCAGCGGCGATGCGCCAGGTCGATGCTCCGGGCTATTGCGGCTCGACCCCGGTCCAGGTCGGCAACAGCGCCGCCGATCAGATGCAGCTGGGCTGCTTCGGGGATCTGCTCGACGCCGTGTCCCGCTACGTCGACGCCGGCGGGCGCCTGGACCCTCGCACCGGGATGATGGTCGAGGCGATCGCGGATCGCACGTGTGAGCTGTGGCGGTCACCCGACGCCGGGCTCTGGGAGCTGGGCGACACCCAGCCCTACACGATCTCAAAGATCGCGTGCTGGGTGGCGCTGGACCGGGCCCTGCGTCTGGCCGACGCCGGCCAGCTGACCAGCACCCACGAGCCGCGCTGGCGAGGTGAGCGAGACCAGATCCGAGCCTGGATCGAGGTCAACTGTTGGTCGGAGACCAAGCAGGCCTACACGTTTTACGCCGGGACCGACGACCTCGACGCCGCCGTCCTGCTCGCCGCGCGGACCGGCTACTGCGCCGGCGATGACCCCCGCCTGAGCACTACGATCGACGCGATCCAGGCCGAGCTGGGGGTCGCGAACCCCTCCGACGGCGCGGGCGAGGAGCGAGGCGCGGCTGGTGCACGACACGGGGGCGCGTCCCCAAGCCCGCTGCTGTACCGCTACAGCGGCCAGCGCGACCAGGAGGGCGCGTTCATCGCGTGCTCGTGCTGGATGGTCGAAGCGCTCGCCCACGCCGGACGCCTCGACGAAGCTAGCGCGTGGCTCGCCGCGCTGGTGGACCTGGGCAACGACGTCGGGCTGTACTCCGAGGAGATCGACCCCGCCACCGGCGACCTGATCGGCAACATCCCCCAGACCCTGTCGCACCTGGCGATCATCGGCGCCGCGACAGCGCTGGCCACCGCCGAGTCGCGCCAGACCCCTGCCCGGAGACGTGAGTAAGCTGACCGCTGTCGTTGCCGCGTCGCTCGGGACCCGGTGAGTTCCCCAGCTCGACCGTGGCCCGAGGCTGGAGGCTGGAGGCCGGAGGCCGATGCTATCCGCCATCACGCAGGTCACCCTGGATCTCAACCCGGCCCGATGACCGGGGCGCCGGGCCAAATCAATCGCCTCTGGGTTTGGCTGGTCGAGTCAGGTCCGGGGCTGCCGCCGGTTTCGGATCCCGGCTACGTGTTCCGCGTGGTTGAGCTGTCAGCTCAGCGTCGATGAGCCAGCCGGAGCGTCCCGGTCTCGGCTGGCGCAACCCGCTTGGGGGTCGAGGGCGCCTGGCGAAGGAGCGGCTGATCGAGACGGTCGGCGGCCGGGCGCGGGCCCAGGTGATCGCGCTGCTGGCGGCGGTGCTCGCGCTCTCCAGCGCCGACTTGTCCGCGGTCGGCGCCGACGCGGCGCCGCTAGAGGCTTGATGTGGGTT
>QHBV01000237.1 GCA_003244035.1 Solirubrobacterales bacterium | reverse complement strand
AGTGGCGAGGAATCGGCCTCGACCGGCAAGGACTGACTACGCCTGCGCGGGTGGGGATCAGGGGATCCGGATGTCCTTGTGCTCGCCGGCGACGCGCCGCTCGTCCTCGGTCAGCTCGGATGCCCTGACCGGGGCCACAAGCGTCTTGGAGGCGGTCCGCCAAGGTCGCAGCCAGGTCGGGTTCGTCGAAGGCCTCGACTCGCTCGAAGGATGCGAAGCGATCAACCGTAGCCCACGACCGATTGCTGCTCGTGGTCGGCGCCGAACACCGCTGGGCGCGCCGATCGGCGGTTCGCGTCCGCGAGCTTCTCCCGGAGCCCTACCTCACCCGTGAGGCCGCCTCCGGCACCCGCGCGGTGGCCACCGCCGCGATCGCACAGGCCGGGCTCGAGGCTGACACCGGCAATGCAGGTCAGCAGCCTACAGAGCCTCAAACGAGCCCTCAGCGGCGGCGGGTTCACGCTGATATCGGAACTCACGATTGAGACCGAGCAGCGCGCCGGAACGCTCGTCGGCATCCCCGTCCGCGGCGTCAACCTGGAGCGCGAACTACGCGCGGTACGCCGACGGCGACCCGCTCTAACCGGCGCTGCACGCATGTTCTGGCGATGGCTCGTCGACCGCACGAAGTGAAGCGCAGGCCGAGGAATCGCGCGCTTGGCCACTTGGTTCCGCTCCATCCAGAAAGCTAGCATCTCGCGCCTGACCGCTGAAATTTGCGAGCAGCAGCCGACCGTCGGCGACTCGCTGCTCCTGCCTGTGAGCAATCTGGGCAGCGTCGCCGCCGGCGCCGCTGAGACTTCCGCTCAAGCCAGGCATTGGGGGAGCTCCGGGGGCGGCCTGGAACTCGCTGCTGGTCCGGACGAGCAGCAGGAGCACGGGCGTGACGCCGAGCGACTGATGCTCCGGCGGGAAGCGGAACAGCGCGTGCACGCGGCGCGACGCGAAGTACCGCGCTGACACCGAAGCAGGTTCCGGCCGGCGTCATTCGAGATGCTCGACCTGTCGGCAAAGCGAGAGCGAACGACGCTCCAGAAGGTGTGTCACGCGAGCGGCGCGAACAGGTCGATCACGCTGCCGTCTGGATCCTTGACCTGCGCGTAGCGCTGACCCCAGAACGCATCCCAGGGCTCTTTGTGGCCCGGGGCGCCAGCGTCTGTGAGCTCTCGGTAGACACGGTCGACGTCGTCGGGCGATTCGCGGCGGAACGCGACCGCCACCCGTTGTCCGCCCGACGGCGGCACCCAATCCGGATCGAACGATCGGATCGACTCCTCGATATCGAGCGTGAAACGCAGCCCGCCCGGAAGCGACGCCTCAACGTGACCGTGCCCCATCGGGTCGGGATCTTCCGGGAACCGCAGGCCGAGCCGCCGGTAGAACTCGATCGCCTTGTGCAAGTCGGACACGATCACCCCGACGACGTCCAGGTGCGGCACCCGGCAATCATCTCAAAGCTCCGGGCTCCCGCACGAGACAGCCGCAGCCGTCGGGCACTACGAGCGGGCGCCGCCCAGGACGGCGTGGAGCGTGGCGCCGATCAGTTCGTGTTGCGTGCTCCACGAGTCCCATACCGCCGTGGCCCATTCGCCGGCCCGCCGCTCGTAATCGGCGGCGTCTGCCGCGCCAAGCATGTGCAGCACGCTCAGCTGACCTGGGCGAAGAGTGCGCTTCACGGTCGGGAAATCGTCTTGGCGCTGAACCACCCGACGAAGCACCTGCGTCGCGTGTGAATGCGCCAAACCGCCTTCGAGGACCGCGCACAGCCCGACAAGGTGAACGAACACCGATTGGCGGTCGCGCCGGTCGCTGCCGTCGCCGGGATGCTGCGCCATGTAGGCATCCACCACCAAGCGGTGGGCGGGCGGATAGCCGAAGCGCTGCATCTCGTCGGCTTGCACTTCGCCAAAGGTCTTCCAGCAGCCCGGCGAGCTGGGCACATAGCTATGCACCCGCCCATCGATCTCCGGCACCAATGCACCGCACCCCGCACAGGCTTGCATCTCAAGGGAGGACACAGGGGCGACATTAGAGGTCGCCAGCGCCTCGCAGTTCGCCGCGCCTCCGCTCCGTGAGCGCCGCAGGGACTTCCCGGCCAGAGCAGCGAGCCAGCTGCCCCATCCCGCGCGAAGAGGGACGGTCGCCGACGCGGTCGAGACGCTCGTTCTCGCAAGAGAGTCTCCGCTGTGGGTGGCGCAACTCAGCGGAGCACGGTCGACTGCGGGTAGGCCAGTCGGAGCGGGCTCCTACTCGCCCCACCCTCTCTGTCAACGTCTGGTGAGATGCTCACCATCGAGGAATCAATGAACCTTGAGGGGCGAGAACGGAGAACGCCGGAATGTTGGAGACGAGCACGAATGGAGCTGGGGTTGCGGACGGGCGCGCCGCGCCGGTGGGGCCGCCGGTAGCCGCTGTCCGGGCCCCCGCGCCGGCGGGGGTGCCTGACCCCGAGCTGGTCGAGCAGGCCAAGCGCCGCTCGTTCACCGCCAAGTACAAGCTGGAGATCCTCGCCAAGGCGGAGGCGTGCACCAGGCCGGGCGAGGTCGGCGAGCTGCTGCGCCGTGAGGGCCTGTATACGTCGCATCTGACCTACTGACCGGCGCGGAGAACGTCGGCCGACCAAGACGGATGGGTCGGCCCGACCGTACCGATTCCTCGCGAGCTGGCGCTGATCCTGGCCCGTCACAAGCTCGCGTCTCGCTTCGCGCAGGCGATTGACTACGTGTTCACGACGCGTGTCGGCGGGCCGCTTCGGCAAACGAACGTGGGGCGAGCGCTCAGGGCCGCCCAGCGAGATGCCGTTGATGAGAACGGCAATCCGACCTTCCCGGTCCTTCACGAGCGCGCCGAGGACCGCAGACCAATACCGGTGCCGCGCGGTGCGCTTCCCTCGATGCACAGCTTCCGGCACACCGTGGCCAGCCGCGCCCCGCTCGCCGGCGAGAGCGTGGACGAGGTCGCGTTCCTCCTCGGCCACCGCGATGCGAACGTCACGCGAGCTGTCTACGTCCGCGAACTGGCCGATGCTCGTCGACGCACGATGCCGCGATCGCGCATGGTTGCTGAGTTCAGCGAGATCCTGAAGCTGTAGGCGATCAACTGTCGGGACCCAGGTGCAGCCGTCGGTGGGCTATCGCGTACACCGACGGCTGACGCACTTCTCGAGCCGGGTGCCGTAGCCCGAACGCCGCGTAGAGAAGCCGTAGCTGCCCCGCGCGACGTTCGATCTCGAAGACCATGCCGTGCGACCCGAATTGGTGCTGGCAGGTAGACCTTCACGCAGTTTGGCAGCTGGGTGCCGCCCGCAGGCCCTAATGCGCGCGCGCGGACCAGATTGCAGTGGCTCGCAGAGGACGAAAGACGAGGTCAAGTTCGGCGACGCTGCGCGCCGACTGCCTGCTAGGCGCCGCCCGCCAGCTTCGTCAGGAAGGACGGCATGCGGCCAGCAGCGAAGTCGAAGAACCGCGCCCATACCGGCTCGATGGAGATGTGCCATCTGGTCGTACATCGACCTGACCTGGCGCTCGAACTCCGTGACCTGGTCTGCGCCCAATGCCTTCGTCGAGGCCGCGAGGTACTCGTCGGGAACGCCGTCGACGATGGCCACGCTCGCGACCCACGCACCAGGAGCGCCTTCGCCTCCGTAGGCGTGTCGCCTAGATCGATCGTCATCGCGACGTTCGGACGCGACGACAGCGCCTTCACCTTGGGCGCGGTCGCCGCCGTGCAGACGACGATCTGGCTCCCCTTCCAGTAGAAGCCGATCGGGATCACTCGCGGGAAGCCGTCTGATCCGTTGTAGGCGAGCCGCAGGAGCGTCGCGCAGTCGAGCAGGTTCCGCGCACCGGGATGCTCGAGCTCTTCGGTGATCACTTGCGGGTCCACGATCTTCCCTTCTTAGGGTTCGTCAGCTACGGGCGGTCATCGGGGGTACCGCTGTCCATGTCGTCGTCCGGTTAGGTCGGCGGCCCGCGTGCGGGCGGCCTGGCGGACCAAGTGGTCCCGCTCGGCGACGTTCGTGGCCCGGCGGGCGGCCTCGGCATATGCCGAGGCGGCGGTGGGCAGATCGCCCTCGAGCTCGTGCAGGTGCCCGCGCACGGCGTGCCACCGGTGCCGCTCGCCGATCACCTCGCGCAGCCGGTCGGTCTCGCGTAGCCCGGCGGCGGCACCGAGGACATGGCCGACCGCGACCGCGCGCCCGAGCACCGCGGCGGGGTCCTGGCGCACGGGGTCCTCGGTCAGCGCGACGAGGTCGTCGTACCAGGCGAGGATCTGCGGCCAGTCGGTCTCCTCGGCGCTCGCCGCGTCGTCGTGCAGGGCGGCGATCGCGGCCTCGACCTGGTAGCGGCCCGGGCGCCATGCCTCCGTTTGCATGGCGAGCGCCGACTGCAGGACGCGCACGCCCTCGGCAATCTCGCGCGTGTCCCACAGGCCGCGGTCCTGCCGGTCGAGCGTGACGATCCGGCCCTCGGGGTCGAGTCGCGCCGGCATCCGGGCGTGGTTGAGGAGCATCAACGCGAGCAGCCCGCGCGCCTCGGGTTCCTCGGTGGCGAGGGTGAGCTGGCGGGCGAGCCGGATCGCCTCGCCGGCCAGGTCCACCCGGCCCGCGTGGCCGGCCGTGTAGACGAGATAGAGCACGCGCAGCACGACGGCGAGATCGCCGGGCTGGTCCAGGCGGCGCCCCTGCAAGGCGCGCTTNNCGCGCAGGGTCAGCGCCACCTGGCAGGCGGGCGCGAGGTCGGGGTGACAGCAGCAGAAGAACAGGAAGAGGGTGTCGTCGCCCTCCTCAGTGGCGGCCGGACGCGGCTCCGCGTACTCGGTCTCCTCGCGGCGCTGCCGGGCGGCCTCGCTGCGGCGGGCGTCCACGAGCCGCCGAGTCGCGACCGTCGTCAGCCACGCGCGCGGATCGCGCGGCGGGTGCTCGGGCCACACCCGCAACGCCTCCAGCAGCGCCTCCTGGAGCGCATCCTCGGCGGCGTCGAAGTCCTCGCCCCGGCGGACCAGGCTCGCGAGCACCCGAGGAATGAGGTCCCGCCCGAAACCGCGCAGCGCGCCCTCGTCCAGCTGTTGCGTCGGCTGGTCGGTCACGACGGGTCAGTCGTCCGACGGCGCCTCGGACATGACCTCCCGGACGTCGATCCACTCGTACAGTGGCTCGCCGCGGGGGCCGGGCTCGGAGGAGACGTACGCGGCGAGCTCGAGCGCGCGCTCGCGGGACTCGACGTCGATCATGAACCAGCCCGCGATCAGGTCGCTGGTCTCGGGGTGCGGGCCGTCGGTGGTGACCGGCGCCGCGTCCGGGCCGCCGTAGCGCACCCAGGTGCGCGCCGGCGTGAGCGCCTCTGCGCCGGCGTACTGGCCGTTCTCCTCGAGCAGTTCGATGACGTGCCGCTGGAACGCGATGTGTGCCTCCACGTCCTCGGTGGCCCACTCGTCCATCGGCGGGAAGGCATGGTGCGGCTCCGGGCCGCCGCGGTAGCGCTTGAGAAGCAGGTACTTGGGCATCGTCGTCTCCTGGTGTGGTGGGCCGCGCCTTTCGAGGCCCTTCACCTAGTAGGACTTCGGTAG
>QHBV01000236.1 GCA_003244035.1 Solirubrobacterales bacterium | reverse complement strand
ACCAGCGGGATCGCCGCCAGGCCGGTGAACGGCAGCTGACCGCTGCTCGTCGGGCTGACCTGGGCGACGGCGCGCTCTTGCTCCGGCACGACCAGCGTCACCGGGGTCGTGGGCTTGCCGTACTGCGCGATCCCCGCATTGCCGAGGTCCCCAATACCCAGGGCGACGCCTCCGCCGCTCATCAACAGGCCGGTTGCCAGCAGGACGGTGATCGCGGCTCGTGTGCGCATGAATGCTCCTCTTGGGGGTCGAAAGGCCTGCGTCGATCGTGCATGGCGACTGGCGAGCCGCTGACGCAACCGGTCCAGCTCGAGCGGGCTCAACGTGGGCCGCTCCTGGCATAGCATCTCGATCTCGGGTGCGAACTCGTCCTGGTAGGGGCGCCCTTGATCTCGGCTCATGCTCACTTATACGAACGAGCAGGCCGATTCCTCAATCCTCCCGCCGCAGAGGTAGCCTCGCGGCCACCGTGGCCCGCGATCGCCAGCTTCGAGATCGCCAGTTCGACCGGCTCTTCGACGAGCACGCGCAGCCGCTGTTTGGCTTCCTGCTCTACCGGACCGGGGACCGCGGGCTGAGCGAGGACCTGGTCGCCGACACGTTCGAGCGCGCGTTCCGCTCCCGCAGTCGCTTTGACCCGCGGCGGTCCAGCTCAAAGACGTGGCTGTACTCGATCGCGCTGAACTGCCTGCGAGACCACGCCAGGCGCCGAGCGGCGGAGAGCCGCGCGATCGCGAGGATGAGTGACGCTCCTGCGTCTCCTGCGGAGAGCGCCTTGGAGGAGGTGGGTCTGCGCGACGAGCTGCGCGGAGCGTTGCGCGTGCTCAGCGAGGAGGAGCGGGAAGCCATCGCCTTGCGCTTCGGAGCCGATCTCACGCTTCCCGAGATTGCCCGTGTCACCGGGCGCCCCCTCACCACCGTGGAGGGCCGCGTGTACGGGGGGCTGCGCAAGCTGCGCAAGGCCCTTCGCTGACAGCCGGCACCCTCCGGCACCCTCACTACACTCCGGCCGCGATGCGCCTGGCCGACGTCATCCCTGGCGCCCCGCGCTCGGCCCAGGAGATCGAGGTCTCCGAGCTCGCGTACGACAACCGCGCCGTCAAGCCGGAAACGCTCTTCTTCTGCGTCCCGGGTCTCACCCGCGACGGTCACGAGTTCGCGGCCGATGCGGTGGCAAACGGGGCGGTCGGGCTGGTCGTGGAGCGACCGCTGGGCCTCGGGGTCCCAGAGGTCCGCGTCGCCGACGTACGCGCCGCGATGGCCCCGGCCGCGGCGGCGTTCTTCGG
Organism: Solirubrobacterales bacterium; assembly: GCA_003244035.1. Lineage (GTDB taxonomy): Bacteria > Actinomycetota > Thermoleophilia > Solirubrobacterales > Solirubrobacteraceae > Palsa-465. The sequence goes on along the minus strand of QHBV01000236.1, from coordinate 2,195 downwards.
CGACCCCACCGCAGAGCTGCAGACGGTTGGCGTCACCGGCACCAACGGCAAGACCACCACCGCGTTCCTCGTGCGTGAGCTGCTCGAGGCCGACGGTCGCCGGACTGGACTGCTCGGCACCGTCCGGAGCGTGATCGGAGGCGTCGAGCGCTCCGTGGCGCACACGACCCCGGAGGCGATTGACCTGCAACGGGCGTTCAGGGCGATGCTGCGGGCGGGGGACGCAGCCTGTGCGATCGAGGTGTCCTCGCACGCGCTGGCGCTGCGTCGCGCCGACGCGGTTCACCTCGCCGTGGCGATCTTCACCAATTTGTCCCGGGACCACCTCGACTTCCACGCGACGATGGAGGACTACTTCGCCGCCAAGCGTGGCCTGTTCGCCGATGGCCGGCCACGGCACGCGGTGATCAACGTCGATGATCCATACGGCCGGCGGCTCGCGCGTGAGCTCGAGCAACCGGTCACGTTCGGGATCGACCGCGACGCGAGCTACCGAGCGCTCGAGATCACCACCGGCCTGCAGGGCTCGTGCTTCATCGTCCGCGGGCCGCATGAGGAGATCGAGCTGCGCTCGCCGCTGCGCGGCCGCTTCAACGTCTACAACGCGCTCGCCGCGCTCGCCGCTGCGCGCACGCTGGGCGTCCCGCCCGACACCGCCGCGCGCGCGGTCGAGACCGCCGGTCAGGTACCCGGCCGGTTCGAGCCGATCGAGGAGGGGCAGCCGTTCACCGTGCTCGTCGACTACGCGCACACGCCGGATTCGCTGCAGAACGTGCTGCGTGCGGCCCGCGCGTTGACCGACCGCCGCGTCCACGTCGTGTTCGGTTGCGGCGGCGATCGCGACCGTGGCAAGCGGCCGCTGATGGGTGAGATCGCGACGCGCCTCGCCGACCGGGTGATCATCACCTCCGACAATCCGCGCTCGGAGGAGCCCGAGGCGATCATCTCGGAGATCCTGACCGGGGCCGGAGGCCGCGTCGAGCACGACCCCGACCGGCGTGCGGCGATCGCTCGCGCGCTGGCGGGCGCGCGCGCGGGCGACGTCGTCGTGATCGCGGGAAAGGGACACGAGCAGGGTCAGGAGCTCGAGCATGGGCGCAAGGTCCCGTTCGACGACGCCACGGTCGCGCGCGAGCTGCTCCGTGGGGTCTCGGCAACCGGGGGCGGAGCGCCAATCGCCGGCGGTCGAGCGCCGGTCGCCGGATGAGGAGCTGGTCCCCGGAGCGTGTCGCGCACGCAGCACGGGTGCGACTCGTCTCCCCGGCGCCCACCGCAGGCGGCCCCGAGCGGGCGGTGATCGACTCGCGGCAGGCCGGGCCGGGAACCCTGTTCATCGGGCTGAAGGGTGTCAACCACGATGGCGGCAGCTTCGCGCCGGAGGCGCTCGCGGCCGGCGCGTGGGGCGTGCTCGCAACTCCAGAGCACGCGCAAGCCGCCCGGGCCGCCGCACCCGGAGTCGTGCTCGCCGCCGAAGATCCGTTGGGCGCGCTGCAGCGCCTCGCTACCGCCTGGCGGCGCGAGCTGGCCCCCAAGGTGGTGGGTGTCACCGGTTCCGCTGGCAAGACCTCGACCAAGGACCTGCTGCAGGCGGTGCTGGCGCCAACCCGCCGTACGTTCGCCTCGCGGGCGAACTTCAACACCGAGATCGGACTGCCGCTCGAGATCCTGGGCGCGCCCGCGGGCACCGAGGTGCTGGTGCTCGAGATGGGTATGCGCGGAGCCGGGCAGATCGCGCAGCTGGCCGCGATCGCCGAGCCGGACGTGGCGGTGATCGTCAGCATCGGGCCCGTCCACCTGGAGCTGCTGGGGGCGCTCGAGGCGGTGGCCGCCGCCAAGTCCGAGCTGATCGAGGCGCTCCCGCCCGGCGGAACCGCGATCATCCCCGCCGGCGAGCCACTGCTCGCTATTCACCTCCGTGACGACATCACGACGATCACGTTCGGCGAGCAGGGAGACGTGCGCCTGCTCGCCGCGGATGAGCACCGACTCGAGATCGACCTCGCCGGCCGGAGAACGACGCTCGAGGTGCCGTTCACCCAGGCGCACCTGCGCACCAACCTGCTCGCTGCCGTGGCCGCCGCCCACGCGCTCGGCACGAGCCCCCAAGGGCCGATCGAGCTGACGCTCTCCCCTGGACGTGGGCAGCGGCGCACGCGCGCGGACGGAATCACCGTGATCGACGACTGCTACAACGC
>QHBV01000235.1 GCA_003244035.1 Solirubrobacterales bacterium | reverse complement strand
CGCGGGACGCTCGCGGGTGGGTGAGAGTAGGTGCCACATCGGTTACACCGGCCACTTCAGCCTCACTGGAACCTACTCACGTCTCAGCACGTCGCACCCGCAGCCAGGCAGCACGCGGCGTCGGTCAACGCCCGCCCCCGGTCACGGCCCGGGATGACACCCGCCCTTACCATCGCCACCGACAAACCCGCCGTCAATCCCACCCGGTCGGCAAGCAACCGCGGCAACACGATCCCCGCATGCGCCACCGTCCCAGCACCACCGACCTCCACCTTCAGCCCATGTGACCACGCCAGCGCGCGATCCAGACCAAATCCGCGAGTCCTTGTAGATTTCACCCTGAAGGTGCTCCTCCCTAGGGTCATGTAGATCTCGACAATCCACATCATCCCAGGTCAGGAGCACCTTCCCGCGTCCCGACACCCTCAAACCACATGCTCACCCAACCGCGGTGAATACCCCAGGTCGGGAGCGATGGTTCTGCGACTCAGTGATCAGCTCGATTAGACGGTCAGCGGTTGGGCCGGGGACCAGACGCGTTCGAAACTGGCGACGTAGGTGCCGAACACGTCGTCGTCGCCTTGGCGGCGTAGGTGCAGGACTGGGGCGTACGCAGCGGCGATGCCGTAGACGTGCTGGTTGATGAGCATCTCGTCATCGGCACGGTAGATCGAGTTGTAGAGCACCGTGGGGTGAAGGCGGATCTGGACACCGGAGGCGACGAGTGGCCGGTAAAGCACGATGGCGTTACGGATCTTCGCGGCCATCGCGTCATGGATGCCTTCCTCGTCGCCGCGTTGGCTGACGTGCGGGCTGTTTGGGTCACCGAGGATGATGCGGACCGCGACTCCCGCTCGGGCTTTGTCGCCGAGCAGGCGGACCATCTCGACGTCTTCGGCGAGGAACAGGCCGCTGTAGACGAGGATGTCGATTTGGTGCTCCGCGCTGTCGTAGAGCTGGCGCCACACGTCACGCGGGACTGAGCCCCGGTGTGGGTACGTGGCATGGACCTCCGCGCCGATGGATGGCACCCCGGCAAGGTGGGGCCACAGGTCGTACTCGTGCTGGCTCAACAGGTCAGCCAGTCCCCATCGGTGGCGGGGTTGGGGCAGCCGGCCGCTGAGCCACCGCTGAACCGTCTTGGGGTCGACCCCCAGTGTCTTGGCGACGTCGATATCACGGAGTCGTGCACCGGCCAGGGCGCGCCGGAGCGGTTCACCGATCGAGCGACCGTCCGGCATCCTGACCTCCCATGTTCCTGCGGCGCACGCTAGCACAAGACGTCCCTAGTCGTCCCTGCCAGTGGTGACGCTGGTGGCGAGGCTGCTGAGATCCTGTGTTGGTGCGGTCGACTCCATGGGGCACGTACGCGCGAATCGCCGACAAGCTGCGGGAACGGCTGGCGGATGTCGCGCGGGCTCTGCCTTGCCGGCAGAGACCGCGCTGGCGGCTGAGTTCGGCGTGGCGCGCAACACGGTGCGTCGGGCGTTGGCCGAGTTGGAACGCGACGGGCTGATCGTGACGTTGGCTGGGCGCGGGCGAGTTGTCAGTGAACCCGCAGGCACCACCACCGCAGGCTACCGGCGGATCGCCGACGATCTGCGACAGCAGATCACCTCCGGTGAACTGGCAACGGGCCAGCGGGTGCCGTTTGAGGCCGACCTGATGCGCCGGTACGGGGTGTCCCGGGGCACGGCTCGGCGGGGCTTGGCGTTGTTGGAAGCCACTGGCCTGGTGTCGGCAGTGCACGGAAAAGGACGTTTTGTGGACGCCAAGGGACGCCGATCTATGGGCTAGGCCGTCCCGAGCTGGTTACCTTCGCATGATGAAGATCGCCGCAATGGCACGTGAACTGGCCCGATCGCTGCTTGAGCCTGAATTGCCGGTGCGGTGGGCGCACTCGCGGGGGGTCGCCGGTCAGGCCGTCGCGCTTGGCCGGCTTCTGGCTCAGCACGCGGACTTACTCGAGGCCGCCGCATGGCTGCATGACATCGGCTACGCCAGCCCGATCGCGATGACCGGGTTCCATCCGCTTGACGGTGCCCGGCGCCTGCGCGACACTCACAGATCCCATATTGTAGATCTTGGTCGCGCACCATACCTGCGCGGAGATCGAGGCTGAAGCGCGCGGGCTCGGTGACGTCCTAGCCGCTGAGTTCCCCATCGGCGAGGTTGACCCGTTTGTAGTCGCGGCGCTGACGTATTGCGACATGACCACCGGCCCGACGGGAACCCGCTCGGGGTTGATGAGCGGATCGCGGAGATCCTGAGCCGGTACGACCCGGATGACGTCGTGCACCGCGCCATCTCGCAAGCCTCCCCGATTCTGCGTCGACAGACGGCCGAGATCGTCGCTGCCCTCGAAGCGAGCTGAACCCTCGGGGAGCCTCGAAACAACACGTTCGCGGGGCGGTCAGGGCCTGTCGACCGGAGTGAGGAAGCCTTGCTCGTCGCGTGTCCACTGGCGTCCGCTGCTGTCCAAGAATTCGATCTCGACTGGCTCAGGTGAGTAGTAGGTCTTGAGCCATTCCCGTGGCGCCGGGCGCTGCACGGTCTGCCCTGGTGGGACGAGGCCGATGAACTCGGCTTCGTGGACGCCCTCATCCGGCGTCGGCAGGGACACCTCGTAAATGGGCATCTCGCTCGCGTTGTGCACGTGAAACAGCAACTCTCGGCCGCCGTAGGCGGTGGCGTGTGCTTCCACCCAGGCACTGACCTTAATCGCCTGCAGGCGGCGTTCCTCCTCCGCGCGGACCTCTTCGCGCCGGTGTTCCTGACGCAGCAGCACGAACCCGACCGCGAACGCTCCCACGGTGCCGACCGCCGACAGTGCGTCCACTATGACGACAATCCATTCGTTCGGCATGTCACGCTCAGCCGAGGTAGGGCGTGTTCCTGCCCCCAAGGTAGTGCTGGATCCGCAGCCTCATTGACCGATCCATCCGCAGGTCGTCGACCACCCGCCGGTCGACCCACATGACTTCCCGAGTCTCGCTGCTCGGGGTCGGTTGCCCGCCGGTCGGCCGCGCGACGAAGACGACCGAGAACTCTTGGCGCACCTCATCGTCGCTGGTGTAGTGGATGACGTGCTTCGGGTCGGTGTAGATACCGACCAAACCCGTGACGCGACAATCGATGCCGGTTTCTTCCTTTGTCTCTCGTACGGCCGTGTCGATCAATGACTCGCCCAGGTCCATCGCTCCGCCCGGCAACGCCCAGTTGTCGTTATCGGTCCGGTGGATCATCAAAAGATCGCCGTCGTCGTTGACTACGACGACGTTCGCGGACGGGACAAGACTATTTGCCCGTGGCGCGTCCGGATCGTCGTAGTGGTCGATTCGCGTCACGCCCGGCGACCCCTTCCTTCGCTCTGCTGTGTGTCCGGCTAGTTGAGCGGAAGTGCCTCAGACCAGACCTGGTCGAAGCTCTCTAGGTAGGTGGTGACCATAGTGCCGCCGGACACCTGACGCAGATGCATGACCGGCGCCTGCGATGCCGGGACGCCGTACACGTGGGAGTTGACTAGTAGTTCCTCGTCCGCGCGGTAGATCGAGTTGTAGAGCACGGTCGAGTGCAACCGGATTTCCACCCCGTCAATCCCGCGCAGCGGTTTGTACAGCACGATCACATTGCGGATCTTTGACGCCAACGCGTCACCGATTCCCTCCAGCGCACCGCGAGAGGCCACCTCGGCCGCGTCCGGGTCGCCGAGCAGGATGCGGACCCTCACCCCTTGGGCGGCCTTGGCACGGAACAGGGCGAGCAGTCCCGGGTCATCGGCGATGAACATCCCGCTGTAGACCAGCACGCCGATCTCTTCTTCGGCCGAGTCGAATAGCTGTCCCCAGATGTTGCGGGGGACGGCCCAGCGGTGCGGGTAGAGGACCAAGATTTCGCTCTCCGACGCGGACGCGACCTGCTCGGCGGCCAAAGCACCCGGCCACAGGTACGCCTCATCGATCCCGAGTCTCTTGGCCACCTGGTACCGGTGCCGCCGGTAGGGAATCCGGCCCCCGATCCACCGCTCGATCGTCTTCGGGTCCACGCCCACGGACTCGGCCAACTCGATCGGGGTCACCGCGCGTTGCAGCAGCGCCGCCCGAAGCCTCTCGTTCGCCATCCCACCGTGCCTGGTTCGTAAGCCACGGGCCGGTAATCGTCCCGACAGGCGTCCCAGGGACGTCCTGGGACGGATGTCACCGTACTGGGGACGTCTCTATCAGATCCAACTGCGTGGTGATCACGTCCCGCGCGAAACGGCTTTCATATGCGCCATGACAGAGCGCGACCAACCGACTATCGGCTCGACGTAGCCGACGCGACCAGCACTGCGGATTTCCCCGGTCCGGCGGTCAAGTGCCTGCCAGCAGCCGCCGAACCGGGTCTCCCCACCACCCCACACGAGCGATCGAGGAGATCGAAATGCTACAGGTCCACACCTGCGTCAGCGTCCACTGCGACCGCTGCCGGGACGCTCTCGGTGGCCCCCTGGTCCAGGCGCACTACCGCACCGAGAAGGCCGCCCTGGACGCGGCCACCGCCCAACGGTGGCGCACTGGCCCGGGTCAGCGGTTGCTGTGCTCGGCCTGCGCACCGGTCCTGACCTGCGACGCCCAGGACCACGACTTCAGCACCTGGCGTCACCCAGTCACCGCCAACGGGCACCCGGCGCCCAGTGAGTACCGGCACTGCTGGCGCTGTTGTCGGCTCGAATCCCGCCCGGCCACGCACAACGACCACGACGGGGGTGACCTCCGATGAACCCCACCCAGTTGGAGATCGTGCTGGTCGGGTTGGCGGTATTCGCCGGTCTCGGGGTGATCGCCGCGTTTCGCAGCGGCGCCCGCAGCGCCTACCGAGTCGCCCGGCACACCCAGCACGTCACGCGGATGGGCGGCAACCTCCTCCGGGCCCTGAGCACCGCCGCAGTGATCGTCGGGATGCAGTGGGCGGTGGTGTTGCTCACCTCCGACCCCCGCGCCTGGGGTGTAGCGCTGGGCGTGCCCGCGCTGTTCGCCGGCAGCGTGATCGCCCGCCTGTTCTCGGTTACCGAACTGCTCCACGACCCCACTCCGCACCGGAGCCGGCGATGAACCCCGCGCAGGAAGCAGGCCCGGTGTCGGGGGCGCAGGTGCAGCGGGCACCGGAGGTGCTGGAGGTGCTCGAGGGGGAGTTGATCACCGAAGTCGAGTACGCCCAACGCAAGGCCCTGCCCATCCTCGCGGTGGTGGCGGCGATCCGCGAGTCGGATCACCCGAAGAAGATCACCACGGCAGTGGTGTCAGGGCTCGCGCGGTCCACGCGAGTCGTGGCCCGGGCCTGCTACACGGTGGGCCAGGGCCAGGCGAGCTGGGTGCGCCGCGCTCTCGACGCGCTGACCTACGGCCCGGTGCGCGAGCAGATCCGGCTGGCCCGGCTGGCCGGGGACCGCGACGCGCTGGCCGAATGGACCGAACGGCTGGTGACCCTGAAAGACGGCCGGGCTGAGCGGCTGCGGGCGCTCCCGGTCACGCTGGCCGCCGGGCTGCGAGCGCTGTTGGTGATGGTGTGGGTGCTGGCCGGTTTGCTGGTCGTGGTCGGGTTGTGGCTGGCCTTCACCCCGGGCAGCATCGGTTGGTCGGGCTGGTGGTCGCTGATCAAGCATATTCTCGATGGGACACTTACCGCGCTGTCGCTGGCGGTGCAGGCGATCCTGTGGGGTGGTGTGCCTGCGCTGCTGGTCGCGGCGTGGCGGGAGGGACGCCGGGCATCCTCTGCGCCACGGTGGCTGTTCTCCCCCGATGAGCGCGCCGAGCAGGACGCCGAGATCACCGCCGATGTGATCACCGCAGCGTTGCGGCACGTCAAGATCCCGGCGTTGGCCCGCTACCTGTCCGGTGGTGGGGTGCTGGAATACGTCATCACCCCACGGGAGCAGGGCGGCGGGACTTACACCCAGGTCCGGCTACCGATGGGCGTCACCGCCGCCGAACTGCTGACCAGCGCCAAAGTGGAACTGCTGGCGGGGAATCTCGGGCGGCACCGGCACGAGGTGTGGCCCCAGCGGGAGACCGACACCGACGCCCGGGTGCTCGACCTGTGGGTCGCCGACAAGGGCACCATGGACAAGCCCGCTCCACCGTGGCCGCTGCTGGTTGATGGTGAGGTCGACGTGTTCGCCGACCGGCTGCCCTGGGGGGTGACCATGCGCGCCGAACAGATCACGGTCGGCATGCTGCAAAAACACTGGCTGATCGGCGCCACCTCCAAGCAAGGCAAATCCACCGTGCTGCGCCTCCTCGCGTTGGGTCTGGCCCTGGATCCCACGGTTGAGCTGCACATCGCGGACTTGAAAGGCGACGGTGACTGGTCGATGTTCACACCCCGCGTGGTGACCCTGATCGAGGGCAGCGCTGATGAGCACGCCCAGGCCACCACGGAGATGCTCGA
>QHBV01000234.1:10640-14626 GCA_003244035.1 Solirubrobacterales bacterium | reverse complement strand
AGCCCGGACGACTGAACGGCTACAGAACAGTTCCAGCTTGCTGGCAAACAACGCGTAGATGTAGGGCTGCGAAATGCCCGCACGCTTCGCGATCGCGGCGGTGCTGGCCGCGTGGTAGCCGTGTTGGGCAAACTCGGAGATCGCCGCCGCCAGCACGTGCTCACGGCGATCCTCGGCGGTGCTCAGCTGGCGTGAGACGGTAGCCATGGCTGAATTATTGATCAACCAATCAGGCTTGTCAAGGGTACTCGAATCGTTGCAGCGAGTCGCTCGATCCGGTCGGCGATGCTCTGGTCACTCATGCCGGGGATCCTGTGCTGTCGGCAGCTCGTGCCTTCGCCGCCACCCGCGCCCGCCTGCTGGCAGCTTTGACCGCATCGGTCAGCGTGGCGACGTCGTAGGCGCCGTAGTGGCGCCGTCCGTTGACGAAGAAGCTCGGCGTGCCGGATACACCACTCTCGTCGGCGCTGTTGACGTCTTCGCTCACTCGCGGCGCGTGCTTGCGCCGGCGCAGCTCGTCGCTGAAGCGCGCGGTGTCCAGGCTCAGCTGCTTGGCATAGCCGGCGAGCTCGCGCGGACCGAGCTCGCCCTGATGGTCGAGCAGCAGGTCGTGCATCTCCCAGAATCTGCCCTGGGCGGCGGCCGCCTCGGAAGCCTCGGCGGCGATTTGCGCGCGCGGGTGGACGTCGCCCAGCGGCAGGTGGCGCCAGACGTAGCGCGTCTCGTCTCCGACCGAGGTGAGCAGCTCGCGGATGATCCCCTCGGCCTGACCGCAGTACGGGCACTCGAAGTCGCTGTACTCGACCAGCGTCACGGCGGCGTCGTGCGGCCCGCGGATGTGGTCGCGGTCGGGGTCGACGTCCGCGGAGAGGTCGAGCAAGTCCTCGGCGGTGGCCGCGATCTGCCGCGCCCGCATGATCGGCGGCAGTCGCCGCACGACGCGGAGCACGATCCACCCGACCACCGGGGCCAGTGCCACGGACGCGAGCGCACCGAGCTTGGCCTCTTCGAGCCGCTGTCCGCTGAAGGCCAGGCTCGCGATCAACAGAGAGACCGTGAACCCGATTCCGGCAACCGACCCCCCGGCGGCCAGCAAGGGGGCGCTCAGCGGCGACCGCGGGCCGTGCAGCGCAGGTCGCGACGCGATCCACGATGCCCCCGCCACCCCAACCGGCTTGCCGACCACGTAGCCGACGAGGATGCCGAGCGTGATCGGCGAGCTGACCGCATCGCCGATCAGCCTCCCGGTGATGGGAACGCCGGCGTTGGCAAGCGCGAATAGCGGCACGATCACGTAGCTGGTCCAGGGGTGCAGGTTGTACTGGAGGCGCTCGTTGGGTGAGATCGCGGACAGGACTCCCTGCTGCGCGGAGCGGGCCAGCTCCGGGGTTGGCTGCTCTCGGAACAGACGCGCCAACGCGGTCGCCCGCTCGAGGTCCTCACGCGACGGTGGATAGGCGCTCGTCGCGAGCCCGACGGCGAGTCCGGAGATCACAGGATCGATGCCGGACTTGAACATCGCGACCCAGAGTCCGACCGCGACGGCGATCGACGCTACGCGGCGCCAGACAGGCGCGTAGCGGAGCGCGAGCAGGAACGCGAACAGGGCGATCGCCACCGCGAGCGCGGACACCGAGACATGCGTCGTGTAGACGGTCGCGATCAGCACCAGCGCGACAAGATCGTCAACCACCGCGAGGGTAAGTAGGAACACGCGCAGCCGCGTGGCGGCGCGCGGGGTGAGCAGCGCAAGCGCGCCCAGTGCGAACGCGGTGTCGGTCGACATCGCGGCCCCCCAGCCACGCGCACCGGGACCACCCGCGTTGAACGCGAGGTAGATCGCAATCGGGACCGTCATCCCGCCGATCGCCGCGAGCACCGGGATCGCCAGACGGCTGCGCTCGCGCAACTCGCCCAGGTCGAGCTCGCGCTTGGCCTCCAGACCGACGACCAGGAAGAAGAACGTCATCAACCCCTGGTTGACCCAGTGGCGCAGGTCGGCAGAGATCCCGGCTGCACCGATCCGGATCACAAGCCTCGTCGCCCACAGTGACTCGTAGGAGTGCGACCAGGGCGAATTGGCCCACAGCAGCGCGAGGATCGTCGCGGTCAGGACAACCGCGGCGCCGCCCGTCTCGGCGCTGAGAAAGTCGCGGACCGGCGCGGCGAGGTTCCGCGCCCATGCCGTCCGACCTGCATAAGCCCGCGGCCCGGCGTCGGTGGTCATCGCGGGCGCTTATTCGGCGCGCGCCGCAGCGATCAGCCGCGCAAGCGCGTTAACGCTGCTGGCGCCGCCGGCCAGACCAAGCAGCCGCCGAAACCAGTTCGTGCCGGAAACGACCTCCTGATAGGCCCAGACGAGCAGCGCGAGCTGCGACGCGAGCGCGGCTTTTTGCGCGGTGTCGCGGTCTGTGATCCGCGCGAGCGCACCGGCCGCGATCGCGGCGATCAGCGGCGGATTGGGGAATTGAATGATGGGATAGCGGCGCGGCATGTGGGGATGAAAGCTAACATCAGCCGGGTCGACAGCGCCTGGACGCAGATGCAAGCGAAGCGGCCACCTCGCTTGGGTGATCCGTCCACGCCCGGGCTCCGTATTGCTTCTCATACCCGGGCGCAAGCACTCGGGATTGAGCAAGGAGACGAGATGGCAGATTCCAACCAGCCAACCGGCGCGGTGCAGGAGCTGGCGCGCGACGACGTCGAGCGCAAGAAGTTTCTCAAGATGGCGGGCAAGACGATGGGCTCGGGCGCTGCGGCGACGGCGCTGGGAGCGTTCATCGCCGCGTGCGGCTCGAGCAAGAAGAGCAGTTCGAGCACACCTGGCTCGAGCGCCCCGGCGGGTTCGTCGAGCACGCCCAGCGGCGGCTCGGGCGACCTCGCGATCGTCAACTACGCGCTCACGCTCGAGTACCTCGAGGCGCAGTTCTACTCCGACGTCGTCAAGAGCGGGCTGTTCAGCGGCTCGCCGGCGCTCCCGACGCTGAAGACCTTCGGCTCCGAGGAGCACGAGCACGTCCTCGCGCTGAAGAAGGCCGCAATGAGCCTGGGCACCCCGGCGACGAAGCCGAAGGGCAAGTTCCCGCTGCACAACGCAGCCCAGGTCACCAAGCTCGCCGCGACCGTCGAGAACCTCGGCGCGGCCGCCTACCTCGGGCAGGCGGGCAACATCCAGAGCAAGGCGATCCTCGCCGAGGCACTCGCGATCCACACCGTGGAGGCACGTCATGCGGCGGTGCTAAACACGCTGCTCAAGCTCTCCCCCACGCCCCAGGGCGCGTTCGCCAAGGGCAAGACCATGGCCGAGGTCCTGGCCGCGGTCAAGCCGTTTATCGCCTAGCCCACGGACACATTTTCAGAGAGGAACAGATCAGATGACACGTTCAGACTTGGCCAGCCCCGAGCTGGCAGCCGTGGAGGTCCACGGCGTGACCCGCGCGAGCTTCATCCTGCGCGGGGCAATGGCAGCCGGAGCCGTGTATGGCGCCACCGCCGTCGGCCCCTATGTGAGCAACGCGCTCGCGGCCACGGGCGGCGGAGACGTCGCGATCCTCAAGTTCGCGCTCACGCTCGAGTACCTCGAGAGCAACTTCTACAACGTCAAGGGCAAGAAGGTCGGACTGAGCGGCGAGGCGAAGAGCCTCGCGACGCTGCTCGGCCACCACGAGGAGGAGCACGTCGTCGCCCTCACCAAGGCGATCTCGGCCGCCGGCGGGACGCCCGCAAAGAAGCCGACGTTCGTGTTCCCGGTCACCGACGAGACCACCTTTGTCGGACTGGCCTACGTCCTGGAGAACGTGGGCGTCGGCGCCTACAACGGCGCCGGCCCATCGCTCTCGAACCCTCAGTACCTGGCCGTGGCCGGGTCCATCGTCCAGGTCGAGGCCCGTCACGCGGCCGCGATTGCCCTGCTGGCGAGCAAGAAGATCACTCCCGACGGTGCCTTCGACAAGCCCCTGACGATGAAGCAGGTGCTGGCAAAGGCC
>QHBV01000234.1:10035-10575 GCA_003244035.1 Solirubrobacterales bacterium | reverse complement strand
TGCGCGCCCTCGCCGATGAGGACCTGATGCAGCTCGTCCACACCGGCGAGATGCGCGCGTTCGAGGTGATCTACGATCGTCACACCGCGGCCGCGTTCTCGCTCGCCTACCGCATGTGCGGGCGGCGTGCGATTGCCGAGGACGTCGTCCAGGAAGCGTTCCTGTCGCTGTGGCGCAGCGGCGCCCGCTACGACCGGGCACGCGGTAGCGTGCGCTCGTGGGTGCTGACCGTGGTGCACAACCGGGCGATCGACGCGTTCCGCAGGGAGACCATCAAGGACAGCCGCGTGATCACCGACGAAGGGATCGCCGAGCGCCTGCCCTCGGCCCAGCGGACCGAGACCGAAGTCGAGCGCCGCGACGAGGCGCGGCAGGTGCGCGGCGCGCTTGGCGAGCTGCCACCCGACCAACGGCGGGTGATCGAGCTGGCCTACTTCGGCGGCTTCACCCACAGTCAGATCGCGGAGATGCTCGAGCTGCCGGCGGGAACCGTCAAGGGCCGCATGCGCCTGGGGCTGACGAAGCTGCGCCTTGCCCTTG
>QHBV01000234.1:0-9997 GCA_003244035.1 Solirubrobacterales bacterium | reverse complement strand
TTGCGGCGCCGACGCGGCGGCCTACGTGCTCGGCGCGCTCGAGCCCGACGAGACCCGGGAGTTTCGCCGGCACCTGGAGAGCTGTGCGGTCTGCCGTGACGAGGTGCTCGTGCTCCAGCAGGTCGCCGACGCGCTGCCCATGGCCGCGCCCCAGCACGCGGCCCCGCGGGGGCTGCGCCGTCGGGTGCTCAGAGCGGTGCAGGCGCAATCGGAATCGCCTCCGACGTACCACGAAGCTCCCCAACGCCGTGGACTGCGCCGACCGCAGCGCTCCTCGGGCGGGTTCCGCCGGCCGGCGATCGCCGCCCTCTCAGTCGTGCTCGTGGCGCTCGCGATCGCCGGCGGCTTTGAGCTCTCCTCCGGCGGGCGGAGCGGAGCGCGCGCGATTCAGGCACGGGTCACGGGCTCATCCGGGAGCGCCGAGCTGAGCCTGTCCGGTGGGCACGGTGAGCTGATCGTGCGCCACATGCAGCCGCCGCCCGCGGGGAGGATCTACGAGGTCTGGCTGAAGCGCGGGAAGCGGCCGCCATCGCCGACGAGCGCCCTGTTCAGCGTCACCGACGACGGGGCCGGCGCCGTCGACGTTCCGGGCAACCTGCGCGGAGTCAGCGCGGTGATGGTCACGCAGGAGCCCGCGGGAGGCAGCCGGGTGCCGACGAGCCCGCCCGTGATCGTCGCCAAGCTGGCCTGAGGGCTGCCTTCACGCGCGGCCGAGCACGTCGCGCAGCGCCGGATCGGGCTCGGGATGGCGGAAGCGGTATCCGAGCTCCTGCAGGCGCGCGGGCAGCACCCGCTGCCCCGTGACCACGATCACCGCCATCTCCCCGTAGAGGAGGCGCAGCGCGGCCGCGGGAACCGGCAGCACCGCGGGGCGGCGCAGCACCCGTCCAAGTGCCCGCGACAGCCCAGCGTTGGTGACGGGATTGGGAGCGGTCACGTTCACCGGGCCTGCAGCGCGCGGCTCCGCCAAGCAATGACGGAGCGCTCCCACCACGTCGTCGAGGTGCACCCAGGAGACGTACTGGCGCCCCCCGGCCACGGGTCCTCCCAGCCCCAGCCGGAACGGCGGCAGCATTTTCGCGAGCGCACCGCCGTGCGGCGAGAGCACCATGCCGGTACGGGTCAGCGCGACGCGCAGGCCGGGCAGCTCCGCCGCGGCGAGCGCTTCGTGCTCCCACGCGCTGGTGACGTCGGCCAGGAAGTCCTCGCCGGCCGCTGCGTCCTCGCGCACCGGCTCCTCGTCTCGGGGCCCGTAGTAGCCGGTCGCCGACTGGCTCACCAGGATCCCCGGCCTGCGCGCTGGCGAGAGCGCGTCGAGCCCCGCGACGAGCGAGCGCGTTCCGAGCACGCGCGAGTCGCGGATCTCGCGCCTGGCCTGCTTGGTCCAGCGCTGCGCCACCGGCTCGCCGAGCAGGTGCACCACCGCATCGGCCCCATCCAGGGCGACAGCCGGTGGGAGCGCCTGCTTGGGGTCGGGCCAGAGATGGATCTCCACCTCCTCGCCGAGGGCGTGCCGTGCGCGGTCGGCGTCGCGCACGAGCGCGACCGGTTGGTCGCCGCACTCGCACAAGGCGGACACGAGCGCGCGGCCGATCATTCCCGTGGCGCCGGTTACGGCGACTCGCATCCGCTGCCACGATACCGTCAAGGAGCCCATGGCCGCAAGCCCGTCAGAAGCGTCGCCTTGAGGGGGCGCTGCCTTGCGTGGGAGCGTCCCCTGCTCGTCGCGATCGTGATCGCGACGGCAGTCGCCGGCTGTGGCGGCGCGCGGGCCCATCGCGGGGCCGGCAGCAGCTCCAGCGGATCCGCCGCCGCGCCCTTTCGATGGCTGGTCCCGACGCAGGGCGCCCAGCCGACGACCGCGCAGGAGAACACCCACGCCGGCACGGAGACGTGGCGGCTGCGGGGGCCGGCCGCGGACGTCGGCGGGCTCGCGCACGGCTCGGTGGCCGGATATGTCGCCGAGCAGACGCTCGCGCCGGGACAGGTGCAGCGGATCTACGCGAGCGCCCCGGGGGCGCGTCGCATCCGGATCCGGGTGTTCAGGATCGGCTGGTACGGCGGCAGGGGTGGGCGCGAGGTGCTCGTCTCGCGCGCGCTGCGGGCGGCCACCCAGCCGCCGTGCGTGCACCGGTACGCGACCGGCCTGACCGAGTGCGACTGGCATCCGGCGCTGAGCTTCACGATCCCCTCAGCACTGGCCAGCGGCGTCTACATCGCCAAGCTCTCCGCGCCCACGGGCGAGAGCGACTGCATCTTCGTCGTGCGCGCGGCGCACCCGCAGCCGCTGCTCGCGCAGCTCCCGACCGCGACCTACGAGGCGTACAACGCCTGGGGCGGCGACAGCCTGTACCCGGGCGGCGCCGACCGGGTCGGGGCGACGGGCACCACTCAGGGGGTGGAGGTCTCCTACGACCGGCCGTACGACAGCGTCACCGGGGCCGGCCAGTTCTTCGCGCGTGACGTCGCGATGGTTCGCTTCCTCGAGCGCTACGGCTATCCGGTCTCTTACACCACGAGCGAGTCCGTCGACCAACTGCCAGGCCAGCTGGGCGGGCACCGGGCACTGATCGACTTCGGCCACTCCGAGTACTGGTCGGCGCGCCAGGCGCAGGCGTTCGCGAGCGTTCGCGACGCGGGCACGAGCCTCTTGTTCTTCGGCTCGGACACGCTCGCCTGGCGGGTGCGCTATGCGCCGGCCTCGCCGGCCGCCAGCGAGGCCGGCCAGCCCGATCACTCGCTCGTCTCCTACAAGGAGCACTTCGGGTCCGATCCCGATCAGACCAACCCGACCGGCCCGTTTTCAGATCGCGGCGCAGCGCTGACCGGCTCGGCGTACCTCGGCTGCATCACCCCGCGCGTAAGCGAGCCCGGTCCGCCGGCCTACCGCTACTACGCGTGGTCGCCGGCACCGACGCTGGCGCCACAATGGCTGTTCGCGGGCGCCGGAGTCACGGCTAGGACGCGGATCGCGGGGATCGTCGGGTACGAGCTCGACCAGCGTACCGACGCAAGCCCACCGGCGGCCCGGGTGATCGGCGGCGGGAGCGCCCCGTGCATGGCGGCCGGCGCGAGCGAGCCGGGCGACCCGGTCCCGGGCACCGGCGACGGCCTCGCGCAGAGCACGCTCTACACCGCGCGGTCCGGGGCGCTCGTGTTCGACACCGGAACGCTCGGCTGGGAGCTCGGGCTCGAGCCGGTGGCGAGCGCCTCACCGGACGCCCCCCGCGCACCCGATCCGCGCGTGGTGGCGATCACGCGCAACCTGCTCGGCCACGTGCTGGGGGCCGCTCAGCGCCCGGGGAGGTGATAGATCTCGACCACGCCGCTGGTGGCGTGGTCGTTGGCGTTTCCGACCGGCAGGACGATCCTGCCGCCGACGACGATCGGGCTGTTCCAGTGCCCGGTCGCGGCGGGCAGCGACGCGAGCCGGCGCAACTGCGGGGGCTCGTAGACATCGAGCCTGCCGCCGACCTCGTCGTAGACGTACAGCAGGCCGCTGGCGAGCACGGGGCCCGTGCCGGGGCTCGCGTTCTGCGCGACGAGCGCCAGGCGCGGGTGGCGGCCGCCCTCCAGCGCGTACACGCCCGTCCCGGCGCCGTCGGCGACCAACACGTACGCGCGGCCGGCGTGGCTCCAGACCGCCGGGGCCGAGAACAGCTCGGCGTGCCCGGGGGTGGCGAGCTGGCCGAGCTGTCCTCCCAGGCGCGGCCCGGCGGGGCCGCGGGTGCCGTCGAGGCGATCGAGGTCGAGCAGATGCAGCTCTCCGTCCTTGCCCCCCTGGACCGCCAGCCTTCGCCCGTGGTACGCGGGCAGCAGCGCGGGGGCGGAGCCCCCGAGGTCGGCGTCGCTCGCGTTCAGCTGCGCCTGATTGGACGGCGTCCAGTTGTGCAGCAGCCGGCTCCCGTCGGGGCTCAGCTCGAGCACGCTGTCGCCCCAGTTGGTCGAGCCGTTGAAGGGGCCGTTGCCGGTGGCGATCAGGATCCGCCCGCTGCCGGGCTCGATCACCGCGCCGGCCCGGGCCCAGATCGCCGAGTCGCTGGCCGGGCACGAGCTCGGGGGATCGATCAGACGGTGGCGGTTCGAGCACAGCGAGTTCCACACGTGGGTGATCCGGCCGCTGGCGCGGTCGATCGTGACGAGGTGACCCTGGTACGGCGGCGTGTCACCGAGGTAGCCGTCGGTGACCGCGATCACCGCGCCTCTGCTGAGGTTGAGCGCCGAGGCGATCTTCTCGTGGGTGGGGTCGAAGGTGATCCGCGCCGGCCAAGCTCCCGAGCGCACCTCGCGTCCCGTCGTCAGCGCGAGCTTGCGGATGAAGCCATCCGGGCCGGCGGCGTACAGATAGCGCCGGTTCGGATCGGCCACGGGCGTGGCGTTGGTGATCTGCGCGGTGCCCTCATAGGACTGGATATCCGGCGGCCGGTACTCCCACAGCCTCGCGCCGGTGCTCGCGTCCAGGGCGATCGTCTCGCCGTAGGAGGTCGTGAGCACGATCACGTCCCTGACCCGGCCGTCCACCCGGAGCGCGTGCAGCTCGATCGGCGAGGCGTCGGCGGTGCCGTCGATACCCACCGTGCGCAGGCTGAGGCTGCGCAGGTCGCCGGCGGTGATCCCGGTGTCGGTCGGGCCGGCGTCGCTGCGCTGGGCGTTGTAGCCGAAGCGCGTCCAGTCCCCGCCGGCGACGTGGGCTCTGGCGGCGGCGACGCGCGGCGCGGCGGCCTGGTTGGCGCCGGCGGCGCTGCCGCACGCAGCCAGCAGAAGCGTGCAGCCGGCCCACAAGCCGGCTGCGCGAAGGCGCGCAATCCGGCCCATGATCAGGAGATCTTGATCAGCACGATCGTGTTGAGCACGAACACGAACGCGAACGCGACGGTCCAGCGGTTCAGGTTGCGCTCGACCAGCGAGCCGCCGCCGAACGGCCCTGCGCCGCTCCCCACGCCGAAGGCCCCCGACAGCCCGGCGTCCTTGCCCGAGTGCATCAGGATCAGGAAGATCAGTCCGCCGCACAGGAAGATCTGGAGGATGTCGAGGAGCGTCGTCACCGGGGCACGATGGTAGACGCTCTCACGCTTCGCCGGCGCGATCGGTGGCGTGATCCGTGGCCCGATCGCCGGTGCGATCGAGCGCCCGCAGGATCTCGATCGCCTCCGCGCGCAGCCCCAGGTCGACCGCCTCGTAGTCAGCGTCCGAGAGCTTGCCGGTTCGGTGGTCGAGCTCGGCGTCGCGGATCTCGCGGTACTTCGCCTCGCGCGCGGACTCGAGCTCGGCGAGCTCCTGGCCGCCCTTCGCCTCCAACTCGACCTCCGCCGGCTCGTCGCACGCCGGCGCCGGCCCGCTCCGGGACCGCAGCGGCGCGGTCACGACCAGCGCGACCACGCCCACGATCGCCAGCACGATCAGCAGCTCGAGAATCACCCGGGCTCAGACCAGCTCGCGGGCGGGCGCCGCCGGCGAAGCCGGTGCTCGCACGCGGGCGATCGCGGCACTGGGGCGCCGTATCGAGACCGGCGACAGCGCGATCAGGCCGCCGGTGGCGATGATGATCGCCCCGAGCCAGATCCACATCACCATCGGCGAGACGATCAGCAGGAAGCTGACCGGCCACGGGTGGTTGACGTACCGCGACGCGAGCTCGGTGATCGCCCTGCTGCGTTCGACAGCGATCAGCTGCGTAGCCGCCGGATTCTGCGCCTGTGTGGGGGTCAGGCTGCTCATCAGCTTCGTGAACACCTGATCGCCCTGATTGATCTCCGTCTGCAGCGGCTGCAGGTTGGGGTTGACCACGGTCCAGATGTCGCGCGTCAGGCCGGTGCTCAGGCCGACCTGGCTGTCGGAGGAGCCGCTGAAAGCGACCGAGATCGGGCCGGCGGTCGGGTCGGTGCTCGCCGGATAGAACCCGCGCGTGGTGGTCAGGGTGGTCACGTGGTGGCCGCCCTTGGAGACATCGAGCACCGCGCCGAAGGAGATCTTTGCCAAGCTCGCGCGCGCGACGCTCACGGACTCGGTCGGGCGCACGTACCGCATCGTGTAGCCGCCGACACTCGCATCCTGCCCCGGCGCCAGCGTGACCTCGTGGGAGTGCTGGAAGGATGTGGATGCTGCGACGCCGATCAGCAGCACGGCGATGCCGGCGTGGGCGATGTAACCGCCGTAGCGACGACGGTTGCGCCTGATCAGCCGGGCGAGCGCGAGCGGCGGCGGCTCTCTGGTCATCGCCCTGCGGGCGCCCGCTCCGCGCCAGCACTCCTGCACCACCGCCCCGAGCACGAACGCCCCGAGCGCGAACATGATCAGCGCGGCCGGCTGCGCGCTCGCACCGCTCGCCAGCAGCAGCACGCCCAGCGTGGCGAGCCCCGCAGCGGTTGGCACGACGAAGCTTCGTCGCAGGTTGGCGATCGTCACCCTTCGCCACGCGATGATCGGACCGATCCCGGAAAGCGCCACCAGCACCAGCGCGAGCGGCACCGTGTAGCGGTCGAACCACGGCGGCCCTACCGAGGCCTTGGTGCCCGTGATCGCCTCGGAGATGAGCGGGAAGAACGTGCCCCAGAAGATCGTGAAGCAGAGCGCGACCAGGACCAGGTTCTGGACCAGGAACACGGCCTCCCGACTGAGCAAGGAGTCGATCTGCGCGTCCGAGCGCAGCTGCCCGCGGCGCCGGATCACCAGCGCGACCGAGCCCGCGACCATCGCCGCGATCAGGACCACAAACGGGATCCCGAGGGTCGAGGCGCCGAACGCGTGGATCGAATCGAGGATCCCCGAGCGCACCAGGAACGTGCCGAGGATCGCGAGCGTGCCGCCGGCGAGGATCAGCGAGGCGTTCCAGACCTTCAGCATCCCCCGCTTCTCCTGGATCATGATCGAGTGGATGAAGGCGGTCGTGCACAGCCACGGCATCAGCGCGGCGTTCTCGACCGGGTCCCAGGCCCAGTAGCCGCCCCAGCCGAGCTCGGTGTAGGACCAGCGCGCGCCGAGCAGGATCCCGATCCCGAGGAACAGCCAGGCGGCGAGCGCGAAGCGGCGGATCACGCTGATCCACTCCGAGCCGAGCTGCCCGGTCACCAGCGCGCCGATCGCGAACGCGAACGGGATCGCCAGCAGCGTGTAGCCCGAGTACAGAATCGGCGGGTGGATCATCATGCTCGGGTGCAGCAGCAGCGGGTCGAGCCCGGCGCCCTGCGCCGGCGGGTTGGCGGTGGTGGCGAACGGGTTGGCGAAGACCACGGTCAGCGAGATGAAGAACGCGCCGAAGCCCAGCAGCACCGCGGTCGCGTATGGAGCGATCTCCCGCACGCGCCTGCGGGTCAGGAACAGGATCAGGCTCGACCACACCGACAGCAGGAACACCCACAACAGCAGCGAGCCCTCCTGCGAGGACCACGCGGCGGCGGCCTTGTAGAAGGTCGGAATCGTGGTCGAGGAGTGACCGGCGACGACGTTGAACGAGAAGTCCGAGCGCAGGAACGCCGCCTCCAGGATCGCGAACGCGAGCGTCATCAATCCCGCCAGCGCGTACACCGACCGCCGGCCGGAAACGACCCACTCCGGGTGGCGCCCGATCGCTCCATACAGCGAGGCACCGATCCCATATAGCGCGACGATCAGCCCGAGGATCAGCAGCGCGCGGCCGATCAGCGCCATCAGTAGGACGCCTTCGCCGCCTGGTACTTGGACGGGCACTTGGTCGTGAGCGAGTCCTGCTCGCCGATGAAGGTGTTGCTCTTGCCCTGCTCGTGCACGGTCACGAGCACGCCGCGTCCGGCCGCGAACGGGTCCGGGACGATCCCGGTGTAGCGAACGGGGACCGACATCTTCAGCTTAGGGTCGCGAACGCGGAACAGCAGGGCGCTTCCCTGGTGGCTGACCGACTTGTCGAGCACTGTGCCGGCGAGGATGTACGACTGTCCCGGCTTGGCAGTCTTCAGCAGCTGGGAGGCCGTGAGCTCGTCGCGGCCGGCGCTGAAGCTCGTGTACACGAGCGCGGAGGCCAGCAGCAGCGCGGCGGTGAGCGCGACGGTGAGGCGGATGAAACGCTTGCGGCTCGGATCCATGCCGGCCGTAATTCTCCCATAGGAGCGCCTCGGGGCCGCCGGTCGCCGGCGGGCAGCCGCTCGCCCGATTAGCGTCGTGTTAGCGGCGAGGGAATATCGGCTGCGTGGCGAAACCAATCACGATCCGGACCGTTACTTATATGAGCGTGTTGGTTCGATCGAAACGAGGCCAGAGCATCGTCCACCGTCGCCGGCACGGCGCCTCCGGTCATGGCCAGGCAGCCGCCGGTGCCGCCGGAGAGGATGCAAAGGCAGGCGCTCCCCGCCGCCGACGGCCCGGCGAAGTCGGACCGCTGCAGGATCACGCGGTCTACAACTGCCAGTGCGGCTATGTGTTCGAGGCGCCGGTCTGCACCTCGGTCGGCTGCCCGCACTGCGGCTGCACGCAGGCCTGGTAGCCCGATCGCCTGATCGCAGCGCACTTCCGTACGCTTCGCGGGTGAGCTTCGAGCCCAGAGAGACGACTCTGCACGGCCACCGCGTCGCCTACCGGCTCGCGGGCTCCGGCCCTCCGATCGTGCTGATCCACGGGATCACGTCCTCGTCGGCGACTTGGGAGCGGGTGGCGCCGTCGCTGGCCCAGCGCCATACGGTGCTCGCGCCGGACCTGCTCGGCCACGGCGCCAGCGCCAAGCCGCGGGGCGACTACTCGATGGGGGCGTTCGCCAGCGGCGTGCGCGACCTCGTGGTGGCACTCGAGCTCGGGCCGGCGACGATCGTCGGCCACTCGCTCGGGGGCGGGGTCGCGATGCAGTTCGTCTACCAGTTCCCGGAGCGCGCCCAGCGACTAGCGCTCGTCTCGAGCGGCGGCCTCGGACAGGACTTGAGTGGGCTTCTGCGGGCGGCGACGCTCCCCGGATCAGAGCTGGTGATACCGCTGCTGGCCAGCACCGGGCTGCTGTCGGCGGGGCGCGCGATCGGGCGCGTGCTGGAGCGGCTCGGGGTGGCACTGGGAACCGATGCGCTCGAGATCGCCCGCGGCCACGCGTCGCTCGGAGATCCCGAGACCTGCGCGGCGTTCGTCCAGACCCTCCGGGCGAGCGTCGACCCGAGCGGGCAGCGCGTGCGGGCGAACGATCGTCTGTATCTCGCCACCGCGCTCTCGCTGCTGATCGTCTGGGGGGCGCGGGACGGGATCATTCCGCTCGCCCACGGCACCCGCGCGCACGAGCTCGTGCCCGGCAGCAGGCTCGAGGTGTTCGACCGCGCCGGCCACTTCCCCCACCTCGACGAGCCCGATCGGTTCGTCACCACCGTCGAGCGGTGGATCGCGAGCACCGCGCCGGCAGAGTCCAACGACGCGCGCCTCCGCGCGGCCCTGCGCCACGGGGCCAGCCGCGCTTGATCAGCGCGCGCGGCCGGCCGCGCGCGCCCACGCGATCAGCGCCGCCTGCAGCGGGAGCCTCGCCAGCAACGCTACTCGCCCGCCGGGCACCTGCGGGTAGCGCTCTGGGTGCAGCGCCATCTCGACATTCGCCGGAAGCACCCCGAGCAGGGTTGCGACGCTCCACCACCCCGCGGCGCGGCGCGTGCGCGGGTGCAGCACGCCCGCCCCGCCGACAATCTCGGCCGCCCCGCTCGCGTACACCAAGGCCCGGTGCGCGGGAAGGTAATCAGGCACGATCGACTCGTACGTCTCGGTCTTGACGAAGTGCAACAGCCCGGCGAAGATGAAGAATGGCCCGAATGAGCGCCGCATCAGTCCCGGAGGGTATGCCACGCGCGCGGGTCGTGCGACACCAATCGGAGCTGGGCGGGTTCACGCGCGCACTCCGGCGCCGCGATCCGGAGCTGCGCTCGGTGCTGCATCGCGACCTGCTGGGGTTCAGCGTCCAGAAAGTCGGGTTCGACACCATGCTCGAGCCACCCCGGCTGGCGCTGACGCTGATGGTCGACATCGACGGCGCGATCCGCGCCGACGGGGCCGCGCTCCCAGACGC
>QHBV01000233.1 GCA_003244035.1 Solirubrobacterales bacterium | reverse complement strand
AAGTCGCGCTCGGGCGAGCCGTCCGAGCGCACCACCGGCGAGCGGCCCGCGAGCGCGGCCGCCACCGCTTCGGGCACGAGCCGGGAGGAGTTGGTGTCACCGCCGCCGTACAGGTTCGCGAACCGCGTGACCGCGACCGGCAGCCGCCAGGTGTGCCAGTAGGAGCGCGCCAGCAGGTCGGTCGCCGCCTTGGAGACGTCATAGGGGTAGAGCGGCTGGAGCGCGTGGCCCTCGCGGTAGGGCAGCTCGCGGTGCGGCCCGTAGGCCTTGTCCGAGGAGGCGACGATCACGCGCTCGGCGCCGTGTTCCCGGCAGGCCTCGAGCAGCAGCCAGGTGCCGCGGATGTTCGTCTCGAAGGTCGAGATCGGCGAGCGGTTCGCGATCGGCACGAGCGTCTGCGCGGCCAGGTGAAAGACGGTGTCGACCTCGTACTCGGCCAGCGCGCGGGCGATCAGGCCGTCCGCGCAGATGTCTCCGTGCACGACGTTGACGGCGGCCTCGAGGCCCATCCGCGAGAGCGCCGAACGGGCCGCATCGTCGCGCCGCAGCACGGTGACGCCTGCGCGACCTTCGAGCAGCGCCTTGACCAGCCACCCCCCGAGCAGGCCATAGGCGCCGGTCACCAGGACCGAGCGGCCGCTCAATCCCACAGCTTCCACGGCGCCCGCCCAGCCGTCCACAGGTCATTGAGCAGGACCGCGTCCTTGTAGGTGTCCATGCAGTCCCAGAAGCCCTCGTGGCAAAACGCCCGCAGCTCACCCGCCGCCGCGAGCCGCTCCAGCGGCTCGCGCTCGAGCACGTCGTGCTCGCCGATCAGCTCGAGCACCGAGGGCTCGAAGCAGAAGAACCCGCCGTTGATCCAGTGCTCGCTGCGCGGCTTCTCGGTAAAGCCGCGCACGATGCCGTCGCCGTTGAGCTCGGCGACGCCGAACTGCAGCACGGGGCGCACCACCGTCATCGTCGCGCGCGCACCGTGGGCGGCATGGCTGGCCAGGAGCGCGCCGAGCTCGATGTCCGCGACCCCGTCGGCATACGTCGCGCAGAAGCGCTCGCCCTGCAGCGCATGCGCGGCCAGCCGGATGCGCCCTCCCGTTGGGGTGTCAGCTCCGGTCTGGATGCACTGCAGATGCGTCTGGGCCGGCCATGTCTCGTGCGCGGCGAACCGCTCGATCAGCTCCGACTTGTAGCCGGTCAGCAGCACGAATCGCCGGAAGCCCTGCGCGAGGTAGATCTGCATGACGTGCCACAGGATCGGCCGCCCCCCGATCTCCACGAGCGGCTTGGGGATCGACTGGGTGTGCTCTTGCAGCCGCGTCCCGCGGCCGCCACAAAGGATCGCGACGGTGGGCAGCACGACTTTGGATTATCGGGGATAGGCGGTGGATGGGGCGACGGACCAACGCAGGCGGCGACATCAGCGGTGATGCTCCAGCGTCGCACGCGGCGCGAGCAGGTTGCCCAGGTGCAGCCGCGTCCACCGGCGCATGACCAGCCAGCGCGCCCACGCGTCGCCCCCGAGCATCAGCGCGCGCGGCGTCAGCAGCAGCAGGCGAGCGCCCGCGCCGGCGCTGTTGAGGAGCGCGAACGTCCGCGTCGCGCTCGCCCCCCGCCGCCTGAGCATCCACGCGTAGGTGCTGCGCTGCCACTGCGCATCGCGGTCCTCGCCCCAGCGCTGGGACGCGGCGGCGGCGCCGTGGTGCCGGACGATCGCAGCGGGCTCGTAGCGGGTCCGCCAGCCCGCGGCGGCGGCGCGCCAGCCGAGGTCGAGATCCTCGGCGTACATCCACTGCCTCGAGTCGAATCCGCCGACCGCGTCCCACGCGGCCCGGCGCACGAGCAGGAACGCCCCGATCGCCCAGTCGACGGACCGGGCTCGGTCGGGGTTCCAGCGGCCCTCGAGCGCGAGGCGATCGGCCAGCCGCGGCGAGAGGCCGGCCAGGCCGAGGTTGAACGCGAGCGCGAACGCCAACGTCGGGAACGGATACACGGAGTGCTGCGTGCTGCCGTCGGGCAGCAGGAGACGCGGCGCGAGGATTCCGACCGCGGGGTCCCGAGCGCCCGCGTCGACCAGCGCCTGGAGCGCCCCCGGCGTGAGCTCGACGTCGGCGTTGGCGACGCCGATCCACGGACTGCGGGTGCGTGCGGCGACGAGGTTGACCGCGGCGCCAAAGCCGAGATTCGAGCGGGAGGCGATCAGGTGAGCCCACGGGAACTCGACCCGCACCAGCGCGGCGGAGTCGTCACTGGAGGCGTTGTCGACGACCCATGCCTCGACGCGCCCGGCCGCCACCTCCGGGGAGATCGACTGCAGGCACGCGCGCAGCAGGGCCCGCGTGTTCCACGAGACGACCGCGATCGCGACCGGCGGCGCCATCAGGTTGCGGCATCATAGGGGCGATGGGACCAGAGTCCGGAGCCGCGGCGATCCCTGATCTGGCGCAGCGCGTGCAGCAGCTCGGCTGGTATCACACGCTCGAGCTCGCACCCGGCGTTGTCACCAATGGCATGTTCGACCTGCGCCCGTACGTGGGTCGCTACGGGCTGCCCGACTCGCTGCACGGGATGCGGGTGCTCGACGTCGGGACATGGGACGGGTTCTGGGCGTTCGAGCTGGAGCGACGGGGGGCGGCCGAGGTGATCGCGCTGGACCTCGACGACGAGCGCGCGCTCGACTACCCGCCGCGCCGGCGCCCGCAGCGCTTTCCCGACGGGCGCCGGGGGGACGGTTTCAGGCTCGCCAAGGAGGTGCTCGGCTCGCGCGTGCAGCGGGTCGTGGGAAACATCTACGACGCCGACCCCGGCGTGCTGGGCACGTTCGACCTGGTCTTCTGCGGGATGGTGTTGCTGCACCTGCGCGATCAGCTGCTCGCGCTCGAGCGGATCGCCCGGCTCTGCCGCGGCACCTTGATCTCCGCGGAGGAGCCCGATCCCTCGGTCGGGTGGCTGCCATTCCCCGCCGTGCGCTACCGCGCCGATCGCGATGCCGCGGTGGTCTTCTGGCTGCCGAGCCGCCGCGCCTGGCGGCGGATGATGTGGACCGCCGGCTTCGATCGGGTGCGCGAGCACGACCGCTTCAGGGTCCCCTCCACCCACGGCTTCTCGGTCCGCCACGTAATCAATCACGCGTCGGGCAGCGTGATCGCGGGACAGTCGGTTTGAGCCCGGCGGGCATCTTTCGGGGGCACGAGCAGTTACAGTCGCCGCGTGTTGCCAAGCCTCGCCGAGCGTGCCGGCACGCTCCGGTGGTATCACACGCTCGAGCTCGGCGAAGGCGTCGTGACTGCCGGCTACGTCGACACCCGCGCTGCTCCCGCCCGGCTGCCGTTCCCGTCGCCGCAGGGAAGGCGTTGCCTCGATATCGGCACGATGAATGGCTTCTGGGCCTTTGAGCTCGAGCGTCGCGGCGCCTCGGAGGTCGTGGGGATCGATGTCGACGACACGCGCCAATGGGACTGGCCGGCGCGGACGCGCCTGCTCGATCCCGACGAGACATACACCGACGCCGGCAACAGCGTGAACGCGCGTGGGACATTCACGCTCGCCAAGGAGGCGCTGGGATCCCGTGTAGAGCGCCGCGAGCTGAACGTATACGACCTGTCCAGCGATCGCGTTGGCGAATTCGACTTCCCCCACTTGGCGTGGCGGGTACGCCCCGTGGCACGGACGTGACCGCGCCGCCCGACCCACCGCTGGGCGCACGCAACTTCGTCGTGGTGATCCTCGACAGCCTGCGCTACGACAGCTGGCTGGCGGCCAAGCCAAAGAGCCTGTCGGGGCTCGGGGAGCTGCAGCGACGCTTCAGCTATGCGTCCTGGACCGCTCCGTCGCACTACAACCTGCTGATGGGGCTGCTGCCGCACACGAGCCCCGCGCACGTGTACGCCTCCGAGTACTACAAGCAGGACTTCCTGCGCTACAGCGAGCGGCTCGGCGTGCCTGACATGGAGTTCAAGAAGCTGCTCCCCTCGATTTTCCTGCCTACATACCTGAAGCACACGCTCGGCTACCGGACCCACGCCCGCGTGTCGATGCCGGTGCTCAACAAGTTCACCCCGATCAACCGGGACTTCGACTCATACGAGCTGATGCCCTGCCACAACGACATGGCGGCGATACTCGACCAGCTCAGCTTCGACGAGGAGCGTCCATCGTTCTGGCTGCTGAACGTCGGCGAGACGCACTATCCATACGCCTACCCTGGCCAGGACTCGAGCGACCTGCCGCACATCTCGGGTGTTCACGGGGTGTTCAAGAAGCTCGACGACATCCGCCGGGAGGGTGGCGAGGTCGCCGAGCGCTTCGACGAGGCGACGCTTGCCGCGCTGCACGAGCGCCAGATCGCGGCGCTCGAGTACCTCGACGGCGTGCTCGAGCGGTTGCTGGCACGACTGCCGCCCAACACCTGGCTGATCGTGACCTCGGATCACGGCGAGCTGTTCGGCGAGGAGGGGTACTTCGGGCACGGTCCGATCGCCCACGAAAAGGTGCTCGAGGTTCCGTTCGTCGAGGGGCTCCTGCGATGAGGGCCGGGGCCTATTAGCGATTCGTTCAGGGAAGGCGCCAGGGGACAGGGACTAGATCCGAGGGCTCCACGTCCCTCCAAGGACATGTCAAGGCCCACCCGGCGCGAGCGATTAGGTGCTCTCGCGCTGCGCGCGGCCCAACGACTCTCGGGAGGACATCCGATTCTGCTCGAGTACCCGCCGCCTGATCAGACCCGTATGCGTTGGGGCTGGGGGTCTCCACCGAACCTCGCTCTGCATGATCTGCTGGTTCGCAACGCAGACCGCTACCGAGCGACAATCGAGCTGATCGAGCGCTATGGGTCTGATCTCGCGCGCATTCCGCTCCTCGGCACCGACCCCGGAGAACCCTATTGGGGGCAGGATTACTTCACCGGGGTGGATGCTGCCGCGCTCTACTCGTTGATCCGCGTACGCCGGCCGTCCCGCTATCACGAGGTGGGGTCCGGGAATTCGACTCTGTTCGCGGCGCGGGCGATCCGCGATGGAGGACTTCCTACGCGGATCTTGTCGGTCGACCCCGCGCCGCGCGCGGATGTCGACCTTGTCTGCGATGAAGTCATCCGGGTGCCGTTGGAGCAGGCTGACCCGTCTCGCGTGGCTGCCTTGGAAGCGGGCGACGTGCTCCTCGTCGATTCCTCTCACTGTGCTCTGACAAATTCCGACGTGGTCACGTTCTTCCTGGATGTGCTGCCGGCGCTTCCGGGAGGCGTGCTCGTGGGGATCCACGACGTCTTTCTACCGGACGACTACCCGTGGTGGCTTGGGGGTCGCTGGTACTCCGAGCAATACCTTCTTGCCGCTTGGCTGCTCGGGGCCGGTGACAGGGTGCGCCTGGCATTCGCAAGCCACTTCTGTGCCACCGAGCCGACGATCCGCGTGAGACTCGACGCTGCGTGGGACCGGGCGAGTTTGCCCCGAATCGCGTACGGGTCCTCACTATGGCTCGAGACTTGACTTCTCGCGCCGGCTCGGCATCGAATCACATGTAGCCGAGCAGCTTCAGCTGCCGCTCGATCGTGGCGAGCTCCTCCTCGGTGGCTTCCAGCTCGGGCGGCGGCGAGGGCTCGGCTGGGGCAGGAGCGGGGGCGGGGCTCGGCGAGGGGCCCGTCACCGCCGGATGCTCCAGCGCGGAGCGGAGCGCGGCGAGTGCGGCGCCGTCGGCGCCGGCCGCTGGCAGGGGCTCGCGCTCGCCAGGGTCCGCGCGCAGGTCGTAGAGCGACTCGACGCCGTCTGAGATCACGAGCTTGTGCTCACCGTCGGTGGCGCAAGTGAAGCTGGCCGTCAGCCGGTCGATCCCGCGGTCGGCCAGGCCCCACTTGGCGGCGAAGTCGAGGATTTGAGCGTTTGTCCTGCCTCCGATCGGCTCGTACTGTGCGACCGCGATGCCCTGCGGGAGCTCGCCCGTCGCCCACGGATGGCGCTCGAGGCCGGCTGCGCCGGCGATCAGCGCCGGCAGCTCGGTGAGGCTGAAGACTCTCTCGCGGTCGCAGGCTCCCGGGCCGGCCATCACCAGCGGCACGGAGATCAGGCGCTCGTCGAGCGAGAAGCCGTGGGCGATCAGTCCGCCCTCGCCGAAGTTCTCGCCGTGGTCGGAGGTCACGATCACGAGTGTCTGCTCGAGGATGCCGCGACGATCGAGCGCTTCGAGCACGCCCGCGAGCCAGTTGTCCATGTAGCTGATGGCACGCACATACAGGTGGTGCATGCGCTTCAGGGCGGCATCTGGGATCTGGTGCGCCCCGGCAACGTACAGGCAGATCGACTGGAAGCTCAGGTGTCGCTGGGCGTCCAGCGCTGCGCCGATGCGCTCGCGCGGGGCCAGGTCGTTCCACGGGCGCGGGGGCAGGTACGGAGAATGGCACTCGGTCAAGTTCACGAACCAGAACGCCGGCTGCCCGGTCCAGCTCGAGATCGCGTCGCGCAGCTCGCGCCCGACCTCGGCGGCGCCGTCATCGGCGCGCGAGCGCAGTCCTTCGCTGACCCACGCGGCCCGCGCGCGGGGTCCCTCCCCGAGGAGCGCGTTCATGCGCTCGTCACGTCCGCTCGTGACGTAGCGAAAGCGATCGAAGCCGATGTCGAAGCCGGCAAACGGAGAGGCCCACAGGTTGGTGCTCCAAGCCTGAGTCTCATAGCCCGTCTCGCGGAGCACCTGCGCGAGCAGGCGCTCCGCGACCCGCCTGAGTGCCGGGCGGGCGCTCTGCGGCGTCCCCTCGGGCGCCTGGCGAAGGCCGAGCACGCCGGGCAGCAGGCCCGTGAACATCGACGCGTGCGAGGGAAGCGTCCAGCTCGCGGTCGCGTAGGCGCGCTGCAGCGCGTGCCCGCGCGAGGCAAGCTGCGCGATCGCCGGCGTGCTCGCGGGCGCCGTGCCGTATGGCTGCACGGCATCGCGGCGGGCGGCGTCGAGGACGACCAGCAGGATGTTCGGTCGCATCGTGCCGACAGCGTAGCCCTGCGCGGCCGCTACGATCGCGCTCCAGTGACGGACCCGAGCCCGGAACCGGCAGACAGTGTGCTCGGCGATCCGCGGGCGGCGAGCACGGTCACCCGGAGCATCGACACGCGCGGGCTCTCGCTGCGGATGTTCGCGGCGCGCGGGGTGCTTGTCAACACGGTCTTCGACGTCGGCATCAGCGGCCTCGGGCTGCTGCGCGGATTGGTGCTGGCGGCCCTGCTGACGCGTTCGGACTACGGCGTGTGGGGAGTTCTGGTCGTCTCGCTCGGGGTGCTGGCACGGCTCAAGGTCGTCGGCGTCAGCGACAAGTACCTCCAGCAGGACGAGGCAGACCAGGAGCTCGCGTTTCAGAAGGCGTTCACGCTGGAGTTGCTGATGACCGCCGCGGCGATGGTCCCGATTGCGGCGGCGCTGCCGGTGGTCGCGGTCGTCTACGGGCACTGGGATCTGGTCCCACCGGGCCTGGTCTTGCTCACGATGCTGGTGGCGGGCGCGCTGCAGGCGCCGTTCTGGGTCTACTACCGGGACATGAACTTCGTGCGTCAGCGCTCGCTGTCGGCGATCGAGCCGGTCGTGGGATTCGTCGTCGCGATCGTCCTGGCGATCGCGGGGGCCGGCTACTGGGCGCTTGCGATCGGGGTGGTGGCCGGGGCCTGGGCCGGCGCGCTGGCGGCGATCATAAGCTCGCCGTTTGCGCTCAGGTGGCGCTACGACAGGGGCTCGCTGCGGCTCTACGCGTCCTTCTCGGGACCGATCCTGGTCGCGACCGTGTGCACGATCCTGCTCGCCAATGGCACTGTGATCGCCGCCAACGCCCATCTCGGGCTGGCGGGCGTGGGCGCGATCGCGCTGGCGGGGACCATCACAGCGTTCGCTACTCGCGTCGACGACCTCGTCAGCGGGACGCTGTATCCGGCGATCTGCGCGATCCAGACGCGGCTCGATCTGCTGCGCGAGTCGTTCGTGAAGTCAAACCGCCTGGCGCTGATGTGGGCGATGCCGTTCGGGGCCGGCCTGGCGCTGTTCGCCGGCGACTTGGTTCACTTTGCGCTTGGGGAGAAGTGGCGCCCCGCCGTCGGCCTGCTGCAGATCACCGGCATCGTCGCCGCGATCAGCCACATCGGCTTCAACTGGGACGATTACTTCCGCGCCCGTGCCCATACGATGCCGCTCGCGATCGTCACCGTCGCCTCCACGGTGACGATGCTGGGGACGGGCATTCCGCTCATGTTCGTCGATGGCCTGACTGGCCTGGCGGTCGGGATCGCGGCCGGTGCGGTCGTTCACCTTGTGCTGCGGGCGTGGTACCTGAGCCGGCTGTTCGAGGGGTTTGCGTTCGTGCGCCACGCGGCTCGCGCGGTGCTCCCGACGCTGCCGGCTGTGGCCGTGGTCCTGCTCATGCGCCAGTTCGAGCACGGCCAGCGGACGTTCGCGTTTGCGCTGGGCGACCTGACCGCGTACGCGCTGGTCACGGTCGCCGCGACCTGGCTGTTCGAGGGCGCGCTCGTGCGCGAAGCGATCGGCT
Source organism: Solirubrobacterales bacterium (assembly GCA_003244035.1). Lineage (GTDB taxonomy): Bacteria > Actinomycetota > Thermoleophilia > Solirubrobacterales > Solirubrobacteraceae > Palsa-465. Next base: position 1,843 of record QHBV01000233.1, on the reverse strand, counting down.
ACCTGGTCGGTGGCCGCTCGCTGATGTCGGAGCCCGAGACCTCCGTCGGCGCTCCGACGTTCACGCGTTGAGCGGCGTCAGCTCCAGCCACTCCTCGTACGCGGCGAGCGTGACCTTGAGCTGATCGAACGCTCGGTCAACCGACGCCCGCGAGCGCGAGCCGGATCGCGAGCGCGAGCAATCCGAGTGCGAGCAGGCGCTGGATCCCAGGTCCGCTGACTCGCTGGGAGACGTGGGCCCCGACCTGGGCGCCGGCGATGACGCCCACTGACAGCGCGGCGGTACGGCGCAGCCCGGTGCCGTGGCTGAAAGTTCCCGCGAGCGCATGGGTGATGGTGCCCGTGGCGGCCATGAAGGTCAGTACGAAGTGTGAGGTCGCGGTGGCGAGATGGGTGGGGAAGCCCAGGGCGCCGACCATCAGCGGCACGTGAATGATCCCGCCGCCGATGCCGAAGAAGCTCGAGGCGAAGCCGACCCCGACGCTGTAGGTCACGCCACGGCGAACGGCGACTTGATAGCGATGCCGATGACCGGCGCGGTCGGTCAACACGCGTTCGGTGAGCCGTCCCGACGGCTGCGCGGGCTCGACCTCGCGGCTGGCGTTGGTCAGCCACGCGGCAAGCGCCGCGAGCACCGCGCCCATCAGCAGGTCGAACAGCCGCAGGGGCGCGAGGCGGACAAGAAGCGCGCCGGCGACCGACCCTGGCAGCGCGGCGGCCGCGAACGCGAGTCCCGAGCGATAGTCGATCCGCCGCTGGCGCGCGTACGCGGCGGAACCCGATAGGGCGTTGAAGAACACGACGACCAGGCTGATCGCGGTGATCCTCGCGGGTGAATCGTGCGGATACAGGACGAGCAGCACCGGAGTCAGGATGAACCCTCCGCCGGCACCGACGAGGGTGCCGAACCCGCCTACGGCGAAGCCGAGCAGCACGAGCAGCAGGGCTGTCGTGGGGGTGAACATCGTTCAGCCGAGGCGCTGCAGGACCGGCGTCAGGGGCGGCGCCGCGCGAGCACGAGGCAGAACTGCGTCCCCGGACCCAGCAGCCGTTCGATCTCCAGTCCAGAGTCCTCGGCTGTCGCCTGGAGCGACTCGACGGTCACCGCCGAGCCGAGCCACGCGGGATCGTGCTGGCCCCTGGGCCCGCGTCCGGCGAGCGCTCGCAGCCGCGCGAGCTGGCTACCGGCGCCCCGGCGCGGGCGATGGACGGCGGGGTCGGTGGAGACCTGGAACGCGGCCCATCCCCGCGGCCGCAGCACCCGGGCCATCTCGCGGATGTACCCGAGCGTCATCGCTGGATCTGGGAGGTGCTGGAAGACGACGTAGGACAGACAGGCGTCGAAGCCTGCGTCCTGCAGTGGACGCAGGCTTCGACCGTCGCCGTGCACCCAGCGCACGTTCTGAAGTCCCGAATTGTGCTCCGCGGCCAGTGCGAGCATCTCCCGCGAGACGTCGAGTGCGTGTACCTCACTCACCCGACCGGCCAGGGCGCGGGTCAGGCGGCCGACCCCGCAGCCAACCTCGACCACCCGCTCCTCGCCGGACAGTTCGATTCCGAGCTGCTCGAGGATCACCGACAGCGCTCGCTCGCCGTCCTGCCAGAAGCGTGCGAGCTCGGGGGCCTTGAAGCGCTGGCGGGTGTCGACGAAGAAGAAGGCGTCCTCGCGAGCCCGCCGATCCCAGAATCGCTCGACTCCGCGTGAGCTCATGATGTCAACCTACACGGCTTGATCAGCGTCATCATCCCGGCCCGGAACGCCGCTGCGACGATCGCCTGGTCGCTGGCGGGGGTTGCCGGACAGGACTTCGATGGCGAGTGGGAGGTGATCGTCGTCGACGACG
>QHBV01000232.1 GCA_003244035.1 Solirubrobacterales bacterium | reverse complement strand
AGCCACCCTCGAGCGCCTCCATCTCCGGAACCGACCGGGCTGGGCATGGATGCGCGTGGTCCGCCGCTATGACGACTACGAGCGGACCGTCGAGCAGCTCCCATCCGAACCCTCCGCCGTGCCCGCGGACGAGCGCGAGCCGGCGGGGGTCCGCCGCCGCGCAGTGGTTCACGTCGCCCAGACGGTCATCTGAAGGCGTGAACGACTGCGCGGCCCTGGCCGATGCACGCCGGCGGGCGGACCCCGTGCTGGGCCAGGAACCGCAGGTTGCGCGCGCTGTGTCTCGCGGTCCGCGCGAGCCGATAGGCCCATGAGTCCGGTGTGACGAGCTCGGCTCGCTCGAACCCGACCGCACGCAGCATGGCCGTGATCGCCTCGGGGTTCGGGCCCCACCAGTTCGTCGGGTCCCAGGCCAGCTCCATCTCGGGATAGAAGGCCATCGCCGGGCGGCGCATCCAGGTCAGATCGACGTGGGTCTCGAGGATCAGCTGACCTCTGGTCACGCTGGCGACCCGCTCGAGCGCCAGCAGCGGGTGGCGCAGGTGGTAGAGGACTCCAAGGAACAGGACGAGGTCGAAAGTGCCAATGCGCTCCGGCGTGAGGTCCATCACGTCGATCTCGATGTCCTGCACGGCCGACCCCAGCGCGCGGCGCGCGAGCTCAAAGCCCTCCTTGTTGCTCCAGTTCTCACCATGCCAGGCGAAGCTGTCGGTGGCGAGAACCCGGGCGGCGCCCCGCCGCTCGGCTTCGAAGCAGAAGAACCCGTCCCACGCACCCACGTCGAGCACGGTCTTTCCCGACAGGTCCTCCGGTAGCCGCAGCAGCTCGACCCGCTCGGCCGTCGCGTCGGTCCCCGGCGTGGTGATCCCCCGCGCCAGCTCGATGCTGTGAAACCACTTGATCGCCCCGACCTGCTCGCGCAGCGCCTGCTCGTCGAGCCGGATCTGCGCTGAGCCCTCCATCCGTGCAGAGTATCCGCGACCCATGGCGTGATCGTCCGCTGCCAGACTTCCGAAGGTGACAGAGATCTCCTCACCGGACGCCGGCACGGCGGGCGAAGAGCGTCGCACCAGCCCCCTCGAGCTTCTGTGGGACCTGGTCTTCGTGTTCGCCGTAACGCAGGTGACGGCGCTGCTCGCACACGATCGGAGCTGGGGCGGATTCGGCCGCTCGATGCTGATTCCCGCGCTGATCTGGTGGGCGTGGTCGGCGTTCGTGTGGGCAACCAACGCGCAGGCGGCGAGCTCCCTGGCGATGCGGGCGTGCCTGCTGCTCGCGATGCTCTTCATCCTGATCGCCGGCCTCGCGGTACCGGGCGCATTTCTCCGTGACGGCACCTGTTTGCCAGCGCGTACGCGGTGGTTCGCTTCCTGCACCTCGCGCTCTATGTGGACGCGGGCAGGCAAGGGAGCGCGTCCCGCTCGGCGATCGCGGGGTTTGCCGTGACCGTCGCGGTCGGCATGGCCTTGCTGATCGGCGGCTCGTTCGCACACGGGACCGAAAGGATCGTGCTGTGGCTCGCGGCCGCCGCGATCGACTACGCCGGCCCAGCCTGGCTGACGCGCGAGCGGCTCCGTAAACTGCAACGTTTGGCGGTTGCGCATTTCGCCGAGCGTTACGGCCTGTTCGTGATCATCTGCCTCGGCGAGTCGATCGTGGCGATCGGCCTCGGCGCGCGTAATCGCCCGCTCAGCGTCGCGCTCGTGGCGGCGGTCTCGCTCGGACTGCTGATCACCGTGGGACTGTGGTGGACGTACTTCGACCACTTCGCCCAGGCGGCGGAGGAACGCCTGCGCTCGCACCGCGACCCGGTGATCGCCGCCGCGGACGCCTACAGCTACCTGCACCTGGCCATCGTCGCGGGGATCATCGTGTTCGCCGTCGGCGCGGGCTCCGTCGTGCACGCGGCCAACCGGCCGCTGGGGGACTTCGCGCGGCTGGCCCTGTGCGGAGGCGTCTCGCTCTACTTGGTTGGGCACGCCGCATTTCTGCTGCGCATGGTGGGCGCAGTCGGCCACCAGAAGCTGGCGGCGGCGGCGGCGCTGCTGGCGCTCTATGCGCTCGGCGGAGAGCTGCCGGGCTGGACGATGGCCGGCGTGGTGGCCGTGGTGCTCGCGGCGCTGTGCGCGGTCGAGACCGCCAACATCCGTGCGAGACGAGCGCCATCTGAGCCACCGGCCGAGCGCCAGCAGCCGGTCCGCGCCGATCCGGGCCGCGGGCTGTGACGACGCGCCCCACCGTCTCGGTGATCGTGCCGTTCGCCGGCACCGACGCCGAGCTCGAGCGGCTGCTGGCCGACCTCCAGCGGCTGCGGTTGCGCGCCGGCGACGAGGTGATCGTCGCC
>QHBV01000231.1:9828-16329 GCA_003244035.1 Solirubrobacterales bacterium | reverse complement strand
CGATCTGCTCGCGGGAGCCGGAATCGATCTCCGACGAGGAGATGGGCGTGTTCCCCGACTACGAAGCGTTTTGCGCGGGCGCGCACTAGGGTTCCCACGATGGCCACGGTCCGAATCCCACCGGTGCTGCGCCCCGCCGTCGACGGCGAGAAGGAGCTGAGCGCCGAAGGCTCGTCTGTGGGCGAGATCCTACGCTCGGTGGCGGCGAGCCACCCGAGCACCGAGTCGCAGCTGTTCGCGGCCGATGGCGGGCTCAACCGCTACGTCAACGTCTACCTGAACGATGAGGACGTGCGCGTGCTCGACGGGCTCGAGACAGCCGTGGGCGCGCACGACACGCTCGTGATCCTGCCGGCGATGGCCGGCGGCTCCGAGCGCGTGCTAATTGCGCGACCCGCGTAACCTGCCGGCCGCGCCCAACTTCGGCGGCCGCGCGTAACGCCTCGCTACACTCCTGGCCGGATGGCCGCCGAGCGCCTTGCGAACAAGCCCTGTGGGGGCCGCTATGGCGACATCGTCCAGGCGATCGGCCACACGCCGCTGGTCGAGCTCAAACGCCTGAGCCCCAAGCCCGGCGTCAGGGTGTGGGCGAAGCTCGAGTCCCGCAACCCGACCGGCTCGGTCAAGGACCGCGTCGCCCGCGCGCTGATCGAGGACGCCGAGGACAAGGGGCTGATCCGCCCTGGGCAGACGATCCTCGAGCCGACCTCGGGCAACACCGGGATCTCGCTGGCGCTGATCTGTGGCCGCAAGGGCTATCCGCTGAAGGTCGTGATGCCCGAGAACGTGACCCCGGAGCGCACTGAGCTGCTGCGCATGTATGGCGCGGAGATCGTGTTCTCCGAGGGCTCGAAGGGCTCAAACGGCGCCGTCGAGCTGGCACTCGAGATGGCCGAGCGGGACGCCTCCTACTACATGCCCTACCAGTACGGCAACCAGGCCAACCCGCTCGCGCACTACAACGGGACGGCGCTCGAGATCCTCGAGGAGCTGGACGAGGTGGCCGCCTTCGTCGCGGGGCTCGGGACCGGCGGCACACTGATGGGCAACGGGCGCCGGCTCAAGGAGGAGCTCGGCGAGCAGGTCAAGATCGTCGCCGCGGAGCCGATGCAGGGCGAGCCGGTCCAGGGCCTGCGCTCACTCGACGACGGCTTCATCCCGCCGATCATCGACCTGTCGCTGCTCGATCGCAAGATCTTCGTTACCAACACCGACGCGATCGTGTTCACGCGCAAGCTGCTCGACGAAGAGCGCCTGTTCGCCGGAGTGTCCTCGGGCGCGATCGCGCGCGTGGCGGTGCGGATCGCGGGCGAGTTGGACGAGGGGAACGTCGTCTTCATCGTCGCCGACGACGGCTGGAAGTATCTGTCCTCGGGGATCTACACCCGCCCGGTGGAGGAGATCGAGAACCTGGACGCCACCGTCTGGTGGTAAGGCCCACGCCGCGCGCCGCTGGAGGCACCAGGCGGGCGCTGCTACGAACCGGCGGCGCGGGCTTCGCGGCTGGCGGGGCCATCCTGCTCGGCGCATGTGGCGGACGGGGGTCGAGACCGCGGGTCGACACGATCCCGTTGCCGGCTCGCGCCGCCGATGTCGAGCTGCTCAACCAGGCGCTCGAGCGCGAGCACAAGGCGATCGCCGCCTACACCGCCGTGATCCCGCTGCTGAGTGGGGGGGCCCAGATGGCGGCGATGCACTTCCTCGACCAGGAGCTCTCGCACGCTGGAGAGCTCTCGGGGCTGGTCAAGCAGGCGGGGGGGACGGCCGGCAAGCCAGCACCGAGCTACGACCTCGGCCGCCCACGCACGCACCAGGACCTGCTCGGGCTCCTGCACACGCTTGAGCGCGAGCAGATCGTGGGGTACCTGCATGCGATTCCGATCCTCTCGCCGGGCCCCGTTCGCGCCGCGCTCGCCGCGATCCTCGGCAACGACGCGCAGCACGTGTCGGTCCTACGGCTCGCGCTCGGGCTCGACCCCGCGCCGAGCCCGTTCGTGACCGGCGCCGAGTGATGGGCCTGTCTGCGAGCACCACGCGGCGCGAGCTGATCGGCAGAGTGGGCGCCCTCGCCGGGCTCGGCGCCGCCGGCGGGACCGTTGCTGCGCTCCTGGGCCCGGCGCCGGCGCCGGCGCAGGCACAAGCGGAATCCGACGGCGACGCGCTGCGTGCGCTGTCAGCCGTCGAGCTGCTGGGCGTGTTCATGTACGAGCGCGCGATCCAGTCGAGGGTGCTCTCTGCGGGGACGGAGCACCTGACCCGCAAGCTGCTCGGGCACGAGCAGGCCCATGCTCGCGCGCTCGAGCTCGAGCTTGGTGCGCATGGTCTACTCCCGCCGGCGAATCCCGCCGGCCCGAGCGAAGCCGATCGGGCGCTGTCCCGCCTGCACGTATCGGGGAGCCTGACCGGCCTGCCCACCGAGCACAACTGGCTCGAGCTGCTGCTCGGCTACGAGGCGGCCGCAGGGGCCGCCTACTACGAAGCGGCCTCGAAGCTCTCCGATCCGGCGCTGCTGCGGATCGCGGCGGAGAGCATGGCGTGCGAAGCGCAGCACGCGACCCTGCTGAGCCAGGCCCTGAACCGAGGGGACGTCACCAAGGCCGTGCCGGATGCCTTTGTGGAGGGCAAGCGGTAGGAAAGCGAGGCTCAGATCAGGTGGCTCCAGAACCACACGGGCGCGAGCAGGGCCGCCACCGCGATGCAGAGCGCGCGTCCAGCGGACCGCGGCGACGCTGCTGGTAGCCTCGCTGTTGGATGCGGATCGCCCGGGAGCTGTATGACGAGATGGTCTCGCATGCGCGCGCCGAGGCGCCCAACGAGTGCTGCGGCATGGTTTCGGTGCGCGACGGCACGGTGGTCAAGGTCTATCCGACCGCCAACACCGAGGCCAGCCCGCTGCGGTTCGTGATCGCCGGGCAGGACCAGATCCGCATCTACAACGAGATCGAACTGGCGGGGCTCGAGCTCGGCGCGATCTATCACTCCCACACCCGCACCGCTCCGGAGCCCTCCCAGACGGATATCAGCTTCGCTGCGAGCTGGCCGGGGGTCGAGTGGATCATCGTCGGGCTCGCTGATGGCGAGGTGGAGGTCCGCTCATGGCAGATCCACGACGGTCGGGTGGCGGAGGCCGAGCTGGCCGTGGTCTGATGGGTCACAGCCGGCCCACTTCCGAGGCGCTCATCTGCCCGACCTGCGCCTCGGAGCACCCCGGAGACGAGCGTTTCTGTGCCGACTGCGGGGTGCCGCTCGTGCACGGCCCCGGGAGCGCCGCGCCGCAGAAGCTCACCGAGCGCCATCTGCGTGCGCGCAAGATCAAGCCACAGCTCGCCGAGGGCTCACTCGTACGGGTGGCCGGGGCGAGCAATCAAGCCGAGGGCGAATTTGTTCAAGGATTGCTGCTGGAGGAGGGGGTTCCGAGCCTGCTGCGTCGAAGCGCGGGCTTCGACGTGCCGGACTTCCTCGCCGCCGGCCCGCGCGACGTGATGGTGCCGGCGGCCGGCGTCGCGACCGCGCGCGAGGTGCTGCTGGAAGCCGAGCTGATCTCCCCCCACCCCGAGAGGGCCGTGGTCGCGCCGGCGCGACTGCTCGCGGGGCTGGTGGCCGCGTTCGCGCTCGGCGCGGTTGTGATCTGGCTCGCGACCGTCCTGCTTGCGCATTGATCCTCCAGCGGCTGCAGGCCCAGCTGCTCGCGGGGCCCCCGGCAGCCGACCCGGTGGCGGTCGCGCAGCGGCTGCTGGCCGTCCAGGGCCAGGACGCTCGCGGCGTGCGGCTGGCGGTCCGCGCGCGGACGGCGGGCCTCACGGTCGCGGACTTCGACCGGGCGCTGAGCGAGGACCGGTCGCTGCTGATCACGTGGCTGTGCCGGGGGACGCTGCACCTCGTGCGGGCCGACGACTACCCATGGCTGCACGCGCTCACCACGCCGCCGCTGCTGAGAGGCAACGGGCGGCGCTTGGCGCAGGAGGGAGTTACGTCGGGCGCCGCCGAGCGCGGCGCCCGCGTGATCGAGCGCTCGCTGGCACGGGAGGGACCGCTCACGCGCGCGCAGCTCGCGGAGCGGATCGCCGCGGCCGGCGTGCGGACCGAGGGCCAGGCGCTGGTGCACCTGCTGGGACTCGCGAGCCTGCGTGGGATCGCCGTGCGGGGACCGATGGTCGGCGCCCAGCACGCCTACGCGCTGGTCCGGGACTGGCTCGGCGAAACGCCCCCGGTGCCGCGCGAGCGGGCGCTGGCCGAGCTCGCGCGCCGGTATCTCGCCGGGCACGGGCCGGCCGGCGAGCGGGACCTGGCCAGATGGGCGGGCTTGCCGCTGCGGGACGCGCGCGCCGGCCTGCGCGCGATCGCCTCGGAGCTGATCGAGCTCGACGGCGGTCTCGTCGAGCTCGCCGATCGCCTGGCGGAGCCTGTCCATCTGCCGCCGCCGCGGCTGCTGGGCGCCTTTGACCCGCTGCTGCTCGGGTGGACCTCGCGCGAGCCGATCGTCGGCCCGCACGAGCGCGCGGTCATCTCGGGCGGCGTGTTCCGCCCGTTCGCGCTGGCCCGCGGTCAGGCGGTCGCCACCTGGAGGATCGTCGCCGGCAAGGTCGCGATCGAACCGTTCACGGCGCTGTCCGAGGGGGACGCCGTCGGCCTGCGGGCCGACGGCGAAGACGTGCTCCGCTATCTCGGGGGGTGACGAGCGGCGAGCGCCCCAGGCTCAGCTTGCACTCGCCATCCGCGCGAGGTGCGAGCGCCACGCCCCCTCGGTGTGCACGAGCGAGCGTCCGCCGAAGGCCCGCGTGAGCGCGGCGCGGGGGCCCTGGGGATGCAGGTGAGTGACGAACTGGGCCGCCGCACGTTCGCCCTCCTCGCGGGCGAGCAGGTCGATGACGGTGCCGCCGAGCAGCGCCGCGTCGCGCAGGCCGGGGGGGAAGTCCGGTCGCCGCCCCTCGCGCAGGCGGCGGCCGATCGCCGGCCGCGCGTGCTTGACCTGGCCGGCGAACCACCTGCCGGCGCCTTCCAGCAGCCACGCCCACCGCAGCTCCGCCGCGAGCCGAGCGGGGGTGAGCGCGCGCGGGAGGTCGCGATTGTTCTCGACGATCACTCGGCGGGCATACAGCGCGGGGGCGGTGAGCGCCAGCATCTCGCGCGAGCCGGGGACATTCGAGGCGCGGGTCTGCAGCGCGCCTGGAGCGAGCACGTGCAGCTCCGCGCCGTATGCCCAGCCGGCGACGTAGCGACGCGCCGACGGTGCCGTGAGCAGCCACGTCAGCGCCACCGCCGGATTCGACAGCGCCAGCGACGGTGCTCCGTGGTGCAGGACCACCGTCACATCCGCCACCGTCCGAGGGAATCGCTCGGCCAGCCGCTCGCGCATGCGTTCGAGCGAGTCCAAGATATGACCCGCGTCCTCGGCGTCGGCGTCGTCGTGCCTGGCGCGGAACGACGGGGAAACCGACTCTACCCAGGTCATGGCTGCTCGTGGGGCGGCCCACCGCTAGCCGCTGCGGCCGCGAACCCGACCGCGGCGGCGTTGATTCGCTTCAGACCAGCGCCGGCTGGCGGTCGGAGGCGATCGCGGCGATCTCCTCCGATGCCCGCTCGAACTCCCCGTCAGAGAGCACCGGTGTCCCCTCGAACGGAAGCTCGCGCGTGAGCTCGAGCCACGACCGGCAGCCGCCGTACTCGTCGCGCACCTTGACGGTGACCGGCCGCGGGATCCGGTAGGTCCGCAGCAGAATCACGTGGAGCGGGTGCCGGCGCTTCCACGCCAGCCGCTTCTCGGCGTAATCGGTCGTCCACACATAGAACGGCGACAGGGCGTCGACGGCCCGCCGGTCGGTGACGGTGTAGTGGGCGGCGACCTCGGCCCAGGCTCGAATCCGTACGCGCTCGGGCTGGGTCAGGTCGTCGCCGCTGAGCAGCGCGTGCGGCGGCGGCTCGCCGTCGCTCCACACGCCCTCCTCGAGCGCCCGGGCCAGCTCTGGCCGGTGGGATTCACGCACCAGGTCAGCCCGCTGATGGTCGAACGTGGGGTAGAGGAAGAAGCGCTCGTACTCGAGCTTGAAGTGCTTGTCGGGCTCGCGGATACCGCCCTTGCGAAGGGTCAGGAGCTGCTCGCCCTCGGCTAGGGCCCGCACGGTCACGGCCCATTCTTTGAAAGCAATCGGCATGTATCGGTTCAGGGGACGAAGGTTTTACCAGTAGATCCCGCACGTGCAGCAACTACGACGGCGGCAACGCGGGGAACCGAGATTGTAGGGGAGATTTCCGAAATCCCCAAATCCTCCTGCAAGCATAGAGATTTCGGAGGGCACATATCCTACGCAGGGTGGCGGGTCAGAAGTCACAGCGGCGCTCGCGCAAGCGCCACAGCCCTGGTGGCGCCCGCCGCCCGGCGCCCGCGCCGGAACGTCGGCAGCGAGCCGCCGCCGGCACGGAGATCGGCCATCGACCTGCGAAGATCGGGGCGCGGAGGACGACGTCAGGGGAGCGGCCTGCGAGGATCGGGGAGCGGCCTGC
>QHBV01000231.1:5048-9815 GCA_003244035.1 Solirubrobacterales bacterium | reverse complement strand
GGTGTGCCGGTCTCGGAGATCGCGATCTTCGCGGGCGCCGTGGGACTGATCGTGGGATTGCTCCAGGGCGGCGGCCCCGCTTTGATCGTGGGGCTGATCGTGTGTGCGCTCGGGGTCGTCGAGGTCACTGCCCGGGAGCACTTCTCGGGCTTTCGCTCGCACTCCGTCCTGCTGGCGGCGATCCCGGCGGTGGGGCTCGAGGCGGGGCTGGTCGCCGCGGTCCGCCAGCCGCGCCTCAGTGCTCCGCTGCTGCTAATGGTGGCGCCGGTGTTCGCGCTCTGCTTCTGGCTGCTGCGCAAGCGCTTCCAGATCGCCCGGCAGGCGCGGCTCGTCCGGCGCCCGGCGCCCTGAGGCCGGAGCTCCGCCAGCCCCGGATTCCTCCTCGCCGCCACCGACTCCCTCCGCGCCGGCCCCCGACCCATCCGCCACGACGCTCGCCGGCAGCCGCAGGCTGAAGCTCGCGCCACCCTCAGGCGCATTGGCCGCGCTCACCTCGCCGCCGTGCTGCTCGGCGACCTGGCGCACGATCGCCAAGCCGAGGCCGCTGCCCTGGCTTCCGCGTGAACCCTCGCCGCGGAAGAAGCGATCGAACACGTAGGGCAGCTCCTGCTCGGCGATGCCCGTGCCATGGTCGCGAACTCGGACTCCGCCTGCGTCTACGACGACCTCGACGAGCCCTCCCGCCGGCGAATGGCGGGCGGCGTTGTCGAGCAGGTTGTTGACCGCCCGGCCGAGACGCTCGGGCGCCCCCGCGACGACCACCGGCACAAGGCTCGTCCTGAGCTCGAGGCTTGGGGAGTTGCGTCGCGCGCGCGCGACCGACTCCTCGACAATCCGATCGAGCCTGGTGTCCTCGAACGGCTCCGCCGGGAGGTCTCCGCGGGCGAGCTCGATCAGATCGCCGACAAGCGCGCTCAGCTCCTCGCTCTGCTCGACGACGTCGGCGAGCAGGCGTCTGCGCTCGGGCTCGCTCAGCTCCGCGCCGGCGAGCAGGACCTCGATGTTCGTGCGCAGGCTCGTGATCGGCGTCCGCAGCTCGTGGGAGGCGTCGGCGACAAGCTGGCGCTGGGCGTGGAACGATTGATCCAGCTCCAAGCGCGATCGTTGCAGGCGCTCGAGCATCGCGTTGAAGCGCGTGGCCAGCTGGCCGACCTCGTCGTCGGCGCGGATCGCGATCCGGTGCGAGAGGTCGTCCGTCTCGCCGATCTGCTGCGCGGTCCGCGCGACCTCCGCCAGCGGGGCGAGCACGCGGTCCGCGGCCAGCCGGCCGAGCGCCGCGGCCAGCGCGACCCCACCCAGGCACAGGAGCGCCAGGATCAGCCGCAGTCGCGCCAGCACGCGGTTGACCGACGCGAGCGGGCGCGCGAGTTGGACCGCGACCGGCTGGACCTGGCCGTTCGTTGCGGCCGCCCCGTGGAACGTGAGCACGCGCAGGTGGCTGCCGGCGACCGTCGCGTCCCGCAGCTCGCTCCCGGCCTGGCCCCCAGCGATGCTCCGCGTGGCGGCGTCGACCGGAAGGCTGACGCCGCCGCGGTTGAGCATGACCGAGCCGTCGGCGGCGACCACTTGGGCGTATGGCGCGCGGCCCCCGGCGCTGGCCGGGAGCCCGGGCAGGTCGTCGCCGAGCGCGAGATTGCCCACGCGCTGTACGAGAGCCGCCTGGCCGTCGAGCGCGTCGTCCACTTGCCCTCGAAGCTGTCCGCGAACCACGACCCAGCAGACCACCGCCGCGAGCACGATCGCGACGCCGACCGCCGCCCCGGCGATCAGCGCGAGCCTCCGGCGCAGCGGCATCAGTCGGTCCGCAACACGTAGCCGACGCCTCTGACCGTGTGCAGCAGGCGGGGCTCGCCGCCCGCCTCGGTCTTGCGGCGGAGGTAACCCATGTACACGCCCAGCGCGTTCGAGGTCGGGCCGAAGTCGTAGCCCCAGACGCCTTCGAAGATCGTCGAACGTGTTAACACCTGGCGCGGGTGCTGGAGGAACAGCTCGAGCAGGAGGAACTCGGTTCGCGAGAGCTCGACCAGGCGCTCCCCCCGGCGGACCTCGTGCGCGACCGGGTCGAGCACGAGGTCGGCGTAGCGGACAATCTCATCGCCGGCGCCTTCGGTGGCCCGCCGCAGCAGCGCCCGCAACCGCGCCTGCAGCTCCCGCAGCGCGAACGGCTTGACGAGGTAGTCGTCGGCGCCGGCGTCGAGTCCCCTGACGCGGTCGTCGACCGCATCGCGGGCGGTCAGCATCAGAATCGGCGTGCGGTCACCCGCTTGGCGCATCCGACGGCAGACCTCGAGGCCATCGAGCCGTGGCATCGCGACGTCGAGGATCACCGCGTCGGTGGGACCACGCGCGAGCAGGTCCAGGGCCTCCTCGCCGTCGGCCGCCAGCGCGACCTCGTAGCGCTCGAGCGCCAGCGCCCGCTCCAGCGCTCGCCTCACGGCGGGCTCGTCGTCCACCACCAGTACGCGGGTCACGGTCGGGATGATCGCGCTTGCACGTAAAAGGTGATGAAGAGCGGCATGCGATCATCGCGCGGGTGGCGCCCTCCGAGCCGCTCAGCCGCTACCGCGCCAAGCGCGACTTCGCAAGGACGGTGGAGCCGGCCGGCGAAGCTGCGGCGCAGCCGGCCGGCAAGGAGCCCCGCTTCGTCGTCCAGGAGCACCACGCGACGCGACTTCACTGGGATCTGCGCCTCGAGCACGAGGGGGTGCTGGCCTCGTGGGCGATACCCAACGGCATCCCGCCGGACCCGTCGGAGAACCGGCTCGCCGTGCGCACCGAGGATCACCCGCTTCAGTACCTCGAGTTCGAGGGCGAGATCCCAAAGGGCCAGTACGGCGCGGGAACGATGCGGATCTGGGACCGTGGCACGTTCGAGCCGCACAAGTGGGAGGCCGGCAAGGTCGAGGTCAGCTTCCGCGGCGAGCGCCTACGTGGCCGCTACGGCCTGTTCCCGATCGGGCCCGCAGGCCGGAAAGCTCCCGCCGGGGACGGGAGCGCTCCGCAGGGCGACTGGATGATCCACCGGATGGATCCGCCGTCGGACCCCGAGCGCGTGCCGATGCTCGAGCGCGTGGTGCCGATGCTCGCGCGCACGGGCAGGCTCGCAGCCGACGAGCGGGATTGGTGCTTCGAGGTCAAGTGGGACGGCGTCCGCGCGATCGCCTACCTCCGGCCGGGGAGGCTGCGACTCGAGAGTCGGAACCTGCTCGAGATCACTGACGCGTATCCCGAGCTGCGGGGACTCGCCGGCCAGCTCGGGATGCGCGAAGCGGTCCTCGACGGCGAGATCGTCGCGGTCGACGACACCGGCCGCCCCAGCTTCGAGCGCCTCCAGCGCCGGATGCACGTGCGCTCGGCGACGGCGGTTCGCAGGCTGGCGGCTAGCACCCCCGTCGTGTACGCGATCTTCGATCTGCTCTACCTCGACGGACGCTCGCTGCTCACCGCGCCCTACCACGAGCGCCGCGCCCGCCTGCAGTCGCTGGGGCTCGCGGGAGCCGCGTGGCGAGTGCCGGCCGCACATTCCGCCGACGGCGCGGCGCTGCTGCGGGCGACGCGCGAGCAGGGGCTCGAGGGGGTCGTCGCCAAGCGGTGCGATTCCTCGTACGAGCCCGGCCGGCGCTCCGGGGGGTGGATCAAGGTCAAGCACACACGTCGCCAGGAGCTGGTGATCGGTGGCTGGATCCCCGGGGAGGGGAGACGCGCCGAGCGGATCGGTGCGCTGCTGATGGGCTACTGGGAGGATTCGGTCTTTCGCGGCGCGGGACGGGTGGGGACCGGATTCACCGAGGCGAGCCTGGATGACCTGGCCGGGCGGCTGGCCCCGCTGCGCCGTCAGACGAGCCCATTCGGCGCTGGCCCGGAGCCTCCCCGGCGCGCGATCTTCGTGCAGCCGGCCCTGGTCGCCGAGATCGAGTTCGCCGAGTGGACAGCGGAGCGCGTGATGCGTGCGCCGTCCTTCAAGGGGCTGCGCACGGACAAGGCGCCGCGGGAGGTCGAGCTCGAGGCGCCGATCGACGAGGCCACGGCGTTCGGCGAGCCGGCACCCACCGGCGAGGCCACGGTGGTCGGCGAGCCGGCACCCACCGGCGAGCCAGCCCCCGCCGGCGAGGGCCCGTCGGGGGGCGACCCGGGCTCGCCGGAGGCGCTGTTCGACGAGGTGCGGCGGCTGGCCGACGGCGGGCTCGCCGTGCTCGCCGATGGGCGGGAGCTGAAGCTGTCCAACTGGGACAAGGTGATGTTTCCTCAAACCGGCTTCACCAAGGGGCAGCTGATCGGCTACTACGCGCGCATCGCCCGTGCCGTGCTGCCGCACCTGCGTGACCGCCCGTTGACGCTCAAGCGCTACCCGAATGGCGTCGAGGGGGAGTACTTCTACGAGAAGAACTCGCCCTCGCACCGCCCCGAGTGGGTTCAGACGACGAGCATCGGCGGGGTCCGCTATGTGCTCGCCCAGGACCGGCCGACGCTGATCTGGCTGGCGAATCTCGCCGACATCGAGCTCCACACCTCGCTCGCGCTCGCCGCGGCTCCGCAGCGGCCAACGATGCTCGTGTTCGATCTCGACCCGGGAGCGCCGGCTGGGATCGTGGAGTGCTGCGAGGTCGCGCTCGTCCTGCGGGGCCTGTTCGACCGGCTCGGGATCGAGAGCGTCGTCAAGACCTCGGGGTCGAAGGGCCTGCAGGTTTATCTGCCGCTCAACACCGGGGCCGGCTACGAGGCCACCAAGCCGTTCGCCCGGCGCGTCGCCGAGCTGCTGGCGGGGCA
>QHBV01000231.1:938-4995 GCA_003244035.1 Solirubrobacterales bacterium | reverse complement strand
GACTGGAGCCAGAACGACGCCCACAAGACGACGGCGACTGTCTACTCGCTGCGCGCGCGGCCGCGGCCGACCGTCTCCACCCCGGTCAGCTGGGAGGAGGTGTCGCGCTGTCACTCGGCCGGCGATCGGGCGCTGTTGGTCTTCGAGCACGGCGACGTCCTGCAGCGCGTCGGAGCGAGCGGAGACCTGTTCGCGCCGGCGCTGAGCCTCGCACAGGAGCTGCCGGCGCTCGGGTGAGGGCTTGGTAGGGCGGGAGCTCGGGAACGCAGGCCCGTGGCGCGAACGCACGGCGCCGCGCTCTGGGATCATGGCTCGCGATGGATCCGATCACCCTGCGAAACCGGCTGCTGGTCGCCACCGGCATGTGGAAGGAGACGACCGGCGAGCCGCTGCCCCGCCTCGCCCCCGGCGATCCAGACGAGCAGATCGAGAGCTTCGAGCTGCGGCTCGTCGATCGACTGTGGGAGAGCGCCACGCCCGAGACCGCGCCTGAGATCGCCGACCGGACCTGGGACCTGGTCCACGATCGGCCCGACGAGGACCCGGTCAAGCGCCGCGTGGTCGAGTGCCACCAGGCACTCGCGCGGATGACGCGCCTGGGGCACTGAGAAGTTTTAACGCCTACGTAGCATCGTTTGACTCCGGAGCACGTTACTATGGCCGATCAGGCGGGGCGCAGACCCCTACCAGCTTGCAACAGGAGGAGGATGCTGATGTTTTTGGGTCAAGGATCGAGTCGGCGCGGCCGAGGGGCCGACCGGCCTTCACGCCGCGTGCGGCGCACCGGCCGGCACGGGCGGACGTTGGGCACTGGAGTCGTCGCGCTCCTCGCCTCCGTCGCGCTCCTGCTCGCGCTCCCGCTCACGAGCTTGGGAGCCACAAATCCGTTGGGCAACTTGGGCCATGCGCTGAATGCGCAGTTGACGCACGTTCTCCAGACGGTGCACCTAATCCGTCCCGCGAGCACGACCCCGTCGGCTAGCCCGACGACCACCTCGACCACATCGACGTCGAGCTCGACCTCGAGCTCGCGGGCCTCGGACAGCGCTCGCGGCCTCACCGGCACCGCGCCAAGCGTGCCCGCGATGTACGGGACCAATCCGCATGCGCAGAGCACCTCCGCGAGCGTGGCGCTGACCCCGAGCGCGAACAAGCCCTATCCCTACAACCAGAACGGGACCCCGGACAACGTCGTCGTGGGGCGGGGCCGCAGCGAGTTGCTCCCCACCGGTCAGTACCATGCGCACCTCACGATCCTCAGCCTGCTCGGGATCGAACCGATAGCGGGACTCGACGCCACCCAGGGCCAGTCGGTCAGCTCGCCGCTCACCAGCCTGAACAAGTTGCTTTGCGGCAGCGGTGTCAACGCTCTGATCTGCGTAAAGGTCGCCGAGGCAAGCGCGGCGGCGACTGCCAGTGGCGCCACCACGAACTTCCAGCTCGCCCAGGCGACGATCGCCGGGACCGGAGGCGTCAGCCTCGGCGCCGGCACTTCCACGAGCTCGATCCAAACCAACTACGTCACGGGTTGTCAGACGGCGATCGCCACCAGCTCGGTGGTCCCGGCGCTCAACCTCCTCGGTATCAAGGCCACCGTCGCCAACTCGAACAACACCTCGACCGCCTGCCCCGGCTTGGCCCCGGTGCACACGGCCAACTCTAATGTGATCGGCCTCGGCGGGGTTGGCATCACCGCTGCGAACAAGCTGTTGTGCACCCAGGGCGTCCCGAACACGACGGCGTTGAATCTGCTGAATGTGCTGACGCTGTTCTGCAACGCCGACAACACGACCCAGCTCCCGGCTCCATCCGGCGTGCGTGAGGCGCTGACGGCGCTGGTGCTCAGCCTCGGAAACTCGGTGACGGCGAAGACCGTCACCGCGGCCTCGGAGTCGGCTGCGGTCGCCCAGACGGCCCATCCGGTGTGCACCGACGCCGACCACAACTGCGGCATCGGCAAGAACGGCCAGCCGGAACAGTGCGTCAACCACAAGGACCTCGACGGTGACTTCGACTGCACCGGTAACCGGAACCAGTGCAAGGACACCGACCACAACTGCGGCATCCTCCCGAACGGACACCACGAGATCTGCAAGACCGGCACCAACAACGACGCCGACCACGACCAGGACTGCCTCAACAAGTGCACCGACACCGAGCACGACTGCGGCATCCTCCCGAACGGGAACCGCGAGATCTGCGACGCCAACGGCCACGACCCCGACAATGACGGGGACTGCGCGGCTGCCGGCCTCGGGATCAGCACAGGAGGACCCGCCGCCACGGAAGCGGCGGCCAAGGGTCAGCTGCCGTTCACCGGAGAGAACGTGCTCGAGCTGATCGTCCTCGGCCTGCTGCTCACCGGCGGCGGCTTGGGGATCGCGCTCGGCCTGCGGGCGCGCGAGCAGCACTAAGCGCAAGGTTGCGCCAGCCGGTCGCGCCACTTGCGGGTGGCGCGACCGGGGTGTGACCGGCGATCGCGTCCCGGCCGTCGTTCGGGCCGGGCGTGGTCGCGTCGCGCAACCCGGTATCGGAGTGGCCCCGTGCGCCACGAGCGCCACTACACGATCGAGCAGGCCAGCGCCGTCCGCGGGTGGGTCGCCGAACGCGTCCGCCGGATCCGGGACGCGCAGGCGCGGCTCCGGGCGCAGGGCGCGAGTGCCGCCGCGGCGATCGCCGCGCTCGATCCGCTGAGCGGGGGCTCCTATCCGGGACGCGAGGTCGCCCGGCCGCTCGTAGTGCTCAACCGCGCGTTCGGCGAGCTCGAGGCGGTGGACGTGGTCGTGCGGGACGTCGACCGGGGCCTGATCGACTTTCCCGCGATCCGCGCTCATGAGGAGGTCTATCTCTGCTGGCTGCTCGACGAGGAGGCCGAGATCGCGTTCTGGCACGAGCCGGACGCCGGCTTTCCTGGCCGGCGGCCGCTGTAGCCAGGTCCCCTCGGGCCCGGCGAGCGCCGTAGCCGACCATTGCATGCCTGGTGGCGAGTACTGATGCCTGCGCCGCTGGCCGCGGTATCCGCAACAACAGCGCGGCCGGCACGGCCGCGCCCTATCCCCCCACCAGCGGCGGCACCGGCTCGGGCTCGGCGGCGCGATTGCGCGGCAGGCCCGCGGCGGCGTAGGCGTCGGCCTCGTCGAGCGTCTCGCGGTCGAGCAGCGCGGCCACGAGCGAGTCGAGGTTGGAGCGATTGGTGCGCAGCAGCTCGGCGACCTCGGTATGGGCGGTTTCGACGATCCTGCGGACCTCCTCGTCGACGAGTCGCTGCGTCGCCTCCGAGGTCTCCGATGCGCCCGGCAGTAGCGGGCTGATCCCGTCCATCGGCAGGACCGCGATCGGGCCGATCGCGCGGCTCATCCCCCAACGACCGACCATGTGCCGCGCGATCCGGGTCAGTTGCTGGATGTCGGACTCCGCGCCGGCGGTCAGGTCCCCGAGCGCGATCTCCTCGGCCGCGCGCCCCCCGAGCGCCACCTTGATCTGCGCGATCAGGTAGCGCTGGTCGAAGTTGAACCGGTCCGCGTCGGGCGCCGAGAAGGTCACGCCGAGGGCGATCCCGCGCGGGATGATGGAGACCTTGCGGACGGGGTCGGCGCCGGGGGTCAGCATTCCGACGATCGCGTGACCGGCCTCGTGGTAGGCGGTGCGCCGGCGGTCATCCTCGCTGAGCATGACCTTACGCTCGGCGCCCAGGACGATCCGCTCGAGCGCGTCGCTGAGATCGTCAGGCGTCACCCGTGTGTGCTCGCGCCGGGCCGCGAGCAGCGCCGCCTCGTTGGCCAGGTTCGCGAGATCGGCGCCGACCATCCCCGGGGTCGAGGACGCGATCGCGCCCAGGTTGACCTCGGGCGCGAGCGGGACCGCGCGGGTGTGCACGCGCAGGATCGCCTCGCGGCCGACGCGGTCGGGCGGCTGCACCGCGACCCGGCGGTCGAAGCGCCCAGGCCGCAGCAATGCGGGATCGAGGACCTCCGGCCGGTTGGTGGCGCCCAGCACGATCACCCCGGTGCGGGGGTCGAACCCGTCCATCTCGGTGAGGATCTGGTTGAGCGTCTGC
>QHBV01000231.1:0-902 GCA_003244035.1 Solirubrobacterales bacterium | reverse complement strand
GCGTCGAGCTCGTCGATGAAGATGATCGCGGGCGCGGCCTCCTTGGCCTGCTGGAACAGGTCGCGCACGCGTGAGGCACCGACCCCGACGATCATCTCGACGAACTCCGACGCGGACATCTGGAAGAACGGAACGCCTGCCTCGCCGGCGACGGCCCGCGCGAGCAGCGTCTTGCCGGTTCCCGGAGAACCACTGAGCAGCACACCGCGCGGAATCCGGCCGCCGAGGCGAAGGTACTTGTCAGGGTTCTTGAGGAAGTCGACGATCTCGGTCAACTCCTCCTTGGCCTCGTCGATTCCGGCGACGTCCGTGAACGTGACCGGCTGCTCGGCGGCCTCGACGCGCCGCGCGCGCGAGCGGCCAAAGGACATCAGGCCGCCGGCGCCGCCGCCCATCGACGCGGCCCGTCGCATCAGCAGGACGAACAGCCCGATCAGCAGCAGCGTCGGCCCGAAGCCGAAGAGCACGCTCTGCACGAACGAGGGCCCCTGGTCCGGCGATTGCGCGTCGATCGTCACTCCGTCGCCCTGCAGCAGGTTCGAGAGCGCCGAGTTGTCGGCGAACGACGGCACCTGCGTCGAGAAGATCGTTGCCGGGTGCGCGCTGGCATCAGTCGGCGGATACTTGACCGGGTGCCTGAAGGAGCCCTGGATCGCGTCGCTGGTCGATGAGATCTCCTTGACGTTGCCGCTCTTGACCTCGCTCAGGAACGTAGGGCTGTACGGGATCCGCACGCGAGCGTTGGGTTGGAGCGCCTGCGCGGAGATCCACAGGTTCAGCGCCAGCACCGCAGTGATCGCCAGCCCCACGAGCCATCGCGTGTTCGGACGGCGCGGGGACCGGCCCGGCTTGCCGCCACGCCCGTCCGGCGCCGGCGTCACCTTCCAACCCGGCGGGGGTGC
>QHBV01000230.1 GCA_003244035.1 Solirubrobacterales bacterium | reverse complement strand
GTCGCGATGCCGGCGAGCTTGGATGCGCGCCAGCGTCGCTCGCCGGCGATCAGCTCGTAGCGTCCGCCCGCGAGCGGGCGGACGAGGATCGGCTGCAGCACCCCGCGCAGCCGGATCGACTCCGCCAGCCCTCCGAGCCCGGCCTCGTCGAACGTGCTCCGGGGCTGGTGGGGGTTGGGCACGATCAGTTCGGTCGGAAGCTGGCGCAGCTCCTCGAGCTCGTCCTTCGGCGCGACCGAGAGAATCGCCGCGAGCCCACGGCCCATCGCGCGCTGGCGCTCAGCCACCGGCCGCCACCTCCTTCGCGCCGGGGGGCTCAGCCACGGGCCGCGACCTCCTTCGCGAGCTCGAAGTACGCGTCCGCGCCGGCGCAGTGGGGGTCGTAGTGGATCACCGGCTTGCCGAAGCTCGGGGCCTCGCCGACGCGCACGTTACGCGGGATTACGGTCTCGAACACGAGCGCCGGAAAGTGCTCGCGGACCTCGCGCTCGACGTCTTGGGCCAGCCGGGTGCGTCCGTCGTGCATCGTCAGCAGCATCCCGGCGACGGTCAGCTTGGGGTTCAGCTCGCGCTGGACCAGCGCCAGCGTGTCGAGCAGGCCCGCCAGCCCCTCGAGCGCGAAGTACTCGGCCTGGACCGGGACGATCACGCGGTCAGCCGCCACCAGGGCGTTGACAGTCAGCGGACCGAGCGATGGCGGGCAGTCCAGGAGCACGAAGGCGTAACGGTCTCGCAGCGGCGCGAGCACGTCCCGAAGGCGGTTCTCTGAGCCGGGCAGCCGCGGCAGCTCGACCGTGGACCCCGCCAAGTCCGGGCCCGCCGGGACTACAGCCAGGCGCGCGATTCCGCTCTCCACGACCGCCGAGCGCAACTCCAGGTCGCCGACCAGCGCGTCGTACACGGTCGGCTTGGCGTACTTGTCGATCCCGAGGCCGAGCGTCGCGTTCGATTGCGGATCCATGTCGATCAGCAGCGATTCGTATCCCGCCTCGGCGACGCACGCAGCGAGGTTGACGGCGGTTGTCGTCTTGCCAACTCCGCCCTTCTGGTTGGCAATCGCGTAGACGGTCCCCATTTCACCCCAAGCTAGCGCCGCCAGCGGTCAGACGAAGGGCGCGGCGCCGCTCCCAGGGGTCGCTTGCGGGCCATGCCCGCGCGGCGCGGGAACCGCTCTGGCGTCGGCGCGATCTTGACCATCAGCTGGAGGTGACGACTCAAAGCGCCCCGGTAGGGCTCGACGCGGACCGCGTCTGCCATCTCGAGCCCCAGCTCGGCCGACGCGCGCCGAGCCGAGCGATCCTCGTCCGGGTCCAGCCGGCCGCGCCACGCGAGCAGCGCTCCGTCCAGTCGCAGCAGCGGCGCCCCATACTCGGCCACCACGGCCAGCGGGGCCACGGCGCGGGCGGTGATGAGGTCAAATCGCTCGAGCCCTCCCGGCCAGGCCTCAGCTCGTGTGTTGACCGCGGCCGCATTCACGAGCCCGCAGGCCTGGATCGCGCGCACGATGAACTCGCACTTGCGGGCGCTGCTCTCGACCAGCGACACCCGGGCCTGCGGCAGCGCGATCGCGAGTGGGAGCCCCGGCACCCCGGCGCCGGCGCCGAGATCGGCGATCAACCCCGCATCACGGACCTCGTGAAGCTCGAGCGCGACGAGCGAGTCGGCGAGATGGTCCTCGAGCACTCGCCGCGGGTCGCGGATGCTCGTCGAAGCAAGTGGGTCCTCGACGAGCGCTCTGAGCAGGCCGGAGAGCTGCGCCTGCGCCCCAGCGCCGAGGGAGTAGCGCCGAGTCAGGGTCGATAGCGACTCCGTCAGGTCACGCTCGAGAACGCCAGCGGCCCGAGGTTTCACGTGAAACGGAGCTGGCCGCCGCCCGGGCGCCACCAGGCCTCAATCGACGAGCGGCGCGACCACCAGACGCCGGGACGGCTCCTGACCCTCGCTGTAGGTCTCGATGTCGTGGCGCACCTTCAGGTGCTCGTGGATCAGCTTGCGCTCGAGGGCATTCATCGCCTCGAGAGGCACCGCGCGACGATGGCTGAGCGCAGTCTCGGCCGCCTGGTCCGCGGTCGCTCGCAGCGCAACCGCGCGCTGTTCGCGATATCCGGCCGCGTCGACCAGCACCGACGTGCGCTCGCCCCCACCGTGCATCGCAAAGCGGTAGGCGAGATGCTGGATCGCATCGAGCGTCTG
>QHBV01000229.1 GCA_003244035.1 Solirubrobacterales bacterium | reverse complement strand
TCGCGCGCCGCGGCTTCAACATCGACACGCTCGCGGTTGGCCCCACCGACGACGAGCGGGTCTCGCGGGTCACGCTCACGCTCGACGGCGCGGTGCACCCGATCGACCAGGTCACCAAGCAACTCCACAAGCTCGTCAACGTGCTCAAGATCCGCGATCTGGAGCCCGAGGAGACACTCGCGCGGGAGCTGGCCCTGTTCAAGGTCTCCGCCGACGGTGCGAGCCGCGCCGAAGTGATGCAGATCTGCGAGATCTTCCGCGCGAAGGTCGTCGACGTGACCAAGCGTTCGCTGATCCTCGAGATCACGGGGACCTGCGGCAAGGTCGAGGCATTCGAGCGACTGGTGCGACCGTTCGGGCTGATCGAGATGGCGCGGACGGGCGCGATCGCGATCGCGCGCGGGCGCGGGG
This sequence comes from Solirubrobacterales bacterium, assembly GCA_003244035.1. GTDB lineage: Bacteria > Actinomycetota > Thermoleophilia > Solirubrobacterales > Solirubrobacteraceae > Palsa-465. The sequence continues at coordinate 8,229 of QHBV01000229.1, read as the reverse complement.
AGACGTAGGCTCGGTTGCGCGAGGTCGCGTCGCGCAGACCGGCGGCCGGCTGGCTCGACGAAGGGACGCTCGAACGCCTGACTGAACGCCTGCGCGCCGGCCTGCGCCGTGCGCGAGCGACCGGCTCGCCGGCACTGGTGAGCGTCACGGCGGTCTGCCCCCGCGCGGGCGACCCGAGCGCCCTGGTGGTCGCCTCCCGCCGGACCGGCGAGTCGTGGTTCTGCCTCGAGCAGCCCGAGCGCGAGGGCTGCTCGCTAGCGGCGCTCGGGTCGGTGCGCGCGCTTCAGGGCGCCGGGCCTGACCGCTTCGTGCAGGTGGCCAGAGCTTGGGGCGCGCTGACCGCGTCCGCGCTTGCCGACGCCCCCGATGGGCCTCCCGGCTCGGGCCTGGTCGCGGTGGGCGGGTTCGCTTTCGCTCCCGACGGCGGCGGTGGGCGCTCGTGGTCCGGATACGCGCCGGCGTCGCTGCTCGTCCCCGAGCTCTCGTTCGCACGCAGAGCCGGTCGGACGTGGCTGACGGCGAACGTGCAGGTGGCGGGCGACGATACGCTCGACGAGCTGCTAGGGGGCGTGCGCCGGCGCTTGGGGGAGCTCCGGGACGAGCCGCTGCCGCTGCTCGATCCAGCGCCGACCGGCCGCTACGAGGTGCGCAGCCCGATGCCCCCGTCGCACTACGAGCAGGCGGTCGCGCGGGCGGTGCAGATGATCCGTGGGGGTGAGCTTCAGAAGGTGGTGCTGGCACGGGAGGTCGAGGTCAACGCGCCGGTCGCGCACGATCCGGCGGCGATCCTGGGGGTGCTGCGCGAGGCATTCCCCTCCTGCTACGTGTTCGCCGTCGGCCGCGGCGAGAGCACCTTCGTGGCGGCCAGCCCCGAGCTGCTCGTACGCAGAGAGGGTCAGCGTGCCTCCACGGTCGCGCTGGCGGGATCGGCGCGCCGCAGCGCCGATCCCGCGGTCGACGCCCATCTCGGCGAGCAGCTCCTGCGCTCCGAGAAGGACCGCGAGGAGAACGCGATCGTCGCCCGGCGGATCGTCCGCACCCTGCGGCCCCACGCCGTGTGGGTAACCGCCGCGCCCGAGCCGGCGCTCGTGCGGGTGGCGAACATCCAGCACCTCGCCACCCCGATCCGTGCTCAGCTCACCTCGCCGGTCGGAGCGATCGAGCTGGCGGGCATGCTGCACCCGACGCCGGCGGTCGGTGGCGAGCCGAGTGCGGCGGCGCAAGCGTCGATCCCGACGCTCGAGGGACTTGACCGCGGCTGGTACACGGGCCCCGTCGGCTGGACCGACATGCTCGGCGACGGCGAGTTCTGCGTTGCCCTGCGCTGCGCGCTGCTGCGCGGCCGGCTGGCCCACTGCTTCTCGGGCTGCGGGATCGTCCGCGACTCCGAGCCCGCGGCGGAGCTTGCGGAGACCGAGCTCAAGCTCGGGGCGCTGCTGCCGGTGCTGGCGGGGTAATCGCTCGCCTCCGCTGCGCCTACTCGCGCTCAACCAGCGCCGAGCGGACCGCCTGCTCGAGCTGCCGGTGCAGCACGAGGTTCTGCCCACGGTCGGTCCGGACCTCGATGATCGTCGTCGCCGTCGGGTCTGCGAGTGACTGCTCGACCGCATCGCGCAGCGCCTCGTTGCTCTGGGGCCGCTCGTAGCTGCAACCGTACAGCTCGGCGGCGCGGGCGAAGTCCAGGCCGTGCGGTGTCGCGACGTGCTGCTCGAACGCGTCGGTCTCGCGTGCGACCGGGAGGAAGTGGAAGATCCCCCCGCCGTCGTTGTTGAGCAGCACGATCGTGAGGCGCAGCCCCAGCCGGTGCGCGGCGAGCAGGCCGCCGATGTCGTGGGCCAGCGCGACGTCGCCGATCAAGAGCACCACCGGCCCCTCGCCGGCGGCGGCCGCGCCGAAGGCGGCCGAGACGGTTCCGTCGATTCCGTTGGCGCCGCGATTGGAGAGCACCGTGGGCGGCTCGCCGCAGGCGGGGAAGAAGGACTCTACGTCGCGGACCGGCATCGAGGAGGCGACGAACAGCGTGGCGTGGGGTGGGAGCCACTCGCCGAGCTTGCGCGCGACCAGCGGCTCGGAGAGCTCGTCCCCGAGGGCCGCGTCGATCGCCCTTGCGGCGGCGGCGTCGGCCGCGCGCCAGCCGGCGAGCCAGCTGGGCTCGAGCGGTGGCAGATCGGTCGGCAGCGGCAGCGCGTGCAAGCGCATTCCCACCACCGAATCGGGGTCGTGCCAGGCGTCCTCGGGGTCGATCGCGATCTGGGCTGCATCGAGGCCTGCCAGCCACGCTCGCAGTGGCTTGGAGGTGGGCAGGTCGCCGACGCGGATCACGAACTGTGGACGATGCGCGGCCGCGAACGCCGGATCGCGGAGCAACAGGTCGTAGTGCGCGATCGCGGCGGGCTCGCGCCGGGCTCCGGACAGGGGATCGGCTAGCAGTGGAATCCCTGCCTGCGACGCGAAGCCCGCGAGCTTCTGCGCAGCCCCCGGGTCTCGCTTCGGGCAGCCGGCGACCAGCACGACGCGCCCGGACGGGTGCGTGCCCCCGGCGGGCGGACCCGGAGGCGGGGCATCGATGATCACATACGGGCGCGTACCGTCACGGCCGGTCGCGTCCGCCGGCAGCGGCTCGTCGAGAACCAGCGGCTCGCGGAGCGGCAGGTTCAGGTGCACCGGCCCGGGGCGACCGCTCAGCGCGGTCCAGTAGGATCGGCACGCGAGCGCTCGGATCCAGCGCAGCCGCTCGGGCGTCGCGTCGTGTACGCCGACCTCGACGAACCACTTGACCGCGTCTCCGTAGAGCTTGAGCTGGTCGATCGCCTGCCCCGCGCCGACGTCGCGCAGCTCCGGCGGGCGGTCGGCGGTCAGCACGATCAGCGGCACCCGCGCCTCGAAGGCCTCGATCACGGCCGGCGCCAGGTTGGCGGCGGCCGTCCCCGAGGTGCACGTGACTGCGACTGGCGTTCCGCTCGCCTTGGCGGCGCCGAGCGCGAAGAAGCCGCCGCAGCGCTCGTCGATGTGCGACCAGCAGCGGATCCGCGGCTCGCGTGCGAGCGTGAGCACGATCGGGGCGCAGCGCGACCCCGGGGACGTGCAGGCGTGCCGCAACCCGCAGCGGGCGAGCTCGTCGCACAGCGCGCGCAGGAGCGTGTAGGTGTCGGTCGCGCTCATCGGCCGGTGCGCCCCTCCCGGATCCAGTGGGCTAGCAGGGGATCGGCCAACCGATAGCCGGTGTTCGAGCCCCGGTCCTCGACCAGGTCGCCGGCATCCAGCAGCGAGCGGATCGCGTGCTCCATCCCACCGCCGCGTGAGCCTCCCACCTGCCGCTGGGTGCTGCGAGCATAGGGGGGCTGGCCGGTGGCGATCGCCAGCAGCGCCCGCCGCTCACCACCCTGCAGCGAGGACCAGGCCCCCCGCAGCTCCTCCGCGGCCTCGACGAGCAGCACGCGCTCGAGTGCCGAGCCCCAGGTCTGCTCGGTCGCTTCGCCCCGCGGCGCCGTCGCCTCCCAGACGAAGTGAGCCAGCAGCATCGCACGCTGGGGATGGCCGTCGCTGAAGGCGAGTAGGGGCTTCAAGGCGGTACCTACTCGCTTGCTCGTGGCGAGGAACCGCTGCTCGACGAACCGCGCGATCTCGCTCGGGTCGAGCGGGCCCAGGTCGACCGCTCGCGCCTGGGCGAAGAAGGCGCGTCGCTTGCTGGTGAACAACGCGCGCATCATCCCAACCTGGGAGCCGGCGAAGACATAGCTCGCCGCGTCGCCGTGCTGCTCGATCTCGCTGCGAATCACGGCATCGATGCGGGCGTGGGCCGTGAGCGTGTCCTGGAACTCGTCAAAGGCGATCAGGCACCGCTTGCCGTGCTTCTCGAACAGCCTGCGCGGCAGCGCCAGTCGTTCGAGCAGCGGCTGCTGTGCGCGTGCGTCGGTCAGCTCGATGCTCGCCGGAACCGGCCCAGCAAGGCGCAGCGTGGCCCGGACCCCGTCGAACCAGCGCGCCAGCGGCCCGCAAAGCTGCTGCTCATAGGCGAGCTCGATCCGCTCTCCGATGTCCGCCGCGGTTACTACGCCGAAGAAGTTCACGTACACCGCGATCAGTCCGAGCTCCTCGGCGCGCGCCCCCAGCGCGCGCAGCAGCGATGTCTTGCCGTACCGGCGCGGCGCCACCAGCCGAGCGTTGTGTGCTCCGTCGGCGAGCTCGAGCAGCTGCTCGAGCTCTCGCTCGCGATCGACCAGATTCTCCGGAGCGACGGGACCGCTGTATCCGAATGGGTTGGTGATGGCTCTATGATACAGAGCCAGATGGCTACGGAGAACAGAGCCAGCTGCGTCTTGCTCCACGGCTTCACTCATACAGGGGCGAGCTGGGATCGCGTGGTGGCGGCGCTGAAAGGAGGCCGCCGGGCGATCGCACCGGACATCCGCGGCCACGGCTCGGCCGCCGATGCCGTGCCGGTGTCGCTGGACGCGGTGGTCGAAGACGTTTCCCGGCTTGCGCCCGAGCGCTTCACGCTCGCCGGCTACTCGATGGGGGGTCGGATCGCGTTGCACGCCGCGCTCGCGCTCCCGCACCGGGTGCAGCGCCTGGTGCTGGTCGGCGCGAGCCCCGGGCTCGCCGATCCGGCCGAGCGAGCGGCACGCCGCGAAGCCGACGAGCGCCTCGCCGATCAGGTGGAGCAGATGACAATCGAGCAGTTCGCGACGAGCTGGGCGACGACGCCGGTGATCGCTCAGCAGCCACCGGCGATCACCGTCGCTGTCCACGCCGATCGGCTGCGCAACACGTCGGCGGGCCTCGCGCGGGCGCTGCGCGGGCTGGGGACTGGTGCGCTGGCGCCGGTCTGGGACAGGCTTGGGGGGCTGCGGATGCCGGTGACGCTCGTGGTCGGCGAGCGCGACCGCAAGTTCGCGGCGATCGCCGCGCAGGTGGCGCGGGCGATCACCGCAGGCGAGCTTGGCGAGGTCGAGCTGGTGGTCGTCACGGGCGCTGGTCACGCCGTCCACCTCGAGGCGCCCGAGCGGGTGGCCGCAGTGATCGCCGGGGGGTGAATGGCCGGCTCGAGGCTCTGGATGGTGATGCGTGCTCAGCGCTACGCGCAGTAGCGTCGGATTGTGTCCCTCGCCGTCGATGCGACCGACCTGTACCGAGGAGCAGCACGTCAGGCGCCGTACCAGGCCAGCAGCCCGGCGCCGAGGCCCGGCCCGGCGGGCACTGAGAGCCGACCCTCGCGCGGCGGAAGCGGATCCTCACGGTCCAACAGCCCCAGCGTAGCCAGCCCGCACGGGCGATCGGGCCGGATCACAGCTGCTGCGTGCAGCGCTGCCGCGATCCCCAGCGGGCCGTCCAGGGTCGAGGCCAGGTAGACCTCGTAGCCGACCGCGCAAGCGCGCCTAGCCGCGTCCAGCAGCCCCGAGATGCCCCCACAGCGGACGACCTTGAGGCACACCGAATCGCAGACGCGCCGGTGCAAGGCCCCTGCTGAGCTCTCGTCGATCGCGACCGCTACCGGCGCCTCCGCGGCGACGCGCGCGATCTCCTCCAGGCCATGGACCGGCTCCTCGCAGCACTCGATCCCGGCCGGCGCCAGCGCGCCCAGGGCCGCCACCGCCTCGGGCACCGACCACGCTCCGTTGGCATCGAGTCTGATCGCCATCTCGGGCCCCGCCGCCGCGCGGACGGCCGCGACCCGGCCGGCGTCGTCACCCAGCCCGACCTTGACCTTCAGGCAGCGGAAGCCGGCGGCGCGCGCGCGCGCCGCCTCGCGTGCCGCGCCGGCCCGGTCGGTGCGGGCGATCGTGGCGTTGACCTCGACCGGGTCGGGATCCAAGGCTCCGAGCAGTTGCCACACCGGCTGTCCGGACCGGCGACCGGCGAGGTCCCACAGGGCGAGGTCGAGCGCGGCGATCGCGTGGGGCAGGATCGCTGTCCGAGCGCACACGGCCAGCAAATCCGCCCGGTCATCAGCCCCGTCTGACCCTGCCAGCACCGAGCGGCAATCCTCGAGCGCCGTGCGGACGTCTCGCAGCGCTACGCCGTCGTACCCTTGCAATGGCGCTGCCTCGCCGAAACCGATGACCCCGTCGTCTCCTTCGAGCGCCACCAGCAGCAGGTCGCGGGTGCGCAGGGACCCCGAGGCCGAAACAAAAGGCGCGCGCAAGCGCGCCCTAATCAAATCGATCTGCAGCCTCACCCGCTCAGCAGCAGCCCCGCCGCGAGCAGGACGCAGAATGCAAGCTGCAGGATCCCGGTCTTGGCGAGCGCCTGGTTCAGCGACGGCCCGTCGGTGCGGTTGCGCACGAGCCTGACCACCGGCGCGGCCACCGGCAGCGTCAGCCACGGCAGCAGCAGCCACGGCGTCAGCCCCGCGAACAGCCAGGTGACGGGTGCCAGCAAGTAGGCCCCGTAGACGGCCGCCGCGTACAGCTGGCGCGTGCGCCGCCGGCCGAGGCGGACGGCCAGCGTGTGCTTGCCGGCGCGGCGGTCGGTGTCGATGTCGCGGAGGTTGTTGACCACGAGAATCGCGGTCGCCAGCAGGCCGACCGGGACCGCGAGCGCGAACGCCTCCCAGCGCAGGTGCCCGACCTGGACGAAGAACGAGCCCGCGACTGCGACGATCCCGAAGAACAGGAACACGAACAGCTCGCCGAGGCCCTCGTAGCCGTACGGCCGCGGCCCCCCGGTGTAGAGGACGCCCGCGAGGATCGAGGCCGCGCCGACGAGCAGTAGCTCCCACCCGGCGACCGCGATCAGATAGGCGCCCGCGAGCACCGCGACCGCGAACGACACGTAGGTGGCGATCAACACCCGCTTCGGCGGCACGAGTCCGCCGGCGCTGACGCGCACCGGGCCGAGCCGATCGTCGGTGTCCGCGCCGCGGCGGGCGTCGGAGTAGTCGTTGGACAAATTTGTCCCGATCTGGATGAAGACGGCGCCGATCAGGGCGGCGATCAGCCGCAGCGGGTGGAAGACGTGCCCTTCGGGGTCGGCCAGCGCGGTTCCGACGAGCACTGGAGCGACCGACACCGGAAGCGTGCGCGGCCGCGCGGCCATCACCCAGATCCGGAGCCCGCTGGGGATCTCAGCCGCCGCCCGAGAGGCCATCAGTTCACGCGCGCCGGGGGAACTTCGAGAAGTCGGGCGTCCGCTTGTGAAGGTAGGCGTCGCGGCCCTCCTGCGCCTCCTCGCTCATGTAGAAGAGCAGATTCGCGTCGTGGGCGAGCTGCTGGATCCCGGCGAGGCCGTCCTCGTCCGCGTTGAAGCTGGCCTTCAGCAGCCGCAGCGCGAACGGCGAGAGCGCGAGCATCTCGCGGCACCAGCTGACCGTGGTGGCCTCGAGCTCGGCCAGCGGCACGACTGCGTTGACGAGCCCCATCGCCAGCGCCTCGCGCGCGTCGTACTGCCGGCACAGAAACCAGATCTCCTTGGCCTTCTTCGGGCCCACCATCCGCGAGAGCACGCTCGCGCCGAAGCCGCCGTCGAACGAGCCGACCCTCGGCCCGGTCTGACCGAAGCGGGCGTTCTCGGCGGCGATCGTCAAGTCGCAGACGACGTGCAGCACGTGGCCGCCGCCGATCGCGTAGCCCGCGACCATCGCGACGACGGGCTTGGGCATCCGCCGGATCTGGACGTGCAGGTCGGTGACGTGGAAGCGTCCCACGGCCTGGGCGGACGGCCGGGCGCCTGCGCCGGCGTCACCGGCGCCGGTGACGTAGCCGCCCCTCTGTCCGCGAACGCGCTGGTCCCCGCCCGAGCAGAACGCATCGGGCCCCTCACCGGTTAGGATCACGACGCCGACCTCGAGATCCTCGCGGGCGCGCTCGAATGCGTCGGAGAGCTCGATCACGGTCTCGGGGCGAAACGCGTTGCGAACCTCGGGACGGTCGATCGTGATCTTGGCGATGCCGGCGCCGTCCGCGAGCTCGTAGCGGATGTCCTCGTACTCGCCGGCTGCCCCCCACGTGACTGACATGCCGGCCAGACTACCGTTAGCACGGTGGATCACTGGCTCTCCCGCGCGGCGGCGATGCACCCCGAGCGGGTGGCGGTCGTCGGTGCGGTGGGCGAGGTCCGGTATGGCGAGCTGCTGCGACGCGCGCTGGCGACGGCGGGCGCGCTGCGGGCGCGCGGCATCGTCGAGGGCGACCGGGTCGCGCTCGCGCTCGGGGCCGGCGAGGACTTCGTCGCCGCGCTGCACGGGTGCCTGCTGGCGGGGGCGGGCGCGGGCCCGCCCCCCCCCCCCCC
>QHBV01000228.1 GCA_003244035.1 Solirubrobacterales bacterium | reverse complement strand
GGCTACAAGCGGCTGGCGCTCGCGTTCGGAAACGACATCGGCTCCCAGACGTTCGTCGCGCCGGCGCTCGCCGCGATCAAGAAGGCGGGCATCTCGCTGGTCGCCAACCAGACCCTCGACCTGAGCGCCAACACGTTCCGGACCGAGGCGGCACGCATTGTGGCCGCCAAGCCCGACGCGATCCTGACCGAAGCGCTGGGACCGACCGAGGCCGCGTTCATGTCCGAGGTCAAGCAGCTCAACGGCGGCAAGATCATCCCGCTGATCGGCACCTCGGCGACGATCTCGCCCGATTGGTACAAGTCGGTCTCGGCGTCGATCGGAGGGGCCACGCTGGCCTCGAACTTCACGGCCGACAACCTGGTCGTGGAGACGTCGGGGCCGGCATTCGCCGCGTTCTCCAAGGCGCTCAACGCCGAGAAGGGGAAGGTCGGCTCGACCGGGAACTTCTCGACGTATCTGACGGCGCCGGGAGCGGTGCACCTCTACGACGGGATCAACCTCGCCGCCCTGGCGATGTTGGCCGCCCACAGCACCGCGCCCGACAAGTTCCGGCCGTGGATCGAGAAGATCGGCAACGGGGTCCCCGGGGCGATGCCGGTCAACTCGTTCGCGCAGGGAGCCGCCGCGCTCAAGGCGGGCAAGCAGATCCGCTACGAGGGCCCCGGCGGCCCGACCAGCTTCGACGCCTACCACGACTCGACCGGGATCTTCCAGGTCGACAAGTACACCGCCGACGGCACGGTCAAGGTCGTCTCGGACCTGTCGACCAGCGAGTTGCGAGCCCTCGGTCTGTGAGCGCGACGAGGTGAGCGTCTTGGTCACATCGAGCGTCTTCGTCACCTCGATCGGGTTCGGTGTCGTTGCGGCGGCGGTTCTGGCGCTCGCCGCCGTGGGGTTCACGCTGCAGTTCGCCGTCACCAACGTGCTCAACCTCGCCTACGGCGGCGTGATGATCGTGTCGGCCTACGCGGCCTACGCGCTCAATCACGCCGGCGTCGAGATCTGGATCGCGGTGATCGCCTCGATCATCGTCGGAGCGTTCATGTCGCTGTTTCTCAACACCGTCGTCTACACGCCGTTCCAGCGCCGGGGCACGTCGTCGATCGCCATGGTGATCGTCTCGCTGGGGATGACCCTCATCCTCGTGTTCGGCACCCAGGCGATCGCCGGCCCCACCAACGTGTCCTACGCGATGAGCCAGGGCGCGACGGTCCGGCTCGGCTCGATCGAGCTCACCGTCGTTCAGCTGGTGCTGATCGCGCTCAGCCTGGTGGTCATGGCCCTCGTGCACGCCCTGATCCGCTACACGCGGCTGGGCAAGGCGATGCGGGCCACCGCCGCCAACCGCAGCCTGGCCCGCAACTGCGGGATCCGCACCGACCGCGTGGTCACGACCACGTGGCTGATCACCGGCGCGCTCTGCGGGCTGGCCGGCGCCACGTTCGCGATCAACTCTGGCACGTTCGGCGCCACCAGCACCGACGTGTTCCTTGTCCTGATCCTGGCCGCCGTGTTCCTGGGTGGCCCCGGCCAGCCCTACGGCGCGATGCTGGGCGCGCTGGTGATCGGGTTGGCCACCGAGGTGAGCGCGTCGGTGATCGTCTCGTCCTACAAGGACGTGATCGCGTTCGTGATCCTGCTCGCGATGCTCGCCGTGCGACCCAACGGCCTGCTCGGAGCCAGCGTCTAGGCGAGGGATCCAATGGTCTATTACATCACCACGCTGCTGGTCTACGGCGGTGTCGACGCGATCGCCTGCCTGGGGCTTAGCCAGCAGTTCGGAGTCGGCGGCGTGACCAACTTCGGCTTCATCATCTTCCAAGCGGCGGGCGCTTACGCGGCCGGCGTCCTGTCGCTGCCCGACGCCGGGGCCAACGGCGGGTTTCAAACCTATGTGGGTGGCCTGTCGCTGCCGTTCCCGCTGCCGTGGATCGGCGCGGCGCTGGTCGGCGGCCTGCTCGCGGTGCCGTTCGCGGCAATCGTCGGTCGTCGGCTGCGAGGTGACTTCGCGGCCGTGGGCCTACTGGTCACCGCGGTGATGTTCAACCTACTGGCCACCAACTACACCCCGCTGGTCAACGGCGCGGCCGGCCTGTCGCTGGTGCCCGCCCCGCTGCAGGGGTCGCTGAACCCGCAGAGCGCCGGCTATCAGTGGCTCTACGGAGCGGCGGCCGTTGCGCTGGCGCTGGTCACTTACCTGTTCGTCAATCGGCTCACCGAGTCGCCGTACGGGCGGACGCTGCGCGCGATGCGCGACAACGACGTCGTCGCCGACTCGCTGGGCAAGAACCTGCGCTCGCTGCGCACGTCCTCGCTGGTGGTGGGCGGGGCGATCGCCGGGCTCTCGGGCGGGATCCTGGTCGGCTTCATCAACCTATGGGATCCCCAGGCCTGGGGCTACGCCGAGACCGTGGTGCTGTTCGCCGCTGTGATCATCGGCGGCCTGGGCAATCACCGGGGCGCCGTGCTGGGCGCGCTGGTCGTCCCGCTCGCCTTTGAGGAGGCCACGCGCTACATCCCGCCGGTGCCCAGCGACCCGAACCTGATCCCGGCGCTGCAGTGGGTGATCATCGGACTGCTGATCATCACGTTCCTCTGGTTTCGCCCCCAGGGAATCCTGCCTGAGCGCCGGCGCCGGATCGCCAGCCGGGCGGGGGAGCTCGGTGCGGCGCCATCCGGGAACGCGGGCGCGACGAACGGCAGCGCGCTCACCACCGCCCTTCCGATCCCGGGCCCGGCGGCGCACAACCGGGGCACGCACCCCGCCGGCGACAGCGACCGCGACGGCAAGGGCCGGGAGGTGATCCTGCAGTGTCGCGGGCTCAGTCGCAGCTTCGACGGCGTCGAGGTCGTCGGCGACGTGTCGATCGACTTCCAGCGCGGCCGCCTGACCGGCATCATCGGTCCCAACGGGGCCGGGAAGTCGACGGTGCTGGCGATGCTGGCGGGCACGCTGCCGGCGAGTGCGGGGCAGATCCTCCTCCAGGGCGACGACGTGACCTCGATGCCGGCCTACCGGCGGGCGCGGGCCGGCCCGGGGCGGGCGTTCCCGCTGGCCAGCGAGTTCAAGCGCCTGACCGTGATCGAGAACCT
>QHBV01000227.1:6870-10921 GCA_003244035.1 Solirubrobacterales bacterium | reverse complement strand
CCGCATGCCATACGTAGGGTACCGCGGTCATTCTCCCCCCTGTGCCTGAGTGCGACGGGTCACCCAGCCGCGAATGGGTTGATGGATGGTTCCACCGCAGTCCTACTCAAGTGCTTATCGGGGTCCCCGCGGCCGTGCCACACTCTCGAGAGATGGAGGATCAAATCAGCGACGCGCTCACGACGCCGGTAGGCGGACGAACCTTTACATATACCGCCGGGTTCCGGTTCGAGGAGGGCTGGTGGTGGGCGCAGGCCGTCGAACTGCCCGAGGCGTTCGGGCAGGAACGCACGCTCGATGAGGCGAGGGCCACCGTGATCGAGGCAGTGGACGCTGCCCTCGACGCACGTGTTCAGGACGGCGAGCCGCTCCCGCCGTCGGGACAGGTCACCGTCGGGCCAATCACCGTCGCGCGGCGTTGAGGCGCGCCGAGCTGGAGCGCTGGCTGCGTTCTTACGACGCCGCCTGCCAGGTCGGAGTCGCGGCAACCACGACACCTGGCGCCACGCCCAGACCGGGGCGAAGGCGTTCATTCCGCGCCACCGCGAGTTGCCGGGCTCGGACGCGCGATCTGCCGACAGCTCGGCATCCCACCGATCCCGAAGCTTTGATTGGTCGCTGTCGCCCTAAAGCCCCGCCGGATGGCGCGCGACGAAGCCCGGCACGTGGGCGATCACCGGGCGCCAGCGCGGACCCGTGCCCGGTGGCGGGTTGGGGTCGTCCATCGCTGAGGTGTCAAACCGGATGCCGGCGATCTGCACGAACGCATGGGCGGGATTGGTGTAGACGGTGATCCACCGCCCGAGCCCGTGCTGGCCCCAGCTCATGAAGCCGCTGGAGTCATATGGAGTCTTCAGCAGCCCGGCGCCGTGCAGCACGTAGGAGACCGAGCCCGAGCAGTCGTAGCCGGCATCCTTGAAGCTGCCGTGACCGCCGCCGTAGATGTAGGGCTTGTGGCGGATCTGGTTGCCCGCCCAGATCGCGCGCTGGACCTGGATCGGCGCGTACGACGGCGCGTACCCGACACCGTGGATGATCTTGGCCACGAACCCCGGAACAGTCGGCTGCGAGGGCGGGCTCGCCGGGACCGCCGGTGCGCCAAGGCCCACCCCACCGGTCGCCCTGGGCGTGGCCCTGCTGGCGCCACCGCGGACAGCGAAGGCCGAGGGCGCGCCCGAGAGCGCGAGCACGGCAATGCTGGGAAGTATCAGGTGCTTGACCCGCAAGTGCGTTCTCTCTTTCGTAGGCCTGCGGGGTTAGCTGTCGGGCTGGCGCTAAAAGAGCCTGCGCCTCGCGCGGGTTCACCGCACGATTAGCCCCTGCGAACTGGGTCCCCCGCTCCGCGGACCTGGCGCCGCGGATTCGGCGTTGGCGCACTATACATAGGACCGCCCCGGTTGTTGCGTTTTCGTTGGCGGCCGGTGAACTGCCGCCGCCGACGCCAAGGCCGGCGATCGCCGCTAACGTCCGCACGGCGATGCGTCCGACCACCTTGCCAGCCCCCCGACCGGCCGCCGTGCTCGGGCTCCTGTGCGCCTGCGCCGCGCTTGCCGGCTGCGGCGGGGGTGGCGGTACGAAGCTGATCGAGGTTTCCCCGCCGAGCAACTCCGGCCCGGCCCTCGGTGCGCAGTCGGGCACGCCAATCGCAAACCCGAAGCTCGGCTTCCCCGCGCTCGCCACCAAGAACACCACGCGCGTGGCGGGCGCGGACCCCATCGCGGACGCCGCCGGCGTCGCGCTGGCCGTATATCCCTCCGCGGGCCCGGGCACCCACCCCGGCGCGGTGACGATCGCGCCCACCGACGACTGGCAGGCTGCGATCGCTTCCGCGGTGCTGATGGCGGCGCCGATCCGCGCGCCGGTGCTGCTCTCCGGCAGATCGTCGCTGCCCTCCGTGACCGCGGCTGCGCTGAGGGCGCTCGCGCCGACCGGCGCGGGCGCGACGGGTGGCGTGCAGGTGATCAGCGTCGGCGGCACGCCGAGCCCGAGTGGCGTGCGCTCGGCCTCGATCGCCGGCAAGGACCCCTACGCGCTGGCGGCGGCAATCGACCGCTTCGCGACCGCGGCGAGCGGCAAGGCCAGCCCGGACGTGGTGATCGCCTCGGGCGCCGATCCTGCCTACGCGATGCCCGCTGCGGGCTTGGCGGCCGAAAGCGGCGCCCCGATCCTGTTCGTCAACTCGACGGGCGTTCCCGAGCCGACGCGGCAGGCGCTGCTCTCCCCTCAGAAGCCGCACATCTACGTGCTCGGTCCACCGAGCGTGATTCCCGCCGGCGTCCTGCGCCAGCTGCGCAAGTACGGACCGGTCAAGCGCGTCGGTGCGTCGGATCCCGCCGCCAACTCCGTCGCGTTCGCCGCGTATCGAGACCCGCCGTGCGTCCGCGGACAGGCATGCGCCCATGTGCCGCGCAGCTTCGGATGGGCGATCCGCAGCCCCGGCCACGGATACGTGCTGATCGACTCCCACCGGCCGCTCGACGCGGCCGCCGCCGCGCCGTTGTCCGCCAGTGGCGCGTACGGGCCGCAGCTGCTGCTCGATAGCCCCTCTACGCTTCCCTCTTCAGTGACCAACTACTTCCTGAATTACGCGACGCCCGGTTACACCCAGGAGGGGCCCACGGCCGCGGTCTACAACCACGGCTGGGTGATCGGCGACCCGAGCGCGATCTCGGTATCGGTCCAGGCGTTCGTGGACAACTTGCTGGAAGCGGTGCCACAGAAGTGAGCCAGGCTGAGCACCCCCAGCGTCTGCGCGAGGGACGCGAGGTCACGATCGAGGACGTGCGCCAGCTGATGGGCGCCTCCACTCCCCACTTCGCGCTGCAGTTGCGGGAACGGATTCGCGCGCTCATCTCAGGGCTCCCCGCCGAGCATCCCGCACGAGTCGAGGGCGAGCGTGAGATCGCGCGGCTGAACCAGATCGCTGTCGACGGCGAGATCCGCGGGCACGCCGCCGAACCCGGCCTCGAGCCGCTGCCGAGCGTCGCATCCGGCCCTGCGCAGTGATGTAAGCTTACATCAGCTTGCACAGGACCCAGATCATGCTGACCGACGCGCAGTACTCCCGCCTGCGCAGCGAGTGCGCCAGGACGGGCGTGTCGCTGGCCGAGCTGATCCGTCGCGCCCTCGACCAGCAATACGAGCAGTTGTCCGACGTCGATCGGCGGCGCCTGCTCGACAGCGCGTTCGGCGCCTGGGCCGGGCGCGAGGAGGACGGAGCCGAGTACGTCGATCGCATCCGCACCGGCACGACCCGGCGCCTGTCCGGAGCGAGGTGAGCACCCTCCTCGACACCTCTGTCCTGGTCGACTATCTCCGTGGTGTCGAGCCTGCGGAAAAGCTCGTCAAGCAAGTGGTTGGCGACGGGGAACCGGCGAGTGCCTCGGTGTTGACCCGCATTGAGCTCTCGGTTGGAATGCGCCCGAGCGAGCGACGGCGCACCGATGCGTTGGTGGCGGCGATTCGCTGGTGGCCCGTCGATGCGCAGATCGCCGATGAGGCTGACTCCCTGGCGCGCAGGTACGGACCGAGCCACTCGGGGATCGACGCGGTCGATTATTGCCTGGCGGCGACCGCCCGTGTGCACGACCTCGAGCTGCTGACGCTCAACGTGCGCCACTTCCCGATGTTCCCGGGACTCGAGCCGCCGTGGTGAAGCCCGTGCGCCCCAAGTAGGTTTAAGTCTGCGCGTGAGCGACGAACGTCTCATCTCCGTGATCGGCCTCGGTCGCGTCGGACTGCCGCTGGCGCTGTCGTTCGCCGACCGCGGGCTGCGGGTGCTCGGAGTCGACCACGATCCGGCGGTGCTCGAGGCGGTCCGCGCGCGGCGGATGCCGTTCGCCGAAGCCGGCACGCAGGAGCTGCTCGAGCGCGTGCAGCGCAGCGGCCGGCTCGAACTGGCCGAGCGCGCCGTCGACGCCGCCCAGGCGAACGACATCGTGATCACGATCGGCACGCCCTCCTTCTCCCATCTCGAGAGCGACCTGCGACAGGTCCGCGCGGCGCTCGATGACCTGCTGCCGCTGCTGCGCCCCGGGCACGCCCTGATCCT
>QHBV01000227.1:6608-6821 GCA_003244035.1 Solirubrobacterales bacterium | reverse complement strand
GGACGTATTCGTCGCGCACGCGCCGGAGCGAATCGCGGCCGGACGGTTCCTTGAAGAGATCTCGACGCTCCCGTGCATCATCGGCGGCGTTGGCGAGGCGTCGACCGAGCGCGCGGCCGAGGTGTTCGGGGTGTTCGGAGCGCCGATCGTAAAGACCACACCCGTGCAGGCCGAGCTCGCAAAGATCTGGACGAACATCCTCCGCTACGCGAC
>QHBV01000227.1:0-6582 GCA_003244035.1 Solirubrobacterales bacterium | reverse complement strand
TTCGAGGTGATCGAGCTGATCAACCGCGACTACCCCCGCGGCGGGATCGCGCTGCCCGGGATGACCGCCGGCAGCTGCCTGCGCAAGGACTTCGCCTTCTCCGAGGAGCGCTCGAACGCGCCCGGGATGCTGCTCGCGGTCTCACGCGTGAACGAAGCCGTCCCGCTGTTCCTGATCGAGGGCATCAAGCGCCGGATCGGCAGCCTCGCCTCGCGCAAGGTCGCGGTGCTCGGCTTGACCTTCAAGCGCGACACCGACGACGAGCGCGACTCCCTGTCCCCGAAGCTGATCCGGCTGATCGAGCGTGAGCTCGCCGACGTGGCGGTGTGCGACCCCCACGCGCGGGCGCCGACGCAGCCGCTCGACGACGCCGTCACGGAGGCAGACGTGGTGATCGTCGCCACCAACCACTCCGAGTTCGAGCGTCCGCAGGCGCTGGCGCAGATCCTCTCGCAGGCGTCGGAGGGCTGCCTGCTGGTCGACCCCTGGAACGCGCTCGGGACCGCGCAGGTGTTCCTGTACGCCGCCGAGGCGGCCGCGCTGGCGGGCGCGGCCGCCAAGCCCCGCGACGCGTCCACGGCCGAGGTGCCCAGAGCACGATGAGCCGCGTGCTCGTGACCGGCGGCGCCGGGACGATCGGCTCGGCGGTCGTCCGCCGGTTGCTGGGCGACCCGGCGTGGGAGGTCCGCGTCTGCGACCACCGCCGGCCCCCGGCATGGATGCGGGAGGGTTGCGAGGTCCACGGCGGCGACCTGCGCGACGGCGCGGTCGCGCATGCGGCCACGAGCGGGTGCTCGCACGTGATCCACCTGGCCGCGATCGTCGGCGGGATCGCGAACTTCCACAAGCTCCCGTTCACGCTGACCGAGGTCAACAACGCGCTCACCGGCGCGGTCGTCCACGCCGCGATCGACGAGCGCATCGAGCGCCTTCTCTACGTCTCCTCCTCGATGGTGTTTGAGCGCGCAAGCGAGTTTCCAACCCCCGAGTCCCACCTGCTGGAGTGCCCAGCGCCGCGCTCGGCGTACGGGTTCTCCAAGCTCGCCGGCGAGGTCTACACGCGCGCGGCGCACGACCAGCACGGCCTGCGATACACGATCTGCCGCCCGTTCAACGCGTATGGCCCCGGTGAGCTACCTGACCGAGACGAGCCGGGAATCGCCCACGCGGTGCCCGACCTGATCGCCAAGGCGCTCGCCGGCCAGCATCCGTTGGAGATCTTCGGCTCGGGCGAGCAGACGCGTACGCTGACCCACGTCGATGACATCGCCGACGGGATCGTCACCGCGATGGCCGCCCCCGCGGGGGAGAACGAGGACTTCAACATCTCCGCCTCGCAGGAGCTGAGCGTCGCGCAGATCGCCGGCCTGATCTGGCAGGCGTGCGGCCACGACGGATCGGAGCTGGAGCTCGCCCATCTGCCCAGCTTCGAGGTCGACGTCCAGCGGCGCTGGCCGTCGGTCGAGAAGGCGCAGCGGCTGTTGGGCTGGGAGGCGCGCGTCGACCTGCGCGCCGGCATCGCCGAGACGGTGGACTGGGTGCAAGCAAGGGCGCCGGTGGCATGAGCCGCGCTCGGCGAGCGTTGATCACGGGTATCACCGGCCAAGATGGAAGCTATCTGGCTGAGTTCCTACTGGGCCAGGGCTACGAGGTGCACGGCATGGTCCGCCGCTCCTCGACCGAGCGGTTCGAGCGGATCGAGCACATCCGCGACCGACTGAAGCTTCACCAGGGCGACCTCCTGGACCACCGTTCGCTCGTCGACGCCCTCCGCGCCGCGCGCCCGGACGAGATCTACAACCTGGCCGCGATGTCCTACGTCGCAGCCTCGTGGGCACAGCCGACGCTTACGGCGGAGTTCTCGGGAGTAGGCGTTACCCGTGTGCTCGAGGCGATGCGGGAGGTCTGTCCCGAGGCGCGCTTCTACCAGGCTTCATCGAGCGAAATGTTCGGCAAGGTTCGCGAGGTGCCCCAGACCGAGCGCACGCCCTTCTACCCCCGCTCCCCCTACGGCGTCGCGAAGGCGTACGGCCATTTCATCACTGTCAACTACCGCGAGTCTTACGGGCTACACGCAACCAGCGGGTTGCTGTTCAACCACGAATGCGTAAGCGCCCGGGCACCTCTCCTCGTGCGGCAGAACGGCATCATTTCGGTGCAGACCCCGCCGGACCTGGTTCCGTTCCGTCGCCAGGGTCCGAGCACGCAGACCTTCTCACCCGGCTCGCTGCTCGAGGTCTGGGATGGCGAGGAGTGGACGACCGTGACCTCGATCACAGCCACTCGGCGGCGGCGGACAGATCCCGACCACCGCCTGCTGTCGATTCAGGCGCGCAGCGGGGTCGTCGAGGTGACCGCTCACCATACGATGCTCGACGCCGACCGCGATCCCCTTGCCGCCGATGGCGTCATGCCCGGGGCACGGCTCGCGCTGGCTGAGGAGATGCCCCGCTCGCAGGCCTGGACCGCGGTCACACTGGAGATGGCCGAGTTTCTGGGCCTGATGGTGGCCGACGGCTGCATCAGCACGCATCAGGCCGACTTCGCCAACCATGACGATGGTTCTCGTTTCCGCATCACGCAGCTCTGGTCGAGGCTATTCCTCGCTCGCGCCTCAGTCATCCCATGGCTCCGTGAGCAGCTCTATGCCCCCAGCGGCTCAAAGCAGGTCCCCCCGTTGATCTTAAACGCCGATGCCGGTGCCCGGCGGGCGTTTCTCGACGGCTATTGCGCCGGCGATGGCCTAAAGCGCGGCAACGGCGCATCGATCAAGACGAACAGCCCCGTGCTGGCGCAAGGCCTCTACTGGCTCTACCACCTCGAAGGCCAACCGGCATCGGTGTACGCCGAGCGTCGCAGCGGCAAAACCTATTACCAGCTCAACCTCCCCTCGCTCGCACGTGTCGGCGCGAAGGGACAGCACCTGCGCCGCGACCCAGCCGAGGTGCGCCGCGTGGTCGACATCCCACCAGAGGTTGACGAGTGGGTCTTCGACCTTGAGACCGAGAGCGGCGTATTCTGTGCGGGAGTCGGACGGATCGTGGTCCACAATTCCCCCCGCCGCGGACTGGAGTTCGTGACCCGCAAGATCACCTGGCACGCGGCCGCAATCAAGCTTGGCCTCGCCGGCGAGGTCCGACTCGGGAACCTCGAAGCCGAGCGCGACTGGGGATTTGCCGGGGACTACACCAAGGCGATGTGGCTGATGCTCCAGCAGGATCAGCCCGAGGACTTCGTGATCGCGACCGGCGCAGCGCACTCGGTGCGCGAATGCGTCGAGATCGCCTTCGACCACGCAGGCGTGTCGATCGACGATCACGTCGTGCTCGACCCGGCGTTCCTGCGACCCGCCGAGGTCGAGCACCTGATCGGCGATGCGAGCAAGGCCAAGCGGATCCTCGGCTGGGAGCCCGAGGTCAACTTCGAGCAGCTGATCAGGATGATGGTCGATGCCGACCTGGCGCTGCTCGGGGCCACGCTGGGCCGCGGTCGGGCTCCGCTGCGTCGCTGAGCCACACCTCGCCGCCAAGCCTGACTACCGCGTCGTCCTGCGCGATGTAAGCAGAGCCTCCAATGCACGGACCAGGCTGTCGGCATCCTTGCTTGCGAGCGAAAAGCGCCGCGGCACGCATGAGTCCGTACGTCGTCGTACCGCGGCGCATTGCGTCCCCGACCAGGGGGCGGAAGTCCGCGAGGTCCCTGGTGACGATCGCCCGCCGTTGCTCGGACGCAGACACGAACAGCGCACGGTCTCCGAGACCCTTCAGCTCCCCTCGCTCGCCGACTGCGATTGCATCATGACCACGACTGCGCAGTTGCTTTGCGATCTCTGGAGATAGATGCTCGTCGAGCAGCAGCCTCAAGCGGACAGCGCCGCCTGTGCGGCACGCCACTCGTCCTCGGCGCGCTCGTTGAGCTCATCCATTCGAGCGATCCATGCGTCGATCTCCTCCTGGTGGGCGCCGTAATAGCGAAGCGCGGTCGCGGCCAACCGCGGATCGATCTCGAGGTACGCGGCGGTCTGCTCCGGGGAGCCCGCGTTGTCCTTGGCGACCATCACGATCTCCCATACGTCCGGACCACCGGTCACCGCCGGCCGCCGGCCAGCAGGCCCGTCGACGAATTGAATGCCCGGATGCTCGTCCATCCGCATGCCCTCCACCAGGTAGCGCTCGGCCAGCACGGTGTGCTTCTCACCGAGCTGATGGGCGCGCTCGCGAAGACGATCGAGCGTCCGCTCCGAGGGCCTGATCGACAGCTGACCGCGCTTGTCGCCGCTCATTGCGTAAACCATGTCATAGCGCGTTACGTTGTGTCATAACGCGTCACGTTGTACTCGCCGCGTTCAGATGGCAAACGAAACGCCTTTCACCAGCTCGCGCCGTGCCCGGAATCCAGCCGCCCGGACCTGTAGCCTCGAACGCTATGACCACGCTCGGATCGGAGCACACCGTACCTGGGAGCACGTACGCCAGCGATCTGCCTGGCCCTTTTTCCGTCGGCGCCTACGCCGCGGCGCTCAAGCGGCAGCTGCGGGAGTTCCAGCACGTCCAGCTAGTCGGCGAGGTCTGGGGCTTGCGGCCCGGCCGCGCACGCGTGTACTTCGAGCTGCGCGACAGCCGCGGTGCGCTGCCGTGCTCGCTGTGGCGAAATGACTTCGACGCGCTCGGCCTCGCGCTCACCGATGGGATGCGGATCGTCGTCGGGGGCGGGTGCGACTACTACCCCGGCAGCGCGACCTCTTCGCCCGCGTTCACGTTCGCGGTCGGCGAGCTGCGGATCGAAGGAGAGGGAGACCTGCTCGTGCAGCTCCAGCGCCTGCGCCGCCGGCTCGCCGCGGACGGCCTATTCGAGCCGCAGAAGCGGCTGGCGAGGCCGAGCCTGCCCCGCACGATCGGCGTGGTCACCGGAGAGAGCGGCAAGGCCCGCGACGACGTGCTGGCGGGACTGCACCGGCGCGGCTGGGCGGGCCGCCTCGTGTGGGCGTTCGCCCCGGTGCAGGACCGACGTGCCGCACCCCGGATCGCCGCGGCGCTGCGAGAGCTCGCCGCGACCCCGGAGGTGGAGGTGGTGATCGTCGCCCGCGGCGGCGGCTCACTGGCCGACCTTTTCGCGTTCTGCGACGAGGCACTGTGCCGGACGGTCGCGCTGCTGCGCGTGCCGGTGATCGCATCGGTCGGCCATCACACCGACCGGACCCTGATCGACGACGTCGCCGCGGTCTGCTGCTCGACCCCTACGCACGCCGCCGAGGCGGCGGTCCCGGTCGACTGCCGTGCCGCCCGCGTGGCCGCGACGGTCCACGCGCGGCGCCTGCGCGCCCACAGCAGGCGTGCGATCCTCGAGCGCGCACGAGCGCTCGCGCACCTCTCGCGCGCTCCGATCGAAACCGTCGTCCGCCACCGCCAGCGGTTGCACCAGCTGCTGCGCGAGCTGCGTGCCAGCGCCCGGCGAGCCGGCGAGCACGGGCGTGAGCTGGCCGGAGTCCACCTGCTCGTGCTCGGCCGCACCGCGGTCCGCGCACGGAGCCCTGACGCAGCCAAGCGCCGGCGCGAGCTCGAGCGCCTAGCGCTGGGGCTCGCCGCCCACGATCCCGAGCGGACGCTCGCCCGCGGGTACGCACTCGTCCAGGACGGCGCCGGTGAGCCGCTGCCCTCCGCCGCCGCCGCCCGCAGAGCGGGCGATCTGAGGTTGCGTTTTCGGGATGGGAGCGTCCCCGCACGCGTGCTCGAGCCGCACCCTTGACCCCGGACCGCACCTACGAGTCCGCCGTTACCCGAGTCGAGGAGATCATCCGCCGGCTCGACTCCGGCGATGCCGGCCTGCGCGAGACGCTCGAGCTGGTCAAGGAGGGACGCGACCTGGTCGAGTACTGCGCGGCCGAGCTCGAGGCCGTCAGCCACGGGCTCGAAGAGCTGCGGCTCGAGGAGCTCGTCGCCCGCCTGGAGACAGGGAGCGCGCCAGGGTGAGCACCTTCGACCTGCTCGCCGGCCTCCCGCTGGAGGTCGAAGGCTACGCGCTCGAGGGGCTGCGTGCCGAGGTGTCGAGCGGCTTCGAGCGCCTGACCACAGTCGTGCGCCTGCACGGCGGCGGGTGCGAGGGCATCGGCGAGGATGTCGTCTACGAGGCCGACGACCAGGTCGCCCTGCAGCAGGCCGGCGCCGTCCACGAAAGCTCCTTGCGGGGCAGCTACACGCTCGCCGACTTCTGCGCGCTGATCGACTCGCTCAACCTGTTCCCGGTCGCGCCCAAGCGCGAGGTCTCACGGCTGTACCGCCGCTGGACCTTTCACAGCGCGGCGCTCGACCTCGCGCTCAGGCAGGCGAGAGCGCCTCTGCACGAGCGGCTGGGCCGCGAGCCGCAGCCGGTGGCGTTCGTGGTCTCGCTCCGGCTCGGCGAGCCGCCCGTGCTCGATCCGATCGAGCGTCGCCTCGCGCGCTATCCGACGCTGCGCTTCAAGCTGGACCCGACCAGCTCGTGGACGGTCGAGCTGATCGGCGCGCTGGTCGCCACCGGGGCCATCGACTCGCTCGACTTCAAGAGCCTGTATCGCGGAACGGTCGTCGACCAGCCGCCCGACCC
>QHBV01000226.1 GCA_003244035.1 Solirubrobacterales bacterium | reverse complement strand
CCGCTGCTGCTGATCGTCGCCGGGGCGTGCGCCGGCGCACTCCTGTTGCCGGTGACCCGCGTGGCGGTCACGCGCGTGCGGAGGGCGGCCCGCGCTCGGCGGGCCGCGCGCCGCCGGCTGCGGGCCGACGCCACGGTGGAGCGACGGGCGCGGGCGATGATGAGTGAGCTGTGCCCCTACGGCTGGCACGCGCAGATCACGCTGCTGGAGGGTGCAATCGACCCGGATGGCATCGAATCGAGGCCACCCGCCCGGCCCCGGGTCGCGCTGGACTGGGCCGAGCTGAGCGCCGAGACCGGCCGCCCGGTCGTGATGCGCAGAGTGTGGGCCGGGAGCATCGGCGCGGCCCTGGAGGCGATGGTTGCCGATCGGCGCACGGATGAGACGCTGGAGCAGATCGAGCAGGGGGCCGACGCCGACGGAGCCCGGTGGCCCGACCTCTAGCCGGCTGTCCTGGCCATCCAACAGGGCACGCACCCCAGCTGGTCGCACCGGCGCCGCCCCGCTGGTCCCCGCGAGATCGACGGTCGCGCGTGAGGGCGGCGGCCCGCTCGTAGACTCGCGGGCATGGAATTCGGAATCGGATACTTCCCCACGCACGACGCTGTCCGCCCCGGCGCCTTCGCCCGGCTGGTGCAGGACCGTGGCCACGAGTCGCTGTTCTTCGCCGAGCACACGCACATCCCGGCCAGCCGGGAGAGCGAGTACCCGGGGGGAGGGTCGCTGCCGCGCAAGTACGTCCACACCTACGACCTGTTCGTTGCACTGACGGCGGCCGCCGAGGCGACCTCGACGCTGCGCATCGGCAGCGGCATCTGCCTGGTGATCGAGCGCGACCCGATCACGACCGCCAAGGAGGTCGCGTCGGTCGACCACTTGTCGGGCGGCCGCTTTGAGTTCGGGGTGGGGGCTGGCTGGAACCGCGAGGAGATGGCCAACCACGGGACCGACCCCCGCAAGCGGATGAAGGTCATGCAGGAGCGCGTGGACGCGATGAAGGCGATCTGGACTGAGGGCGAGGCCTCCTATCACGGGGAGCACGTCGACTTCGAGCGGATCTGGTCCTGGCCCAAGCCGGCTCAGCGACCGCACCCGCCGGTGCTGGTCGGCGGCCTCGGCCCGACCGTGCTCGACCGCGTACTGGCCTTTGGAGACGCCTGGTTTCCCAACTACGGCCCCGAGGACCTGCTGGATCGGGTCGCCGAGCTGCGCTCTCGCGCTGACCGTGAGATCCCGGTGATGGCGATGGGCGTCCCCGCCGACCCCGCGGCGCTGGAGGCGCTGCAGGACGCCGGCTTCACGCGCGTGGTCCGCTGGATCCCGTCGACGAACCTCAGCGGCGTGGAGGCCGAGCTGGAGGGCTGGGAGACTGCGATCGCCCAGCTCAACGGCGAGGCATGAACCAGGCCGAGGCCCGGGAGCGGTTCGCCGCTGCCCGGGTCGCCCGCCTGGCTACGGCCGACGGGGAGGGCCGTCCGCACCTGGTGCCGGTGGTGTTCGCCGTGCATGGCGAGACGGTGTACAGCGCGGTTGACGCCAAGCCCAAGCGCACGACCCGGCTGCGACGGCTGGCCAATGTCGCCGAGAACCCCGCCGTCAGCCTGCTCGTCGACCACTACGAGGACGATTGGGAGGCGCTGTGGTGGGTCCGTGCCGACGGCCGCGGCCGGGTGCTGGACGGCGACGAGGCGGAGGCCAGCCGCGCAATCGAGCAGCTGCGCCGGCGCTATCCCCAGCAGCGTGTGACCGGCGCGGTGCTGGCCGTCGACGTGCTGCGCTGGACTGGCTGGTCGGCCGCCGCGGCTTAGGTCACGAGGGCGCCGGCCTCGGACAGCGTCCGCAGAGCCTCTGCCGAGTCGGCGGCGTCGATGCCCCTGACGGCGTCGGTCTCGATCGTCACCCGCAGGGTCTCGCGCAGCGCGTCGGCCGCGGTGTGCTTGACGCACACGTCGGTGGCCAGCCCGACGATCGTCACCGCCTGGACCTGCTCCAAGCGCAGCAGCTCGCGCAGCTCCTCGTTCTCGAAGCCCGAGTAACCCTCGGCCTCCGGCGTCGTGCCCGTGTCGATGACGGCATCGATCGCGTCGCGGTCCAGGCGGTCGCTCAGCTCGGCGCCGGAGGTGCCCTGCACGCAGTGGGCCGGCCACGGGCCGCCCTGATCGGTGAACGAGTGATGATCAGCCGGATGCCAATCGCGCGTGGCGAGCACGATCGCAAAGCGCGGATCGGCAACCAGCGCGTTGATCGGGTCGATCACCTGAT
>QHBV01000225.1 GCA_003244035.1 Solirubrobacterales bacterium | reverse complement strand
CCCATCGCGCCCCAGATCCCGACGGCGCGGTTGCGCTCCGCGCCCTCGGCGAAGGTGGTGGTGAGGATTGACAGCGATGCGGGCGCGATCACCGCGCCGCCCAGGCCCTGGACCGCCCGCGCGGCGATCAGCACGCCCTGACTGTGGGCCACGCCGCCGGCCAACGACGCAGCGGCGAACAGTCCCAGCCCGGCGACGAACACCCGCCGGCGTCCGAGCAGGTCGGCGGCGCGCCCACCCAGGAGCAGGAAGCCGGCGAACGTCACCGTGTAGGCGTTGACCACCCACTGCAGGTCGACCTCTGAGAAGTGCAGCCCGCCACGGATCGCCGGGAGCGCCACGTTGACCACCGAGACGTCGAGGATCACCATGAACTGGGCCAGGCAGGACAGCAGCAGCGTGGCGCGTAGGTGAGGGCGTGGGTTCTCGGTGTTGGGCGTCATGGGGGCCTTTCGGAGGGGCTTCGTACGATGACCGTCGTACATACTAGGACGGCCTCGGGGTATAGACGTATAACCCCGGCGGCGGGGACACGTGAGGTGCGCGGCCGCGCGCTCTCGGCACTACGCGGCGCCCGCCTCGGCGACCGCCGTCGCCGTGGCCGGCGCGGTGACGTCTCCGGCGGGTGCCCGGCCCCGAGCCCCGGCGCGACGGGGGAGCAGCGACGCGCAGGCGGCCCCGAGCAGCGAGCACGCCGCCGCCACCCCCAGTGCCGGACCGAAGCCATCGCCGAATGCGCTCGCCGAGGCATAGCTACCCGCCCCGGTGAACACGGCCGCTCCGATCGCCACCCCGAGCACGCCCCCCAGCTGACGCGTCATCATGCTCACGCCCGAGGCCTGTCCCAGGTCGCCCGGCGCCACGGCGTTCATGACCGCGTTCTGGACGGCGGGAATCGCCATCGAGATGCCGGCGCCGGCGATCACCAGCGGCGCCACCAACTCGATGTAGGCCATGCCCGGGGTGGCCACCAGCGCGATCCACGCCATCCCGGCGCCCTGCAGCGCCAGGCCGGTGACGACCAGCGGACGCTCGCCGATCCGGCTCACCAGCGAACCGGCGATCGGCGCCACCACGAACAGCGTCGCGGTCCACGGCAGCAGCCGCAGTCCGGAGTCGAGCGGTCCCTGCCCGAGTGAGACCTGCTGGAACTGCGCCATGAAGAAGACGGCGCTGAACAGGCAGGCCGACAGCAGGACGTTCGTGGCGTTGCCGGCCGCGAAGCCGCGCGACGCGAACAGCCGTGGCGCCAGCATCGGCTCGGTGACGTGACGTTCCCAGACGACGAATGCCACCGATGCGATCAGTCCGGCGCCCAGTGCACCCAGCACCTCGAGGCTGCCCCAGCCGGCGGTGTTGCCGCGCATCAGGCCCCACACGATCCCCAGCGCCCCGCCGGTGACCAGCACCACGCCCACGCCGTCAAAGCGCGACCGCGGGCCGTAGCTCTCCTTGATCCGCGTCAGCACCAGCGCCGTCGCGGCCAGTCCGATCGGGACGTTGATCCAGAACACCCACTGCCAGGCCAGCCCCTGGGTGATCGCCCCGCCGACCACCGGGCCGCCGAGCACGGCCAGCCCCGTGATCGCGCTGTAGATCCCCAGCGCCCAGGCTCGACGCTCGGGTCCGAACGTCGCACCCAGCAGCGACAGCGACAGCGGAGCCACCAGCGCCGCCGCCGCCCCCTGCACGGCCCGCGCCGCGATCAGCGCCCCCGCGCTCGGCGCCAGCGCGCACGCCATCGAGCCGGCCACGAACAACCCCAGGCCGGCGGCGAACAGTCGCCGGCGACCGAAGCGGTCACCCAGCGAGGCCGCGGGGATCAGCAGCACGGCGAAGCTCAGCCCGTAGGCGTTAACGGTCCATTCCAGCTGCTCCAGCGAGGCGCCGAGGTGATGGCGAATCGCGCCCAGCGCAGTGGAGACGACGAGCATGTCGAGCGCCACCATCAGGGAGGCCAGCGAGCTGAGGATCAGCACCCAACGTTCGGTCGATGTGGTCTTGGTCACGAGGTTCTCCTTTGCATGTGCGGTGGCCAAAACTGAGACCCCTCGATGACCGGGCGAATAAGCGATGAGTTCGCGGATGCGGTGGTGTCATATGCGGTAGATGCGTCAGGTGACCGAATCCGACTCAGAGCTTGAGTGCCGCAACCGCCTGGCCCGCGCCCAGCGCGGCGATGAGACGGCGTTCGCCCAGCTCACCGACCCCTACCGACGCGAGCTGCAGCTGCACTGCTACCGGATCCTGGCCTCGCTCCAGGACGCCGAGGACCTGCTCCAGGAGACGCTCCTAGCCGCGTGGCGGGGACTCGAGCAGTTCGAGGGCCGCTCCTCGCTGCGCGCGTGGCTGTACACGATCGCCACCAACCGCTGCCTCAATGCGCTGCGCGACCGTGACCGGCGCCCGCAGGTCATCCACTCGGCGGAGAACTACACCGAGGTCTCCTGGCTCGAGCCCTATCCCGACCAGTTGCTGGAGGGGATCGCCGACGCCGCGCCCGGCCCCGAGGCGCGCTTTGAGGCCAAGGAGTCCGTGGCGCTGGCCTTTGTGTCAGGCCTGCAGCACCTGGCGCCCCGCCAGCGCGCCGTGCTGGTGCTGCGCGACGTGCTCGGCTTCCACGCCGAGGAGGTGGCCGAGATGCTGGCCACCACGCCGGCATCGGTCAACAGCGCTCTGCAGCGAGCCCGCGGCGCCCTGGAGGCCCGCGTGCCGGCCCGGCGCGAGCGCCTGGGCGTGCCCAAGGCCGACCGGGAGCTGGTGGCGCGCTTCGCCGACGCCTTCCAGCGCGACGACATCGACGCGGTGGTGGCGCTGCTCGCCGAGGATGCCGTCGTCAGCATGCCGCCCCAGCCCGAGTGGCATCGGGGACGCGACGCGGTTGCAACGTTCCTGCGCGAGCGCCGGCGCCGCCGCGCGGCGCCGTGGCGCTTCGTGGCCTGCGGGGCCAACGGGCAGCCCGCCTACGCGTACTACATCCTCACCGACGGCCGCTGGGAGCGGTCGGGGATCTTCGTGATCGGCGTGCGCGACGGGGGGATCGGGTCGATCACGCGCTTTCACGACGACGGGCTGCTCGCGCGCTTCGGGGTGCCCAAGACGCTCTGAAGCCGCTGCAGGGCGGCCTGCACGTCGGCAAAGCGGGTGGTCAGCGGCGACAGGCCGAGCCGGATCACGTCGGGCTCGCGGAAGTCGACGATCACGCCGGCCTCGAGCAGCCGCCGGCACAGCTCGCGCGCCTCGGGGTGCACGAGCGCGACGTGGGCTCCGCGGCGAGCGCTGTCGCGCGGGGAGCCGAGCGTCACCCCGAGCGCCGCCAGCCACTCGTCGCTCAGCGCGACCGCGTACTCGGTGAGGGCGATCGCCTTGTCGCGGATCGCCACGATCCCCGCTTCGAGCACGAGCTCGACTCCGGCGGCGACGGCGGTCAGAGCGAGCACGGGCGGGGTCCCCGACAGCATCGCCCCGACCCCCGCGCCGGGCTCGTAACCCTGCGCCATCTCGAAGGGATCAGTCCGCCCCAGCCAGCCCCAGATCGGCTGGCGCAGGCGCTCCTGGTGCTCGGAGCGCACGTACAGGAAAGCCGGTGCACCGGGGCCGCCGCTGAGGTACTTGTAGGTGCACCCGACGGCGAGATCGGCGCCGGTGGAGTCGAGCGCCACCGGCAGCGCGCCGACGCTGTG
>QHBV01000224.1:5413-14352 GCA_003244035.1 Solirubrobacterales bacterium | reverse complement strand
CCACGCGGCTGACCGCGGCGATCACCGCCTCGCGTGGCTCCACGCCGTGGGCGAGGCCCTCGCGCACGCGAAAGATCAGAAACAGGCCGTAGTCGGTCCCGGCCCCGAGCACGATCACGATCAGGATCAGTTGCGTGAAGGTCGAGACCTCGAGTCCCGCCTTGGCCGCCTCGCCGATCAGCGGCCCGGCGATGAGGAGGGCCAGCACCGCGGGAAAGAGCGTCACCAAGGGGGCGAGTACCGCCCGGAAGACCACCAGCAGTAGCGCGATGATGAAGATCACCGACAGCAGCTCGGTCAAGCTCTGGGTGTGGCTCTGCTTGGCGTTGGCATCGACCGACTGCGCGAGCTCGCCGGCGAAGTGGATCTGCAGACCGGCGGGGGCGTGGACACTCCGAACCGCGCCCCGCATCTGATCGAAGACCATCTTGCCGCCGCCGGACCGCGCCCCGACCCCCTTGAGCTCGACGGTTGCAAGCCGCGAGGAGCCGTCGCGGGAGAGCTCGCCACTACGGACGTCGCGCACCCCGCTCACAGCGCCCACGGCCCGCGTCGCCGTGGCGATCGAGGACTCGTCGGCTGCGCTCAGCGGACCACCCGAGCGCCCGGCGATGAGCAGCGTGCTGGCGGTGTTCTGGCGCTCGAAGGGCGCCGCCAGCTTCGAGGCGCGCACGACCGGCGTGCTCGAGGGCAGGAACGAAGTGTTCTGGCTCTTGGCGGCGCTCGAGAGCGTGGGCAGCGCTCCAGGGACCACGACCGCCGCGGCGATCCACACGGCGAGCACCGCCCAGCGGAAGCGAACCACCGCACGCCCCAGAGTCTGAAAGGCTCCGGGGGCCGCGGCGCTCGAGCCCCCGGCTGAGTCGTCCCCGCCGGTTGGCATCGCTGGCAGGCTACCTGCTCGCGGTCGCCGTCACATCGGCTGGATCTTGCCCCCCGCGAGGTTGCATGCCGCGTCAAGTGGATTGCGCACTCAGTTGAGTGGTGAGGCCAGGAGATGGACGTTGGGCCCCGCCTGCTCGATCGGCTCCGGGCCGTCGAGGTTGACCATCTCGTAACGGAACGGCTCGAGCGCGCGGGAGAAGGCGCTGGTCCGGTCGTGCATCTCGGCGATCAGCCGTGGGCGAGTCTCGGTGAGCGTTCGCTCCATCCCGGCGATCACGTCAACCTCGCTTCCCTCGACGTCGATCTTGACGACGTCCGGCGGGGGGATCGCGCCGGTGGCGATCAGGTCGTCCACGGCGACGGCACGCACCATGGCGCGTCCCGTCTCCAGCGGATGCTCACCCACGCTCGAGGAGATCGTCCACGCGGAATCGGCCGCGAGCACGACCTCAATCATTCCGGAGGCTGCGCCGACGGCCGCCTGAATCACTCTGATGTGGGCAAAGCCGTTCAACCTGGCGTCGGCCTCGATCCCCTCGACGCATGCCGGTTGCGGCTCGACGCTGATGACAGTGCCCTGCGGACCCACGAGCCACGCCGCGATCAGAGAGATCGTGCCGAAATGGGCACCAAGGTCGAGCACCACACCGCCGGGGGCAACCGTGCGTCGCAGCGCCTCCTGGACCATCGGTTCGTGCAGGCCGGTGAGGACCGACCGGGCCAGCACGCCGCAATAGTCGAAGTGCCGGCCAGACAGCCGCAGTCGCGGGACCATCCCTCCCAGCACAAGGATCTCTCCGCTTCTCAGCGCCCGGTCAACCGGTGCCCACGCCGGGCAGTCTTGCAGGGCGCGGAGCTGTTCGGTGGATCGAGTCCGCAGCAGAAACCACAACGCGCGGGTGCGGACGGCTGTGACAAGCGAGCGCGAAGATCGCGCCGGAGCCTCCGAGCCTCTCACGCGGAGCATGGAAGCACTTCCTCGTCCGCCTTGCACACGCTGTGCCGAGCAGGCCGAGTCTGACCAAGCCGCGGGCGGGCAAGGGCGTGAATCTCGGGGGGTTTGTGAACCCTGAGCCCTCGGCTCAGCTGCGGCTGAGCCGGCTGGACTGCACCCGCTCGTCGGCGAGCTGATCGAACATCGCTCGGAGGCTGTCCAGCACGGCAGCGGCGCTCAGCAGCTGCTCATCGTCGAAGCCGGACATCGCAGCACGGTAGCGAGGCTCCATCCGCGCCCGGCGGTGCTCGACGAGCTCGCGCCCCCGCTCGGTCAGCGACGTGAGCACGACGCGCCGGTCTCGCACCGAGCGCACACGCTGGACCAGCCCCGCGGCGGCTAGTCCGTCGAGCATCTCGGCGGCGCTTGGGGGGCTGAGCTGGGCGGCGCACGCGAGCTCGCTCGAGGACAGCTCGCTGCACTCGCGCAGCCCGAACAGCAGGCTGTACTGCGCGTCTCCGAGCTCGCCGTCGTGCTGATGGGTCTCGCGCCCGCGCATCCGGCGCAGTGCCGCGATCGCGGCCTTGAACGCGCGGCCGACTTCGGTAGCGGGGTCGCGCTCGCCGCCGGGGTCGAGCTCGCCGGCGTGATCGAGCTCGGCGGCACTCACGCCGTGACCGCCTCCGCGAGCGCTTCCGCCGGGACGCCGGGGTCCTTCTCACGCGTGGCGGCTCGCGCCGCCCGCTCCGCGCGGAGCAGGATGATGCAGGGCACGATCGCCAGCGCGGTCAGCGCGGTCGCTGCCCAGAACGCGGTCCCGTAGGCGGAAGCCGCGCCGCCCAATGTGTGCACGCCGGTGAGCGCTCGCTGCAGCACCACCGCGAGCACGGCGGTGCCGATCGATCCGCCGACGCGCTGGAGCACGTTCAGCTGCGGGGTCGCGTGGGCGAGCTCGGAGCGCTGCAGCGAGGCGAACGCCGCCGCCATCACCGGCATGAACGCGAAGCCGATCCCCGTGCCGCGCACGAACATCGCGACCGACAGCCACAGGATCGAGGTGTGGGCACCGATCAGACCGAAGGGGATCGTCGCCAGTGTGGTCACGACCACGCCAAACAGTGCCAGCGGCCCCCCGCCCCAGCGGTCGGCCAGCTTTCCCGCCAGCGGCATCACCAGCGCCGCGCCGAGCCCCATCGGCGCGGTCAGCAAGCCGGTGTCGAGCACGGTCTCGTGGCGGATCCCCTGCCAGTAGAGCGGGAGCAGGATCATGCCGCCGAACAGCGCCGCGCCGAGGCAGAACATCGCAAACGAGGCCGAGGCGAAGGTCGGACGGCGGTACAGGCGCAGGTCGAGCAGCGGCAGCGGGACGCGCAGCGCGTGCACGGCGAACGCCGCGACCAGCGCGAGTCCGCCCAGGCACGGGACGAGGACCTTGACCGCCGTGAAGCTGCCGGTGATCCCGATCTCCGCCAGGCCATAGGTCAGCAGCGGCAGTCCGGTCGCCATCAACACCAGGCCGCGGATGTCGAGCCTCCCCGCCGCCCCGGCCTTCAGCCAGGGAAGCGTTCGCAGCGCCGCCAGCACCGCGATCACCCCGATCGGCACGTTGACGTAGAAGATCCAGCGCCAGCTCGCGTTGTCGAGGATCAGCCCGCCGATCGTCGGGCCGAGGATCGGCGCGAGCATCGCCGGCACGGCGACGATGCTCATCACGCGGCCCATCCGCTTGGGCCCCGCGGCATCGGCCATCATCAGCTGGCCGATCGGCAGGATCATCCCGCCGCCGACTCCCTGGATCGCGCGGAACACGATCAGCTCCGTGGCCGAAGTGGCAAGGCCGCACAGCGCCGAACCGGCGGTGAACAGCACGAGCGAGAGCAGGTACACCTGCTTGGCGCCGAAGCGGCGCGCCGCCCACCCGGTGATCGGGATCACCGCTGCGAGCGCGAGCATGTAGCCGGTCACCACCCACTGGATCTGGGCGATCGGCGAGTGCAGCCTGTGCCCCAGCGTCGCGAGCGCGACGTTGACGATCGTGGTGTCGAGGATCGACATGATCGACCCGACGATCACCACGGCGCTGATCCGCCAGACGTAGGCGTCGATGCGGTTCGGGTCCGCGGGCGTATTCATGAGGGGCCGAAAGATTAGGCACCGAACCATTGCTTGTCAAGGTTCCTCAACCACTGCGCGCGTTGCCCGCGAGCCGTCTATCTTCCGGTGGGCGATGACCACGTTTGCCGACCTCCCCCTGGCGCCGGACATCCTCGCGGCGGTGCGCGACGTCGGGTACGAGGCGCCGAGCGCGATCCAGGAGCAAGCGATCCCGCCGCTGCTGGAGGGCTCCGACGTGATCGGCCAGGCGCAGACGGGGTCGGGAAAGACCGCCGCGTTCGGCCTGCCCCTGCTGCAGTACGTCGATCCCCAGGATCCGGAGCTGCAGGCGCTCGTGCTCACGCCCACGCGCGAGCTGTGCATCCAGGTGACCCAGGCGCTGCGGGCCTACGGCAAGCGCAAGGGGGTCGATGTCGTGGCGGTCTTCGGGGGAGCGCCGATCCGCAGCCAGCAGGCGCAGCTGCGCGCCGGCGGCCACGTCGTCGTTGGTACGGTTGGGCGGGTCAAGGATCTGATCTCGCGGCACTCGCTGATGCTCCACTCGTGCCGGTTCGTGGTGCTTGACGAGGCGGATGAGATGCTCGACCTGGGTTTCCTCGAGGACGTCGAGCGGATCCTGTCATTGACGCCCTCGAGCCGGCAGACGGCGCTGTTCTCCGCCACGATGCCGCCGGAGATCCGGCGCTTGGCCGACCAGTACCTGTATGAACCCGTCACGATCAAGGTCAAGACCGCGACGATGACCGTCGACAGCGTCGAGCAGTTCGCGCTCGAGGTGGCCCAGCGGGAGAAGGCCGACGCGCTGGTCAGCGTCCTGCAGGCCGAGCGACCCGCGCAGGCGCTCGTGTTCGTGCGCACCAAGATCCGCTGCGACCAGCTCTCGCGGACGCTGCGCGACCGCGGCTTGAACGTCAAGGCGCTGCACGGAGACATGTCCCAGGGCGCCCGCGACGGAGTCATGATCTCGTTCAAGGACGGGCGCCTGCCGCTGCTCGTCGCCACCGATGTGGCGTCACGGGGGCTCGACATCGTCGGCGTCTCGCACATCGTCAACTACGACGTGCCGATCTCCCCGGACGTGTACGTGCACCGGATCGGCCGAACCGCCCGCGTGGGACGAAGCGGCCGCGCGATCACCTTCTACGAGCCGCGCCAGCGACGCGAGATCGAGGCGATCGAGTCCCATGCCGGGGTCAGGCTGGCGCCGTGGGTCAAGGACGCCCACGTCGCACCCACTCCTGTCAAGCAGAGGCCGCGCCGTCATTCGAAGCCGCGCGTGTCCGCCAACGGCGAGGCGCCGGCGCGCAAGCTGATCGTGTCCGGTGGCCGGGCGGCAGGGATCGAGCCGTCCGACATCGTCCATGCGATCACGTCCGCCACGGGTCTCGACGGCGAAGCCGTGCGCAACGTGCGGGTGCTCGAGCGCTTCGCGTTCGTGGAGGTTCCCCAGGACGCGGCGGGTCGTGTCGTGGAGCTGGTCGCAGGCACCGAGATCCGCGGGCACGAGCTGCGGCTCGAGCCCGCGCGCCGGTAGGCGGATCGGGCCGGCCTCGGCGGCCTGCCACAATCTGGAGAAGGTCATCGTTCCAGACAACCACCGGGAGGTCACTTATGGTCATGGTTGAGCGGATTTGCGTTCACGACACATGCTCGTGCGCAGCGAGGGACGACGGGTACTGCTCGGACTACTGCGCCCGGCACGGAGCCCATGAGGGCCACGAGCCGCACAAGTGCGGCTGCGGCCATCCCGGGTGCAACGCGCCGACCAAGGCCGAGGGTCGCCAGTGCATCGCTGACTTTGCGCCCGCCGGGCGCGTCACCGGCGCTTAGCCAGAGCCCTCCTCAACAGCTCGAGCGCCCATGTCAAGAGCCCATATGAACACCACCCACGGCACAATCGCGCTCGAGCTGTTCGACGAGGACGCGCCGAAGACGGTCGAGAACTTCCGCAAGCTCGCCGCTGAGCACTACTACGATGGACTCATCTTCCACCGCGTGATCCCCGACTTCATGATCCAGGGCGGCTGCCCCCAAGGCACGGGTACAGGCGGCCCCGGCTATACGTTCGAGGATGAGTTCAACCAGCACAAGGTGCTCCGCGGCGCGCTCGCCATGGCCAACTCCGGTCCGAGCACCAACGGCTCGCAGTTCTTCATCGTGACGATCGACAGCGCTCCCTGGCTCGACGGCAAGCACACCGTGTTCGGCCAGGTTAGCGCCGGGATGGACGCGGTCGACGCAATCGAAGGAGTTCCCACCGGTCGGGGCAACCGCCCGCTCGAGCCGCCCAAGATCGAGTCGATCGAGCTCGACCCGCAGTAGCGGGGGACCGCCAAACTGACGCTCGCGCTGGCCCTCGCGCTGGGCTCGTCGCTGTGCTGGGGGGTCTCGGACTTCGTCGGCGGCGTCGAGGCCCGGCGCGCGACGCCACTGATGGTGGTGCTCCTCAGTCAGGGCATCGGGTGCTGCGCCGTGATCGTCCTGGTCGCGGCGCGCGGAGCGGGGCCGCCCGATCTCGTCCGGATGCTGCCCGCGGCTGCCGCGGGGGTCGCCGGGGTGGCGGCGCTGACGGCCTTCTACCGCGCGCTCGCAATCGGCACGATGAGCGTCGTCGCCCCGATCGCGGCAACCGGCGTTGCGGTGCCGGTGATCGTCGGTGTGGCCGGGGGGGATCGTCCGGCATCGGTGCAGCTGGCGGGGATCCTCGTCGCCGTCGTCGGCGTCGTGCTCGCGAGTCGCGAGCGCCCAGCGGGGGTGCAGTCATGCGGCAACGCACGAGCGAGCGTGGGGCTCGCGCTGATCGCGGCGCTGGGGTTCGGCAGCTACCTCGTGGGGATCAGGGTCAGCGCGCGGGCGGATGTGCTGTGGGCTCTGCTGGCCTCGCGGGGGGCCGGCGTGGGCGCGCTGCTCGCAGCTACGGTGGTGTGGGGCACGTCGGGAGGCGCCGACCTCGCTCGCGCACGGTTCTGGCCGCTGGCGGCAATCGGGGCGCTCGACCTCGCCGCCAACGGCCTCTACGCGCTCGCGACCAGGCACGCACTGCTCAGTGTCGTAGCGGTCGCGGCTTCGCTGTATCCGCTCGCGACCATGCTCCTTGCCCGGGCCCTTCTCGGCGAGCGTGTGCGCCGCGTGCAGGCCCTGGGGGTCGCGGCCGCGCTGGCGGGCGTGGTGCTGATCGCTGCGAAGTGATGAGCCGGCGGTCTGGCTACGGATTCACGCAGCCCGGGATCCCCAGCGCCCGCCAGGCATCGTTCTCCTCGGACTCCAGGGGCGCCAGCTCCTGCTCGAGGGTCTTGGTCGCGATCACGGGATCCTCGCCGTGGGCGAGGTCGCGGACGGCCTCCCTCAGCGCGCTCAGCTTGCCGGCCAATGCGTTCAGCGCGGTTGTGTATACGGCGGCGGCGCTGCTCGGCGGCTTCAGCGTCCGCAACGCTGCCAGCTCTGGAGAGAGCACCGTGACCCCGCGCTCGAGGAAGGGGCCGGCGACCGCCGGTGAGGCAGGCGTCGGGATGCGGCTGGTCTGTGTGGTCGCCTGCCGGCACAAGCTGGTGGCGCGGCTACGCAGTTGGCCGCCCGAAAGAGCCGTGCTGCCGCAGCCGCACAGCACAAGCGCAAGCGCGATCGCCAGTCCCGTGCAGCGGCTGGCCACGCCGTGCGCGTGCGTGCTGACGACGTCGTCTCGCACCCCGGCCACGCTCATGGTGGTCCGGGAGAGTAGCGGCGCTCAGACTGGAATCGGGCTGCGGCTGCGCGCCGCGATCGGGGCGCGAGCACTGACGACGCGATCAAAGCGCCAACCCAGCAGCTGCTCGGGGTCACCCGCCAACCCCACGACGACGGCACCCGTGCGTTGCTCGATCGCGTGCAGCAGCACGGCGAGCCGGTTGCGTAGCGCGTTGCCTGCGCTGGACTCGTCCACCGCCCAGTCGGACTGGTCCTGCTCCACCAGGACCGTGACCCGGTCGGGTCGGCGTCGCTCGATCTCCGCGAGCAGCTCGTCGTCCACGTCCGCCGTTCCCACGATTGCGAGTAGGTCGCTCATGAGCGCAGTCTCGGACGAGTGCGTAAAGCGATCTTCAACCACGCCGAACAGTTTGTTCGGTCTACCCTCGGTGGCGAGCGCAGATGCCAGAGCTTCCCGAGGTCGAGATCACCGCGCGCCTGCTCGGCGCCGCGGTTGCCGGTGCGCGGGTGCAGTCCGCACTCGCGCCCGGGGTCAACGCGCTGAAGACCTATGATCCCCCGCTCGCGGCGCTAACGGACCGTCGCATCGAACGCGTCCGGCGCCGGGGGAAGCTGTTCGTGGTCGAGCTCGAGGGCGAGCTCGCGCTCCTGATCCACCTGATGTCGGCGGGGCGGCTGCAGCTCTTCGACGTCAGGGCCTCGCCGCGCGATCGTGCGTCGCGGCTGCTGCTGCGCCTCCACGACGGCCGCGAGCTGCGCCTGCGGGAGTTCGGGACCAAGCAGGCCGCCTGGGTCAAGCTGCTGAGCTCGCCGGAGCTCGACGGCGAGCAGACGCTCGCATCGCTCGGGCCGGACGCGTGGCCCGCTCCGCCGCCGCTGCGGGAGCTGCTCGATCTTCCGCGCCCGCTGTACGCGCTGCTGCGAGACCAGCATGTGCTCGCGGGCATCGGCCGCTCGTGGGTGGACGAGATCCTCCACGCAGCGAGACTCTCTCCATTCAAGCGCGGCTCGGACCTCGAGCCCGGCGAGGTCGAGCGGCTGCGCGAAGGGATGGTGACGCGGCTCGGCGACGTGATCGCCCACTACGAGCAGGTCTTGAAGCTACCGATCCCCGACAAGCTGCCGATGCCGCTGACCGTCCACCGCCGCAACGGCGAGCCNNGGCGTGTCAGACCGAAGGCAAGCTGCTCAAGGACCGCAGGCTCTCGCGCCTGCTCAAGTAGCCCTACTGCAGTCCTTCGCGGGCCTCGCGCACGAGCGTCACGGCCTCGGGGAAGATCACCGCCATCACCGTGCGCAGCTGCTCGGCCTGCTGCTCGGT
>QHBV01000224.1:0-5401 GCA_003244035.1 Solirubrobacterales bacterium | reverse complement strand
GTCCCCTGGATGTTGGCGCGGTTGATCGACGCGACAGTGAGATCGACCGCCAGCTTGATCGCGTTGTCGGCCCATGCGAGCCGTTGCGCGCCCTGCATCTGCTCGGCGAACTCCCCGAGCTTGCGCTGAAGCTCCTCGGGGTCGCCGAACATGTCGCCAAAGCCGCCGCTGCCTTCCATCGCTCTATCCTAGCCGTCCTGCCTGCTTGCGCGCCAGCACGGCGATCGTGCCGCCGTGGCGCAGGGCGCCCGCGATCAGCTCGGCGAGCGCGGCGAGTGGCGCCAGCGGGAGCCCGAGGGCGGTCAGCACCAGGTCCGGCGAGCGCAGTGGAGCGTTGCGCTTGAGGACGTTGTAGAGGTAGGAGGGATGGACGGTCACGCGGCTCAGCAGCGACTGCCACATGCCAAACGGGTTGTGCTCGAGCAGGACGTGGTAGGTGCGCAGCACCTCGAAGCCGTGCCTGTGCAGGAGCTCGTGCAGGCCGGCGGGTGTGAAGTGCACGCGGTGGCGGGGCACGTCGAGGTGGTACCAGCGCTCTGCGCCGATCCGAGCCTGGAAGCTGGCGAGGTTCGGGACGCCAACGAGCAGCCTGCCTCCAGGCCGCAGCCAGGAGGCAGGCTGCTCGACCCCGGCATCGGAGCCGTCCAGGTGCTCGAGCACGTGCCACAGGGTCGCTGCGTCGAGCGATGCGTCCGGGATCTGGGCCTGCTCGATCGTCGTTTGGCGCACCGGGGCGCCGATCGCCGCCGCCGCCTGCACGCCGCGAGTCGAGGGCTCGATCCCGAACGCGTCGTATCCAGCCGTACGCGCGGCCGCGACGAACCGGCCGCGGCCCGCGCCGATGTCGAGCAGGCGTGCGGGCGGCGCCACGCCCAGCATCGTCAGCCGGCGCCGGTCGAATGCTTGCAGCAGCGGAGTGACCGCTCGGTGCAAGCGGGGCGCGCCGGGGCGGTAGGCCCCCGTCTCGTGCAGATCGTCCGCCACATCGCCGATCGTGACCGCGGAGCGACAGCGCGCGCACCGGCGCAGCTCGAAGCGGACAGTCGCCAGCGCGGGCTCGGAGGCCGGGACCCAGCGCCACGTCGCCAGCTCGCCACCGCACGCCGGGCACACGGCGGCGTTGCTCTCGCTCTCAGCCGGCACCGGCGCGAGTGTACGAAGCGACCGTGCCGCGTGAGAACTCGCGCGGCGGGCTGGTGGCCCACTAGGATTGTCGGCCCGATGACGGTCGACGAGCAGCTCCTCTACGAGGCGCGCGTGCGTACGCGCCAGGCCGTGATCGCCGCGGCCGCGGGTGTGCTGCTGATAGTCGGGGTCGCGATCCAGCTCGGGGGGGTGCACGCGAAGGTCAACGAGCAGACAATCGGCCTGATCACCCAGGACAAGCGCTTCGCGCATGACGTGATCGGATCGGCTGTGGAAGCACTTGGCTCGTTCGCGCTGGCGGCGACGCTGGGATTTCTGTTCAGGATCACGCGTGCGCGCAATCCCGGGCTCCGGCCGGCGTTCATCGGCCCGGTGGCGATCGCTGGGGGCGTGCTCTCCGGTCTGAGCAGCGTCGTCTACTTCGTCGCCTATGGGCTCAAGGCGCACCAGTTCGTTACGCACGGCAGCCAGACCTACGAGCAGGCAAACAAGCTGCTGACCTCGCCCACGCTGGTGATCCCCCAGCTACTGG
This sequence comes from Solirubrobacterales bacterium, assembly GCA_003244035.1. Lineage (GTDB taxonomy): Bacteria > Actinomycetota > Thermoleophilia > Solirubrobacterales > Solirubrobacteraceae > Palsa-465. Next base: position 3,723 of record QHBV01000224.1, on the reverse strand, counting down.
GCTTTCTCGGCGTGCTGCTGCTGGCGATCGGCTTCGTACTGACCGCGATGAACGCGATGCGGGTGGGGCTGCTGACCCGCTTCATGGGCTACTTGGGGATCTTCGCGGGCGTCCTGGTGATCATCACGCTCGTGCCGATCCCGATCGTCGAGTGCTACTGGCTGCTCGCGCTCGCCTACCTGCTCTCGGGTCGCTGGCCGACGGGCGTGCCGCTCGCGTGGCGCACCGGTCGCGCCGAAGTGCTGGTCTCCTCGCAGGCCCTGCGCGATCAGCGGATGAAGGCGGGTGGCGCCGGGCCGGGGTGGCCCAAGTGGGGCCGCCCGGTGCCGGCACCCAAGCCGGCACCGGAGACTGAGATCGAGACCGAGACGGTGGCGAGCGAGACCGTCGGATCCCCGGCCCCGAGGACCAGGTCCGCGACCCCCAAGCGCAAGCGCAAGCGGCGGCGGTAGGGACCCGATGCCCGACGCCAGTCCCAGCGGCGAGAGCAAGCTCGCGGACGAGCTCGAGGGGATGCTCGAGATCGAGCGCTTCGAGCCGCCGGAGGACTTTCGCTCCAGCGCGTTGCTGAATGACGAGTCGATCTACGAACAGGCCGACCGCGACTGGACTGGGTGGTGGCTGGCACAGGCGAAGGAGCTCGACTGGTTCGCCGAGCCGAGCGAGACGCTCGACGATTCGAACCCTCCTTTCTACAAGTGGTTTGCCGACGGCATGCTGAACGCCTCGCACAACTGCCTGGACCGGCACGTGGAGGCGGGCAACGGAGATCGTGTCGCGTTCTACTGGCACGGCGAGGAAGGCGAGGAACGGGAGCTCAGTTACGGCGAGCTGCACCGCGACGTGCAGCGCTTCGCCAATGCGCTCAAGGACCTCGGCATCGGCAAGGGAGACATCGTCGGGATCTACCTGCCGATGATCCCGGAGGTCGTGGTGGCGATGCTCGCGTGCGCGCGGATCGGGGCGCCCCACAACGTCGTCTTCGGCGGGTTCTCGGCGGACTCGGTCAAGGAGCGGATGGAGTTCAGCCGGGCCAAGGCGCTGATCACCGCCGACGGTGCGCGGCGCAAGGGCAAGACCGCCCCGATCAAGCAGCAGGTCGATGCCGTGATGGGCGACGTGGAGACGCTCGAGCACATCCTCGTGGTCAAGCACACGGGCACGGACTGCCAGCTCCAGCAGGGACGCGACGTTTGGTTTCACGAGGTCATGGAGCAGGCGGACGCCGAGTGCCCCCCCGAGCAGCTCGACGCCGAGCACCCGCTGTTCGTGCTGTACACGAGCGGGTCGACCGCCAAGCCCAAGGGCGTGCTGCACACGACGGCCGGCTACCTGACCGGCGTCAGCGCCACCCATCGGTACGTGTTCGACCTCGAGCCCGAGCAGGACGTGTACTGGTGCTCGGCGGACGTCGGCTGGGTCACCGGTCACTCCTACATCGTCTACGGCCCGATGGCAAACGGGGCGACCAGCGTGATCTACGAGGGGGCCCCCGACTATCCCCACAAGGGCATTTGGTGGGAGCTCTGCGAGCGCTACGGCGTGACGCTGTTCTACACCGCCCCGACGGCGATCCGTGCGTGCATGAAATGGGGGTCCAAGCACGTGCTCGAGCACGATCTGCACAAGCTGCGGCTGCTGGGTTCGGTCGGCGAGCCGATCAACCCGAAGGCGTGGCTGTGGTACCACAAGGTGGTCGGCGGCGAGCGCTGCCCGATCNNGAGACCGGCGCGATCATGATCACGCCCCTGCCGGGGATCGTCTCCACCAAGCCGGGCTCGGCGACACGCCCGTTCCCGGGGATCGCCGCCGAGGTCGTGGACGAGCGCGAGGGCAAGCCGATCGAGCAGGGACAGGGCTTGCTCGTGCTCACCCGCCCGTGGCCGGCGATGCTGCGTACGCTCTACAAGGAGGACGAGCGCTTCGTCGAGACCTACTTCTCCAAGTTCGGCCGGGAGACCTACCTCGTCGGCGATGCCGCGCGCAAGGACGAGGACGGCGACTTCTGGATCATCGGGCGGGTCGACGACGTCGTCAACGTATCCGGCCACCGCCTCTCAACGGCCGAGGTCGAGTCCGCGATCGTCTCGCACCCGGGTGTCGCCGAGGCCGCGGTGATCGGGCAGTCCGACGAGGACGCCGGGCAGTCGATCTGCGCGTTCGTGACGCTCCAGGGAAGTACCGAGGAGTCGGACGAGCTGGTGGCGGAGATCCGCGCCCAGGTCGCCGACCGGATCGGGAAGTTCGCCCGGCCCAAGCGCATCATCTGGGCCGGGGATCTGCCCAAGACCCGCTCGGGCAAGATCATGCGCCGGCTGCTGCGTGATGTCGCCGAGGGGCGCGCGCTCGGCGACGTCACGACGCTGCGCGACCCGGATGTGATGTCGGTGCTGGACGAGAAGATCAAGCAGGAGCAGGCCCAGGAGTGACCTTCTCCTCCTACGAAGACGCGTGCGATCGTCACCGCTGGCAGGTGCCCGAGCGCTACAACATCGCCGCGGACGTGTGCGACCGCCACCCGCCTGAGAAGCCGGCGATGGTCCACGAGCACTTCGATGGCCATGTGCGGGAGGTCAGCTGGGGCGAGCTGCAGGACGCCTCGAACCGCTTCGCGGGCGTGCTCAGCGAGCTCGGGGTGCAGCGCGGGGACCGCGTCGCGCTGCTGCTGCCATCGACGCCCCATGCCGCGGCCGCGTTCTTCGGGACCTGGAAGGCCGGCGCGATTCTGTTGTCGATGTCGGTCCTATATGGCGAGGATGGGATCCGCCATCGCCTGAGCGACTCCGGGGCGAAGGTGCTCGTCACCGATGCCGCCAACGCGGGGCGGATCGAACGCTCGCTGGTCGAGCACGTGCTCGTGCTCGACGACGAGCTGCTCAGCCGCGGGCCGAGCTCTTTCCAGACGGTCGATACCCGCGCCGACGATCCCGCCCAGCTGTACTACTCCTCGGGCACGACCGGGCTGGCGAAGGGGATCCTCCACGCCCACCGCTACATCCTCGGCCACGAGGAGTTCACCTACTGCCACGACGTGCGCGACGGTGAGCTGTTCCACGGGATGGGCGAGTGGGCGTGGGCCGCGGGGATCTGCCCGGTGCTCGGCCCCTGGCGCCTGGGCGCCGTCCAGGCGGTCTACCAGCGCGAAGGCGGGTTCGATCCGGCCAAGCAGCTCGATTTCCTCTCGCGCCATGGCGTTTCGAACGTATTCGCCACGCCCACGGCGATTCGCTCGATGATGTCGATCACCGACGCCGGCACGCGCTACCCGCAACAGTTCCGAATCGTGTGCTCGGCGGGCGAGCCGCTCAACCCCGAGGCGATTCGCTGGTTCCGCGAGCAGTACGGGGTAACCGTGCTCGACTACTACGGCCTCACCGAGTCCTATCCGCTGTGCGCGAACTACCCCTTCATGGAGGTCCGCGAGGGCTCGATGGGCAAGCCGATGCCGGGCTGGAAGGTGGCGATCCTGGACGAGGACGAGCGGCCGGTCCCCGCCGGCGACCGCGGCGAGATCTGCCTACGGGCACGCTCGAACCCCCACTACCCGCTCGGCTACTGGAACCGCCCGCCGGAGGACTCCGAGCAGGTGTTCGGCGGCGAGTGGTTTCACACCAAGGACGCGGCGAGTGCCGACCAGGACGGCTACTACTGGTACGAGGGACGTGCCGACGACGTGATCATCTCGGCCGGCTACCGGATCGGTCCGTTCGAGGTCGAGTCGGC
>QHBV01000223.1:22438-22966 GCA_003244035.1 Solirubrobacterales bacterium | reverse complement strand
GAGCTCGTCGACCTCGGCTACGGGGGCTGCACGATGGTGCTCGCGACGGTCGCGGGTGAGGACCGTGCGGCCGAGGCGCTGCGCCGGCTCGGGGTCGTGCGGATCGCCACCAAGTACCCGCGGATCGCGGCGGCACACTTCCTGCAGACTGGTCGCCAGGCCGAGATCGTCGAGGTCAAGGGCTCGGTCGAGCTCGCACCGCTAACGGGCCTGGCGGACGGGATCGTCGACCTCACCGCCACCGGCACGACCTTGCGCGAGAACGGGCTCGTCGTGCGCGAGGAGATCGTCCACTGCACCGCGCGGCTGATCGCCAATCCGGTCGCGCACAAGCTCAAGGCCCGCGCGATCGACGTGCTGCTGGAGCGCCTGGATGCGGTGTGAGCGACTGAGGCTGAGCGCTGGCTGGGACCCGGTAACGCTGGCAGCCGATCTGCGCGCGCTCGTCCCCTCGCCCGACTCCGTGCGCGAGCCCGTGGCCGAGATCATCGCCCGGGTTCGCGCCGGCGGCGACCGCGCGGTGCTCGA
>QHBV01000223.1:0-22385 GCA_003244035.1 Solirubrobacterales bacterium | reverse complement strand
GCGAGAGGGCTCGATCCTGCGGTCCGCGATGGGTTGCAGCGTGCGATCTACAACGTCGCGGCAGTCGCGAGCGCGGTGATGGAGCGCGGTGGCCCGCGCGCCGTCGAGTTCGCGCGCCACCGCGTGCTGCTGCGCGAGTCTCCCGTGGCGCGCGCCGGCGTGTATGTCCCCGGCGGGCGGGCGCCGTACCCCAGTACTGTCGTGATGGGGGTGGTGAGCGCTCGTGCCGCGGGCGTCGAGCACGTTGCCGTGTGCGCCCCTCCGGGGAGCGACGGTGAGCTCGACCCGGTGATCCTCGGGGCGTGCGGGCTGACCGGCGCGAGCGCCGTCTACCGGATGGGCGGAGCGCAGGCGGTAGCTGCGCTGGCGCACGGGACCGAATCGGTCGGCGCCGTGCAGGTGATCGTCGGCCCCGGCAACCTGTACGTGCAGGAGGCCAAGCGCCAGGTGCTCGGGCAGGTGGGGATCGACGGGTTCGCGGGGCCCAGCGATCTCGTCGCGATCGCCGACGCGGGCATCGACCCCCGCCCGCTCGCGCTCGACCTGCTGGCTCAGGCCGAGCACGGCCCCGGGTCGCTCGTGATCGCGATCTCGAGCTCGTCCGAGCTGCTGGACCAGCTGGATTCTTCCCTGCAGGGCGCGCGCGACACCGGCGCGCTCGCGCGGTTGGCTTGGGTCCCCGACCTCGAGCTGGCCCTCGCGCTCGCGCAGGCGCTCGCCCCGGAGCACTTGCAGCTGCTCGGCCCGCAGGCCGAGCAGCTCGCCCCGCGCGTCACGTGCGCGGGGTGCGTGTTCGTTGGCACCGCCGCCGGCACCGCGTTCGGCGACTACATCGCGGGCTCAAACCACATCCTGCCTACGGGCGGGGCAGCCCGGTTTGCCTCGGGGCTCTCGCCGCTGCACTTCCTGCGCTGCTTCGCCGAGGTCCGAATCGACGATGCGGGCGAGCTGGCGCGGGCTGCGGCACCCGTGGCCCGGGCGGAGGGCTTCGAGCTGCACGCGCGCTCGATGGAGGCGCGCATTCGCGACAATGGGACGGGATGACCCGGACCGCCGATTTCGAGCGCAAGACCGCGGAGACCGACGTACACGTCAGCCTTGCGCTCGACGGCTCCGGCGCGGGCACGCGCGAGACCGGGGTGGGCTTCCTGGATCACATGCTCGACCTGCTCGCCCGCCACGGTCAGCTCGATCTCGACGTAAGCGCCCGCGGGGACCTCCAGACGGGCGCTCACCACACCGTCGAGGACGTCGGCATCTGCATCGGCCGGGCACTGGACGGCGCGCTCGGCGACCGTGCCGGGATCACCCGTTATGGCCACGCGACGGTGCCGATGGACGAGGCCCGGGCGTCGTGCGCGATCGACATCTCCGGGCGCGGGCTGTGCGTGTTCCAGGCGCCGCTCGCACCGGGGGCGATCGGCAACTTCGACCACGAGCTCGCCGAGGAGCTGTTCCGTGCACTGGCGAGCAACGCAAAGCTCACCCTGCACCTGACCGTCGAGGCGGGCACGAACGCCCACCACGTGATCGAGGCTGCGTTCAAGGCGCTCGCGCGCGCGCTGTGCGACGCGGTCGCGCTCGATCCGGCGCAGGCCGGAGTTCCCAGCACCAAGGGGACGCTGGTGTGAATACGGATGCGGGCATGAGCGCGGCGCCGCTGATCGCCGTCGTCGACTACGGGATGGGTAACCGCCGCTCGGTGCACAAGGCGCTCGAGCACGTCGGCGCCCGTGTCTGCACCACGCGCGATCACGACGTGTTGCGCGTCGCCGACGGCCTCGTGGTCCCCGGAGTCGGGGCATTTCCACTGGCGATGGACAACCTCGTCGAGCTCGGCCTCGCCGAGTTGATCCGCGAGCGCGCATCGCAGGGGACGCCTACGCTCGGCATCTGCCTGGGCATGCAGCTCCTGTTCGAGCGCTCCGACGAGCTCGCTCCCGCCGATGGGCTCGGCCTGATCGTCGGGGAGGTGAGCCGGCTGCGCACGGGCGGGCTGCGGATACCCCACATCGGCTGGAGCGAGGTCGCCTTCGAGCAGGAGTCGCCGTTGACGGCGGGGCTCCCGCCGGGCGGGTGCCCGTTCTACCACGTGCACTCGCTGACGGCGCGCCCGCGCGACCCCGCCGACGTGGTCGGCACGAGCGAGTACGGCGAGCGGTTCGCGACGATCGTGGCTCACGGGTCGGTGCTCGGGGTCCAGTTCCACCCTGAGAAATCCTCCGCGCACGGACTCGCGATGCTCGCGAGCTTCGTGCAGCTGTGCACCCGCCCCGCGGTGCAGGCGATCCGTGCCGCAGCGGTCCGTGCGGCGCGCGCATGATCCTGCTGCCCGCGATCGACATCCTCGCGGGCCAGGCCGTGCGCCTGGCCCAGGGAAAGTTCGACGCGAGCACGGTCTACGACGCCGATCCGCTGCAGGCTGCGCGCCGCTGGGTGCAGGCGGGCGCGCGGGCGCTGCACGTGGTCGACCTCGACGGCGCGCGCACCGGGACGCCGGCGAACCTCGAGCACGTCGCGCGGATCGCGGACACCCTCGACGTGCCCGTGCAGGTCGGCGGGGGGCTGCGCACGCTCGCCGCGGTTTCCGATGCGATCGCCGCCGGCGCGTCGCGCGCCGTGCTGGGCACCGCCGCGTACAGCGACATCGACTTCCTGGATGAGGTGATCACCGAGCACGACGGCCGTGTGGTCGTGTCGGTCGATGCCCGCGCCGGGCGGCTGGCGGCGTCGGGATGGACCGAGCAGACCGAGATCCCGGTCGAGTCGGTGATCGAGCGGCTGTCGGCGCGGGGCGTGCGACGGTTCGTGTACTCCAGCATCGAGCGCGATGGCATGCTCACCGGCCCCGATCTCGACGGCGCCAGGCGGATCGCCGGGGTGGTGCGAGGAAGCTTCATCTACTCCGGCGGGGTCTCATCGCTCGATGACCTCAGAGCGCTGGCGGCGCTGCGCCAGGTGAACATGTCGGGTGTGATCGTCGGCAAGGCGCTGTACGAGCGGCGCTTCGGCGTCGGCGAGGCGCAGGCGATCCTCGACGGGCACGCGTAGACCGCGGTGCACTACAAGCGCGTGATCCCCTGCCTCGACGTCGATGCCGGGCGCGTGGTCAAGGGCGTCGGCTTCCTAGACCTCCGCGACGCGGGCGATCCGGTCGAGCTCGCGTGCCGCTACGACGCGGCAGGCGCCGACGAGCTGGTGTTCCTCGACATCACCGCGACCTCGGACAAGCGCGAGACGGTTGTCGAGCTGGCGCGGCGGACCGCGGACGACGTGTTCATACCATTCACGATCGGTGGTGGGATTCGCTCGGTCGCCGATGCGCAAGCGGTGCTCGACGCGGGTGCGGACAAGATATCGGTCAACTCGGCCGCACTGGCGCGGCCCGGGCTGATCGACGAGCTGGCGCGGACGTTCGGGGCGCAATGCGTCGTGCTCGCGATCGATGCCAAGCTCCGAGATGGCAATGGGGGCTCGTCGTGGCAGGCGTTCCTGGCGGGCGGTCGCACCGCGACCGGGCGCGACGCGGTCGCGTGGGCGCGCGAGGGCGCCGAACGGGGCGCCGGCGAGATCCTGCTGACGAGCATGGATCGCGACGGCACCAATGCCGGCTACGACCTGCGCCTGATCGATGCGGTCGCTCGCACCGTGAATGTACCGGTGATCGCCTCAGGCGGCGCTGGGCAGCTCGACCACCTGGTGGCCGCGATCGCGGCGGGCGCCGATGCCGTGCTGTGTGCGTCGATCCTCCATTACGGACACCACACGGTCACCGAGGTCAAGCAGCACCTCGCGGGCGCGGGGGTGGCAGTGCGACCGCGAGGATGAGGCCGCTGCTACGCGGCCTCTTCGACGTACCCGGCCGCGGCACACTGGTCGCAATACGCGGCGGGGGGGACCCTAGGCTCGTAGCATCCGGGGCGGCAGCAGGTGGACGAGCGCTTGGGCCGGCCCCGGCCGATCCGCGCGGCGGCGGCGTCCTTCAGCTCCTCGCGCATGCGGTCGAGCTCCGCTGCGTGCTCGGCGCAGAAGCGGCGGCCGGTCTCGGCCGGCTGCTGACAATGGCTTCCACTACGACAACGCATAGACTCATGATGATAGCAAAGCTGACCGAAGGTTTGTTTTTGTGCACGGCTATTTGCGGGGATTTCCCGCCGACCCCTTACGCGGCGCCGTCCCCCCCGAGCGTCGCGGCAGCAACTGGTAGAGCCTCGTGTAGCCGGACAGGTAGATCGCGTTGAAGTCGCAGATCACGGCATTGAAGGCCCCGTCGGGGAAGGAGAACACCTGCTGGCCGGTGCGAACGTCGAGTCCCTGGGTAGTCCTCGAGGCCAGATCGGAGAAGTACACGACGCCGCCGACGATCGTCGCCGAGCCGGAGATCTTGCCGCCCGCGCTGTGCATCCAGCGTACGGTGCCCGACTGGGCGTCGAACGCGTACAGGTTGCCGCTGTAGGAGCCGACGTACACCGTCGGGCCCAGCCCCGGGATGTCCGCCACGGCCGGCGAGGCGTACACGTACGCGCCCGTGCCAGTCGCCCACGCGAGCTGACCGGTGCGGGCGGCGAACGAGTACACGCGCCCATCGGTGTTACCCATGTACACCCGCCCGAAGGCGACGGCCGGAGATGAGTAGAACTGGCCCGAGCCCAAGCCGAAGTGGCTGCCGCCGGTGCCCACGGCCCAGATCTCGCGACCGTTGGCCGCGTTGAGCGCGTATGCGCGGCCCGCGTAGTCGCCGAAGTAGAGGACTCCACCCACCAGCGAAGGGCCGCCCTTGACCGCGCCGGCCGCGTGGTACGTCCACAGCAGGCGACCGTCGCCGGCGCGCAGTGCTGTCATGTTGCCGCTCTGATCGCCAAAGTAGACGCGCTGGCCATAAGCGAGCGGAGAGGACTCAGTTCCCGCCGGAACGGCGCGGGACCAGACCACGCGGCCGGTCGCCATCGACAGCGCGACAAAGCGCCCGTTGCCGGGGTTCTGCCCGGCGTTGCGGTTGGTCGAGAGCAGCGGCACGAGCACCAGGCGCTGCGGAGCGGCGATCGCGGGCGACGCGGCCGCGAGGGTGCCGGGCCGGCGCTGCCACAGCACGCGGCCGTCGAGCTTGTCGATCGCCTTCACCGAGCCGTTGTCGTCGACCAGGTAGAGCGTGTTCTGGTAGATCACGGGTGGGAACTCGAGCAGCGCGGAGTCGTTGAAGCTCCACCCGGTGTGAAGCGGTGGGCCCAGCCCCGGCGTCCCGGCGAAGAAGCGAGTACGGCCCGAGTCAAAGCCATACCGCGGCCACTCGAAGGCGTCGACGACGGGGTGGCTCGTAGGGCGCTGCGCCTTCGGGTGCGTGAACGAGAGGCTTGGATGGGAAACGTTTCTGGGCGTGTTCAGCAGCAGGGCCGCCACCGCCCCTCCCAGCGCGAGCAGCCCGACCGCCACGGCGATCAGCCCCCACACCAGCCAGGGCCGCTCATCGGGACTCGGCATGGCCGGCATCCTAGTGACAGCCCAGGCGAGCCGGGCGAGGGCGGCAACGCGCGCGCGGCGGCGGGCGCGCGAAGATGACGGCGTGGACGTTCCGAGGTCAAGGGCCCTGCTCGAGCAGGTGCGATCGCTTCCTGCCGCGGCGCCGCTGCTTACGCGCCTGCGCGAGCGGCCCGGCGTGTATCTCGTCGGCGGCGCGGTGCGCGATTTGCTGATGGGAGGGCAGCCCGCCGATCTGGACCTCGTGGTGGATGGCGATGCGGGCGCGCTGGCGGCGTCCCTGGGAGGCAACGTGCGGCGCCACGACCGTTTCGGTACGTGCACCGTCGCGCTCGAGGGCTTCAACTACGACATCGCACGCGCCCGGCGCGAGCGCTACCCCTGCCCTGGTGCGCTGCCGGAGGTCGAACCGGCGTCCCTGCATGAGGATCTCCTCCGGCGCGACTTCACGGTCAATGCGGCAGCTGTCGAGCTGGCCGGCCCGCAGGCCGGCCAGCTCAGCACGGCACCCTCAGCGCTCGAGGATCTGGACAGGCGCCTGCTGCGCGTGCTCCACAACCGCAGCTTCGCCGATGACCCCACCCGCCTGCTGCGGCTCGTCCGCTACGCCAGCCGGCTGGGGTTCGAGCTCGAGCCGTGCACGCGGGAGCTCGTGAACGAAGCGATCCGACGGCACAGCCTGCGCACGGTGAGCGGCCCGCGGGTCGGCGCCGAGCTGAGGCTGCTGGCGCGTGAGCCCGATCCGCTCTGCGCCCTGCGAGTCCTTGAAGAGCTTGGAATCGGCGCCGAGGTCGACCCCGGGTTCGGTCTGCACGATGTCGGGCTGGCCCGGCGGGCGCTGGCGCTGGCGCCCCGGGACGCTCGCCGTGACCGGCTGGTGCTGGCACTGGCGGCTCGCGACGTGCAGGAGCGCAGGCTGGCCTTGCTGCTGGAAGCGCTGGCGTTCGAAGCCGCGGACCGCGACGCGATCCTCGCAGCCGGCTCGCGCGCGGACCAGGTCGCGACGTCGCTGGCGCGCGCGAGTGCACCCTCGGAGATCGCCCGCGCCGTGGCCGGGGGACCGCCGGAGCTGGTCGCGCTCGCGGGCGCGCTCGGCCCCGCCGAGCAGGCCCGGCAGTGGCTGACGGGGGGCCTTCGCCACGTCCGGCTCGAGATCGACGGCGCCGCATTGCTCGCCGCCGGGGTGCCGGAGGGGCCCGCGGTCGGTCGCGGGCTGCGGGCCGCCCTCGCCGCCAAGCTCGATGGCCGTGCGCCGGTGCGCGATCAGGAGCTGGCCGAAGCCCTGCGGGCGGCTAGGAGCGTGGGTCGGTAACCGCATCGTCATGGGGGCGGTTCCGCGGAGCCGTCCTGGTCCGGGACGTTTAGGACGATTCGCCTGCACATGAGCGGGAGGATCGCGATGACGGCGGTGGCGCAGGAGCGGCTGGTGGAGGTGGAGGCGGACGAGTCGGTCGTCTCAGACCGCCGCCCGGCCGGCGAGGAGAAGACGTTCCGGCCCTATGACCCGGAGCAGGTGCTGTTGATGGCGCCGGTGCTCCAGGAGTGGATCCCGGAGGGGGATCTGGCGCACTTCGTCTCTGACCTGGTCGAGTCCGGCACGCTCGATCTTTCCGCGATCTATGCCGCCTACGAGGAGGAGCGGGGCTATCCGCCGTATGACCCGCGGCTGATAGTCAAGCTGCTGGTGTACGGCTATGCGAACGGGGTGATGTCCTCGCGCAAGGTGGAGCGCGCGACCTTCAGGGATGTGGCGGTGCGGATGCTGTGCGCCGACCAGCATCCTGACTACCGCTCGATCGCCCGGTTTCGCAAGCGTCACTTGGACGCACTGGGTGGGCTGTTCGTGCAGGCGCTGAGGCTGTGCAAGGAGGCGAGGCTGGTGAGGCTGGGGCTGCTGGCGCTGGACGGCACGAAGCTGCGGGCGAACGCCTCCAGGCACAAGGCGATGAGCTACGAGCGGATGGTCAAGAAGGAGACCCAGCTGGAGGCCGAGATCACCGAGCTGCGCCGGAACGTCGGCGCGCTGCTGTCCGAGGCCGAGCGCACCGATGCGGAGGAGGACGAGCGGTTCGGCCCCGACCGCCGCGGCGGTGAGCTACCCGAGGAGTGCAGCGGCGTGAGACGCGCCTGGCGAAGATCCGCCAGGCGAAGAAGGCGCTCGAGGCCGAGGCGCGCGAAGCGGAAACCGCCAGACGCGCGGAGCTTGAGGCGCAGGGCAAGAAGCCCCGGGAGCCGCGCGACGGGCGCGACCCGTTTCGGCCCAAGCCCTCGGCGCAGCGCAACTTCACCGATCCCGAGTCGAAGATCATGAAGACCTCGGACGGATCGTTTCACCAGTGCTACTCAGGCCAGGCGGTCGTGACTCGGCAGCGCACTGGAACGTCGCGCGGCCGTCCACGCTCGCGACGAAGTTGGCGATCAGATGGGGGCGGTCCTCAGGCGCCTGGTCGCCGAGGCGCAGGGAGCCGAGCAGATCGCCGACCTCGATCGGTCCGCCCTCGCCAAGCAGCTGACGAAAGGTCAGCACCAAGCTCAGCTCCCCGACGGCTGCGCTCACCCCCGCGGGGGCGGGCGCTCGGCAAAGCGGCCCACCTTGGACGGTGCAAGGTCGAGCTCCGCGAGCGAGCGCAGGAAGCCGTATGTCACCAGCACGTGAATCCAGGACTGGGTTGCCCTGTACACGGGCATGCTGAAGCGAGCCGCGATCGCCGGATAGAAGTTGGCGACCTCGATCTGGATCTGGAGCCTCGCCGGCTCCTCCGTCTCGTGGAGCCTCGCCCCCCCCGCCGGCTCACGAAGCCTCGCCGGCTCTGCAGACGGAGCCCCACGCCGGACGTCGATCGCCAGATATCCGCACCCGCGCCCAGCGCGGGCGACGAGGAGGCCGTCACGGATCCGCCAGCGGACGTTCCCCCGGTCGGCCTCGAGCACGTACTGCGGAGCATCGAAGCGCAGCAGCGTCAGCGGCCGCCCGAGCACCACCACCGAGCGCTCGTCGTGGCCGTAGAGGACCCGCACCAGCCCCGCGGTCACGCGGGAGAGGAAGCGCCAGTAGGTTCGCGCCAGGTTCTCGAGGCTGGCGGGGCTCCACAGCCGCTCGAGCTCCGAGCGCGCGAGCGTGAGGTCCACCGACTGGACCGAGCGCACCGCGCCGTCCCGAGCGAGGACCGTCGAGCGGCGCCGCGAGAGCGCGGCACGAGCCGGTGGGCGACTCCCGGCTCGCCGCCGGCGGACGGCGGCGAGCGCCGGCAGGCAACCGAGCGCGAGCGGTGCGATCGGGGCACGCACGGACGTGATTCTCTCCGGTCGGGCAGGCTCGCGCGCTCTGAGCGCGCCGGCCGTTCGAGCGCCGCCCAGGCTCTGAGCGCGCCGGCCGGCCGAGCGCCACCCGGGCTCTCAGCGCGCCAGCGGCTCGAGCGCCACCGGCGCTCCAGCCTCGAGCTCGCCCTCGCCCGGTGGGATCAGCGCGAGCGCGTCGGCGCCCGGCAGCGAGCTCAGGAGGTGCGAGCCCTGCGGTCCGTTCAGGTGCGCGACGGTGCGCGCGTGCCTGCGCTCGAGGCGCACGCGCAGCGCCTGCTCGCGGCTCGCGTGGCGTCGCACCGCCAGGCCCAGCACGGCCTCCGAGTCGTGCGCCCGCTCGGGCGCCCTGCACTGGAGCGCGGCGAGCGCGGGTCCCGCGAAGAGCGTGAACGCGACCACGGCCGAGACCGGGTTGCCCGGCACGGCGAGCACGAGCTTGCCGCTGCGCTCGCCGAGCCACGTCGGCCACCCCGGCTGCAGCGCCACCCCCCAGAACACCTCAGCCACTGAAAGCCCGGCGGCTGCCTGCTTGACGTGGTCGTGGGGCCCGATCGAGATGCCATCCGAGACGATCACGAGGTCGGCGCGCTCCAGGGCCGCCGAGAGCTCCGATCGGGTCCTCGAGCGATCGTCGGGCGGGCGCGTCACCGCCGAGAGGACAGCTCCGCTTCGCCTGGCCAGCGCCGTCAGCATCGGCGCGTTGGTGTTGTGGATCTCCCCGGCCCGAGCGGCTCGCCCGCCGAGCGGAGCTTGTCGCCGGTGGACGGCACCGCGACCGCCGGGCGGCGCGCCACCCGCACGTGCCGGGCCCCCGCCGCGACCGCCGCGCCGAGCGCCGCCGGCCCGAGGGTCGCTCCGGCGCTCAGCACGGTCTGCCCGGCGCGCATGTCCTCGCCGGCGGCGCGAGTGTTCGCTCCGGCCCGCACCAGGACCCGGGTGCGGATCGCCCTGCGGCGCTCGTCGACGTCCTCCTGACGCACGACAGCGCTCGCGCCGGTGGGCACGAGCGCTCCGGTGGAGATCCTGATCGCCTCGCCGGCCGCCGGCTCTCGGTCTGACGGGGCGCCGGCGCGGGACTCCCCGACCACGGTAAGGGTTCGCTCGCTCGGGCCCGCGGCGAGCGCGTAGCCGTCCATCGCCGAGCAGCGGAAGGGCGGCACGTGTCCGGCCGCGAGCACGTCCTCCGCTAGGACGCGGTCGAGCGCCGCCGCGATCTCGAGGCGCTCCCGCGCGAGTGGGCGGGCAACCCTCAGCACGCGCTCGCGCGCCTGCGCGACCGTGACGAGGGCTCCGGGCACTTGCGAGGCTGCTGGCATGTGTCGGCATTCTCGCGTCGCCACCTGATGCCGGTACCCTAGTCCGCTCCCGATGCCGCCGAAAAATAAGTGAGCACGTGAAGAGGGCCTCGGCAGTCCGCCGATCTGCGGCTGGCGTGGGTCTGGGCCTGGCCGGGCTCTACGCCTACAACGTGGCCGGGTACCGGCGCGCCGCCGGCGAGGGATTCGAGCTTCCCGACCCTCCCACCGCCGACAGCAGCCAGTTCGCCGGTCTGGTGGAGGCGCTCGGTCCCGCGCCGTGCCGGGAGGGCAACCGCGTGACGATCCTGCGCAACGGGGACGAGATCTTCCCCGCGATGCTGGAGGCGATCGCATCCGCGAGCGACGCGATCAACTTCTCCACGTACATCTACTCGGCCGGAGACATCGCGCCGCGGTTCGCCGACGCGCTCGCCGCCAGGGCCAGCGAGGGCATCGAGGTGAACGTGCTCCTCGACGCGGAGGGGTGCAAGAAGATGGACCGGGGTCTGATGGAGCAGCTGCGGAGCGCGGGCGCGACGGTCGTCTGGTTTCGCCCACCCCGCTGGCACAACGTGCACAAGCTCAACAACCGCATGCACCGCCGGCTCCTGATCGTGGACGGCAGGCTCGGCTTCATGGGAGGCGTCGGGATCGACAAGGGGTGGGAGGGGAACGCCGAGGACCCCGAGCACGAGCGGGAGAGCCACCTGCGGATCGAGGGGCCGGCCGTCCGGGACTTGGTCGCGGCCTTTCTCGAGAACTGGACGGAGGGGACATCCTCGCTGCTCTCTCCCTCGCACTTCCCCGAGCTCGCCGCTTTCGAGGATGGGATCCAGCTCCAGGTCGCGCGGAGCGAGGCCAGCAGCGGGACGAGGGGGCTGGAGAAGCTGCTGTGGGCCGCCGTGGCGGCCTCCAGGGAGCGCTTCTGGGTGACGACGGCCTTCTTCGCCCCGCGGCGTGCGTTCGTCGATGTGCTGTGTGGGGCCGCACGCCGGGGGGTGGACGTCCGCATCCTCACCGGCGGCGTTCCCCAGGACAAGCAGGTCGCGCGCACCGCCGGCCAGCTCTCCTACGGGAAGCTGCTCGAAGCCGGGGTGCGGATCTTCGAGTACCAGCAGGCCAAGATGCACGCCAAGGTGATCACGATCGACGGCGCGTGGGCGAACGTCGGCTCGAGCAACCTCGACAACCGCTCGCTGACGCTCAACGACGAGATCAACATCTCGATGCAGCACACCGGCGCGGTGAGCGAGCTCGAGCGCCACTTCCGCGAGGACGTCGAGGTCTCACGCGAGATGGACCTCCAGCGCTGGCGGCGCCGGCCGCTGCGACAGCGCGCCCAGGAGCGCGCGACAGAGCTGATCCGGCAGTCGCTCTAGCTAGTAGGGGCTCACGACAAACCATCTGACGGTTTGGTGCGGCCCTCGTATGGCTGCGCTCGCGTGCGTCGTCTGGCATCCACGGGCTGACCACCCCATTCCCCGCCATCTGTTCTGGCGTGAGCCCTAGGTAGGCTGCGTTCGTAATGCTGCTGGAGCCCTTCTACGCGGCTGGCGAGCATCTGGCGATCGACCTGCCCGGTTCGAGGGCGCTGTTCACGACCCGCCGCGCTGGCTCAGCCGCGGAAAAGGAGAACCGCGAGTCGCTGGAGCGCCGGCTGGGGGTGCGGTTCGCGTACGGCCGGCAGGTCCACGGGGCCCGTGTGAGACGGACAGCCGTGCCCGGCGAGGGGGCGCCGCCGGAGGCCGACGGCCAGGCGACCGCGACACCCGGGGTCGGAGGGATGATCCTGACCGCCGACTGCCTGCCGATCGCGATTGCGGGGCAGGGCGCGATCGCGATGCTCCACGCCGGCTGGCGGGGGCTCGCTGCCGGCGTCGTCGGGGCAGGAGCGAGAGCGGTGCGCGAGCTCGGGGCGCGCGGAGAGCTCGTGGCCGTGATCGGGCCGGGGGCGAGACGGTGCTGCTACCAGGTGGGCGAGGAGGTCCATGCAGTGTTCGCGGCGCACGGGCCACGGGCACGGCAGGATGACAATCTCGACCTGGGGGCGATCGCCCGGTCAGAGCTCGAGCGAGTGGGGGTAACGGTGGTCCATGACGCCGGGCTGTGCACGATCTGCTCCGATCCTGGGCTGTTCTTCTCGTACCGGCGCGAGCGTGGGAACACCGGGCGCCAGGCCGGGATCGCGTGGCTGCGGGGTCACGACTCGTGAGTCGTGACCTGATCACGGACATCGGCGCTGAGGCCGTGCGCGCCAATCTCGATCGCGTGCGGGCCGAGATCGCCGCCGCAGGGCGCGACCCGCGCGAGGTGCAGATCCTGGCGGCCGTCAAGTACGTCGCGGTCGATCAGCTCGAGCTGCTTGCGCAAGCGGGGCTGACGCTGCTCGGCGAGAACCGTGCACAGGATCTTGTAGTCAAGGCCGGTGCCCATCCGGGGCGCTTCACCTGGGACTTCATCGGCCAGCTGCAGAGTCGCAAGGTCCGCGAGGTGATCCCCCACGTGCGCTACATCCATTCCGTCGCGAGCGACTCCGTACTGCGCCAGCTCGAGCGGCACGCGAGCCCGGCTGGCGTCGAGGTCCTGGTCGAGGTCAACGTCGCCGGCGAGCCCGGCAAGAGCGGGGTCTCATCCGGAGCGCTGGGGCCGTTCCTCGGGCGCTGCCCGGTACCGGTCGTGGGGTTGACGACGATGCCTCCACTGGCATCGACGCCCGAGGACAGCCGGCCGTACTTTGCCGCCTTGCGCGCGCTCGCCGAGCGCCACGGGCTCAGGCACCTGTCGATGGGCACGAGCCAGGATTACCTGGTGGCGGTGCAGGAGGGCGCGACGATCGTGCGACTCGGCACACACTTGTATGCGCCGCAGGACCCGGGAAGGTCATAATTGGGGTAGGCAGGGGCAGGGAAATCCCGCGTCCCGGCGAATGCTCTCACGACCATGGCCTTCCGCGACACCTGGCACCGCACGCTCGTCTACTTCGGGCTCGCCGAAGACGAAGCCTACGAGGACGAGTTCGAGGATGAGCCGGTGGCTCCCGTGGCGCACAAGCCCTACCGAGCGCCCGAGCCCTACCGAGATCCGGAGCCGGAGCCGGAGGATCGATATGCAGAGCGACCGAACGTCCGCCGCTTGAGCCCGCGCCAGCGCCGGGACGAGATCGACGACATCTTCGCCGACGACGCCGTGAGCGAGCGGCGCACCGGCCCGCTGCGACCGGTCGGTGGGGCCCGCGGCTACGGGCGTGGCGCCAACGGCCGTGGCGCCGGCGAGACCCGCAGCGCGGCCCCGCGCGCCGGCGACGTGCGCCGCGACCGCGACGTGCGCGTCCACTTTGTCGCGCCCAAGAGCTTCAACGACGTGCAGGATGTGGCGGACAAGTTCAAGGACTCGATTCCCGTGATCCTGAACCTCCAGGGCACCGGCACGGATCTCGCAAAGCGACTGATCGACTTCTCCAGCGGGCTGACGTACGCGCTCGAGGGCGGCCTGCAGCGGATCGCCGACAAGGTCTTCCTGCTCACTCCGCACAACGTCGAGGTCTCCGCCGAGGAGCGAGCGCGGCTGGTGGAGAAGGGGTTCTTCAACCAGAGCTGACCGCGGGCCGCGAGCCTGCGCTCGAGCGCCGCTCGCGCTGGGCCACCGCTCGCGCCGGCCGCCGGTAACGTTCCTCGCATGCTCATAGGCCTGATCGGAGCCGGCAACATCGCCCGTGCGCTCGCGCGCGGGTGGGGCGATCCGGTGCTGTGCGTGGACGCCGGATCGGGGCGGGCCCAGTTGCTCGCTCGCGAGCTCGGGGGAGAGGCGCTGGAGTCGAACGTCGCCGTCGCGCAGCGGGCCGATCTCGTTGTGCTGTGCCACAAGCCGGCCCAGCTGACCACTGTGGCAAGCGAGATCGCTGGACACGTGAAGGCGATCGTCTCCGTGCTCGGCGCAACGACGCTCGCGGCGCTGCGGCGCGCCTACCCCGGCACTCCCGTGCTGCGCTTGATGGTGAACACGCCGATCGAGGTTCGCCGCGGTGTGGTCTGCTCGGTGCCGGCGCCTGGCCTCGACCCGCAGCTCGAGGCTGACGTGCTGGCGCTGTTCGGACGGTTGGGGACGGTGGTGAAGGTGCCCGAGCGTTCGATCGATGCCGCCATGGCCGTGATGGGGGTCGGGCCCGCTTACCAGGCGCTGCTGGCCGAAGCGCAGGTCGACGCTGCCGTGCGCCACGGGCTCGACCCGGCGCTCGCGGCACAGCTCGTGCTCGAGACGATGGCGGGGACTGCCGCGCTGCTGCGGGCGCGGGCCTACGACACGCTGGCCGTCCGGCGCGAGGTGACCTCGCCGGGCGGGTCGACCGCCCGCGGGCTCGAGGCGCTCGAGCGCGGTGGCGTGCGCAGCGCGTTTCAGGCCGCGATCGACGCGGTGGTCCTTGGGGGGGAGCGCGGGTGATCGCCGGTGCGCTCACTCGCGTGGACATCGCCAACTACGTGGGCACGTTGATCCTCGTCTACATCATCCTGATCTTCCTCTACATCCTGCTCAACCTGCTGCTCTCCTTCGGCATGCGCGTGCCGTACTCGAGGTGGTCCGATGCCGTTCTGGGCTTCCTGCGCGACGTGTGCGAGCCGTACCTGCGGATCTTCCGCCGGCTGATCCCCCCGGTCGGCGGGTTCGACTTCACTCCGATGATCGCGATCGTCCTCCTGTATGTCGTGCGGACGATCTTGGTCACCCTGATCGCCGGCTGACCCCACCTGGCGTCGATGGCCTTGCAGGCGACGGCATTGCGCAGGCGCCGGGCCGGCGCGTTCGCCCGCGCGGGGCTCGTGCTGGGCGTGGTGCTGATTCTCGACCAACTGACCAAGCACATGGTCCTCGCGGGGATCGCCGAGGGGTCCCAGCTCCGGCTTGTTCCGGGGTTGACGCTTGTGCACGTCAGCAATACCGGAGTGGCGTTCGGCTTCTTCTCCGGCGGGGGCACGCTGGTGCTGCTGTTCACGCTGGTGGCGCTGGCGGTGCTCGTCGGCTACTTCGCGTTCCGTCCCGGTCGGCGGGGGCTGTGGCTGCCGACCGGCCTGCTGATCGGCGGCGCGCTCGGGAACCTGGTCGACCGCGTCGCGAACGGAGCTGTGACTGACTTCATCAAGCTGCCGCTGTGGCCGGCGTTCAACGTCGCCGACATGGCGATCACGTTCGGTGTGCTGGCGCTGCTGTGGGTGCTCGAGGGGTTCCGCTCGAATGGGCGCTGAGGATCAGACGGTGCTGAAGGTGCCTACCGAAGCGGCGGGGATCCGGCTCGACCGGTTCCTAGCCGCGCCGCTCGGTTCTCGTGCCCGCGCGCAGAGCCTCATCGACGCCGAGCGCGTCCGCGTCAACGGGCGCCTGCGCCCCAAGCGCCACGCGCTCCAGGCGGGCGAGCGGATCGAGGTCGACCACAGCGCGGGCCCCCCTGAGGACGGCGGGCGCCCTTGCGAGGGTCGTGAGGCCCCGTCCGGCCGGGAGCCGGCCTCGTTCACAATCGCTTACGAGGACGAGCATCTGCTGGTCGTAGACAAGCCCTCGGGGGTGGTCGTGCATCCGGCCCGCGGCCATCGGACGGGGACGCTCGCGCAGGCGCTCGCCGGGGTCGGCGCCGGCGGCGAAGAGCCCTGGCGGGCCGGGATCGTCCACCGTCTCGATCGCGAGACCTCGGGGCTGCTCGTAGTCGCCAAGAGCGATCCGGTCCACCGCGCGCTGAAGGCGCTGCTCGCCTCCCGCCGGTTGCGGCGGGAGTACCTCGCGCTTGTCGATGGCCGCCCGCCCGCCCGCGCGGGCACGATCGACGCCCCGATCGGCCGTCACCGCCACGAGCGCGTGCTGATGTCGATCGACTCCGATGCCCCGCGCGCAGCGCGCACGCACTTCGAGCTCGAACGGCCGCTGGCGAGAGCGTCGCTGCTGCGAGTCGTGCTCGAGACCGGTCGCACTCACCAGATCCGGGTGCACATGGCCGCAATCGGGCACCCGCTGATCGGCGACGGACAGTATGGGGGCCCGTGCCGGTATGGGCTCGAGCGCCAGTTTCTGCACGCCGTCCGCCTGGCGTTCGAGCACCCGGTCACGCACGGCCCCGTCGATGCCCGCTCCCCGCTCCCCGCGGACCTGGTGCTGGCGCTGGCGCGCGCCGCCGGCGAATAAGTGGCGACGGGGCGACCCGTCCAAAGTCGCCCCGTCGCCGATGCGGGCCGAGCCACCGGAGGTAGGGGAAGGAGGTTCGGCCCACGGCAGGCGATCGCCGGAGGTAGGGGAAGGGCGAAAGCCCGCCGAGGCCCGTAAACGTACAGGATTCGGGAGACTTGCGCACACATGCTCGGACGTGGGACATCGGGGGGCGGCGGGCGGCTGGCACTGCTCGGCTATGCGGTGCTGGGGGGGGTAGTCGTGTGGTGGACGTGGCGGGCCCTGCACGATCCCCACGGGTTCGACTTGCGGCTCTACTACCGGGGCGGTCAGGTGGCATGGGCGACGGGCCACCCCGAGCGGCAGTCGACGTGGGACGGAACGCCGCTGCTGGCCGCTGCGATGGCGATCGTGACACGCCTATTCAGCCTCGAGGCGGCCGCCGACTCGATCACCGTCGTGAACGCAGGGGTCGTGCTCGGTGCAGTCGCGCTCGCGCTCCGGCGACTCCGGGGTCAGCTCTCTCCCGTG
The DNA here is from genome assembly GCA_003244035.1 of Solirubrobacterales bacterium. Lineage (GTDB taxonomy): Bacteria > Actinomycetota > Thermoleophilia > Solirubrobacterales > Solirubrobacteraceae > Palsa-465. The sequence goes on along the minus strand of QHBV01000223.1, from coordinate 5,634 downwards.
TGGTGGTGGCTGACCGCTGTTGCGCTGCTGAGCTTTGGCCCGATCATGTCCACCGTCTGGTGGAAGCAGTTCAACATCATCGCGCTCGCGCTCGCGCTGGCCGGGTTCGAGCTGCTCCGAGCAAGGAGGACGCAACCGGCGGCTGCCCTGATCGGGCTCTCGGTCGCGCTCAAGCCGCTCGTGTTCCTGCTCCCGCTGATCCTGCTCGCGCGTCGCGAGACGCGGCGTGCCGGCGCGTTGGCGATCGGCTGGGTGGTGGCGCTGAGCATGTCAGCGCAGGCGCTGCTGGCGGTCCGGGCGCATGACCTCGGGGCGATCAACCCTCTGCCGGCGATCCAGAACTTCAGTGACAAGGCCAAGCCGGGATACGTGTGGGCGTGCCAAGCGGTGAACTTCTCACCTGGCTCCCTGCTGTGCCGTGTCGCCGGGCCTCAGGACTGGATGCTCCAGCGGGTCGCCGTCTGGGTCGCGGTCGCGCTGCTCGGTGCCTGCGTGTTCGCCGTTCTCCGAGGGCGGGGCACGTCGAGCTGGGAGGCGTTCGCCTTCGCGTGCCCGCTGTCGGTGATGCTGAGCCCATTGGATTGGGCCCATTACCAGATCGTGCTGGCCCCATTGTTCGTCCTGCTACTGGTGCGCTTCACGCACGACAGCGCCGGTGTCGGCGCGTGGATCGGGGTGGTCGCGGCGTTCGCCCTCGCCTCGCTGATGTGGCTGCCCTACGGCACGTTGCCCGGGGTGCTCAGCGGACTGCTCGCCGGGCACGTGGCAACGGTGGGCCGTCAGATCGTGCACGAGGAGAACTCGGTGGCTGTCGTCGCCGAGCTTGCCCAGTACGTGCTCCTGATCACCGGCGTGCTCTGGTACCGCGGACACCAAGACCTGAATCCGGCCGCCGCGCGATAAGCTGGACCGACAAGACATTCCTCGACCCCGCTCGCTCGCGGTCGCGCCCTGCCTCCTCGAGGCTCGCGGCCAGGCGAGTGGAAGCTGGCAAACAAAAAAGGGAGCAGGGACCGTGGCTCAAATCGGACTCAGGGAGCTGCTGGAGGCCGGAGTGCACTTCGGTCACCAGACGCGCCGGTGGAACCCCAAGATGCGCCGCTTCATCTTCGGCGAACGGGACGGCATCTACGTGATCGACCTCGTGCAGACTGAGGCGCTGCTCGAGAACGCGCGCCGGTTCGCCTCGGAGATCGCGCACCGTGGCGGAACCGTGCTGTTCGTGGGGACCAAGAAGCAGGCCAGTGACGCGATCCGCGACACCGCGCAGGCGGCCGATATGCCCTACGTCAACCACCGCTGGCTCGGAGGGCTGCTGACGAACTTCCAGACGATCTCGCTGCGGACCAGACGGCTGCACGACCTCGAGCGCTACGAGACCGAGGGCCAGCTGCAGCTACTGCCGACCCGGGAGCGGATGGCGGCGCAGGCCGATCTCGCCAAGCTGCGCGCGAACCTCGGGGGGGTCAAGCACATGCAGCGGGTTCCAGATGCGGTGTTCGTGATCGATCTGAAGACCGAGGCGATCGCGGTCCGCGAGGCCCAGCGGCTGCGGATCCCGATCATCGGCCTGGTCGACACCAACTGTGACCCGGAGGGGATCGACTACGTGATCCCCGGCAACGACGACGCGATTCGCTCGTGCGCCGCGATCACGCGTGCGATCGGCGACGTCGTTGCGCAGGGTCACAACGTCTTTCGGGCCGAAGAGGAGCGCGCCCGGCTCGAGCGAGAGCGCCGCGAGGCAGAGGAGCGCGCCCGCCAGGAGGCAGCCGAACAGGCGCGTCGCGAGGCAGAGGAGGCAGCGGCTGCTGCTGCCGCCGCCGCTGCCGAGCCGCCGCCACCAGCTGCGCCGCCACCAGCCCCGTCGCCCCCGCAACCACCACCTCCGCCGGCACCCGAACCGGCGCCACCACCACCCGCTCCGGAGCATCCGCCACCGGCTCCCGAGCCGGCGCCGCCCGTTCCCGCGCCGCAGTCGCCGCCGGCGGCCCCCGGCCCGCCTCCGCCGGTCCCCGCCCCTGAGCCGCGGGAGACCACATGACCGAGGTCGGCGCGAAGGAGGTAAAGGCGCTTCGCGATCGGACCGGCGCGGGCATGCTCGCTTGCCGCGATGCCCTCGTCGAGGCGGACGGGGAGATCGAGCGGGCGGTCGAGATCCTGCGCACCCGAGGCGAGGCACAGGCCGCCAAGCGGGCCGGGGCGCAGGCACGCGAGGGGGCGGTCCAGGCCTATGTCCATGCCGGCAACAAGATCGGGGTGCTGGTCGAGGTCAACTGCCAGACCGACTTCGTCGCGCGCAACGAGAAGTTCCTGGAGTTCGTGCGGGAGCTCGCGCTGCAGGTCGCGGCGACGGCGCCGCTCGCGGTGACCGAGGAGGACCTACCCGTGCATGAGCGCGAGCACGAGCAACGGGTCGCGACCCAGCAGGCGGCCGACAGGCCGGAGAACGTCCGCGATCGGATCGTGAGCGGGAAGCTCGACAAGTGGCTAGACGAAGTGGTGCTGATGCGCCAGAAGCACGTCAACCAGGACAAGCACGACGGCAAGACGATCGAAGAGCTCCGGGCCACACTCGCCACCGAGACGCGAGAGAACATCGTCGTGCGGCGCTTCGCCCGGTTCGCGGTCGGCGGTTAGCCGGCGTGGACTCCGACGTCGCCCCGGCGCCGGTATACACCCGCGTGCTGCTCAAGCTTTCGGGGGAGGCGCTGATGGGTGAGCGTGAGTACGGGACCGATCCCGAGCGGGTCCGGGCGATCGCCGCCGAAGTGGCCGCCGTGCACAGCCGCGGCGTCGAGGTCGCGATCGTCGTCGGCGGTGGCAACATCTACCGCGGACTGGCCGCCGCCGCGAAGGGAATGGACCGCGCGACTGGCGACTACATGGGCATGCTCGCGACCGTGCTAAACGCGCTCGCGCTGCAGGACGCGCTTGAGAAGGCGCAGGTCGCGACCCGGGTCCAGTCGGCGATCACGATCTCCGAGGTCGCCGAGCCCTACATCCGCCGGCGGGCGATGCGCCACCTCGAGAAGGGCCGGATCGTGATCTTCGCGGCCGGCACCGGCAACCCGTTCTTCACGACCGACACTGCCGCTGCGCTGCGCGCCGCCGAGCTGCACGCCGAGGTCGTGCTGATGGCCAAGAACGGGGTCGAGGGCGTCTACAACGCCGACCCGGCGATCGACCCCGACGCCGTGTTCATCCCCGAGATCACCCACAAGGACGCGCTCACACAGGGCCTACAGGTGATGGACTCGACGGCCCTGGCCCTGTGCATGGACAACGACCTGCCGATCGTCGTCTTCAACATGGCCGACGGGCGCAACATCGACAGGATAGTGTCCGGTCTACGAGTGGGCACGTTCGTGAGGACAGCCGCATGAGCGAGATCATCGACGAGCTTCTGAAGGACGCGGACGAGCGCATGAGCAAGTCCGTGGATGCGACCCGCCACGAGTTCGGCTCGGTTCGGACTGGGCGGGCGAGCCCGGCGCTGCTAGACCGCATCTCGGTCGACTACTACGGCGTCTCGACTCAACTCAAACAGCTGGCTACGATCACCGCGCCCGAGCCGCGGATGCTGGCGATCCAGCCTTACGACAGGAGCTCGATCAAGGCGATCGAGCGAGCGATCCTGGAGTCTGACGTCGGCCTCACGCCCTCCAACGACGGAAACCTGATCCGGCTCGTCGTCCCCGAGCTGACCGAGGACCGGCGCAGGCAGCTCGTCAAGGTGGTCCGGGGGATCGCGGAGGAGGGCCGGGTGGCGATCCGCAACATCCGCCGCGACGTGCTGGGAGACCTCCGCGAGCTGAAGGAGGCCGGCGAGACCGGGTCCGACGAGGAACACCGCGCGGAGGTCGAGCTACAGAAGCTCACGGACGCGAGGATCGGTGAGCTCGAGGAACTGCTGAAGCACAAGGAAGAAGAGATCCTGGAGGTCTAGGTGGGCGGCGATGGCCCCCGCGCCCGCTTTGTCGCGATCATCACCGACGGCAACGGCCGCTGGGCGCGGCGACGAGGCCTCCCCGTCGTCGCCGGCCACGAAGCCGGTGCCGACACGGTCAAGGCGCGCCTGCGGGACGCGGTGACGCTGGGAGTGCAGGAGCTGACCGTGTACTCGTTCTCGACGGAGAACTGGGGTCGCTCTCCGGAGGAGGTCTCCGCGCTGATGGAGATGTTCACTCGGCGGATCGAGTCCGAGACGCCTGAGCTCCACGCCGAGGGCGTGCGCATGCGCTTCATCGGTCGCCGCGGCGATCCCGTGCCCCAACCGCTGATAGAACGCATGGAGTGGGCCGAGGCCATCACAGCTGGGAACACCCGGATCAAGCTGTTTGTCGCCTTCAACTACGGCGGCCGGGCGGAGATCGTCGACGCGGCGCGAACCTTCACCGAGGGTGATGAGCTCGACTTCCGTGGCCACCTATATGCGCCCGACATGCACGACCCAGACCTGATCATTCGCACCAGCGGCGAGCAGCGCATCTCAAACTACCTGCTGTGGCAGGCGGCCTACGCCGAGCTCGTGTTCCGAGACGAGCTGTGGCCGGACTTCTCCCGCCAGGTATTCGAGCAGAGCCTGGAGGAATTCGCTGTCCGCAGGCGCCGGTTCGGGGGACGCTAGCGATGCCGCCGGCGAGGCGGCCGCGGCCGCCCCAGAAAGAGAGACGATCGCGGCCGCCCCAGAAAGAGAGACGATCGCGGGCGCCCCAGAAGGAGAGACGATCGCGCCAGCCCCAGCCGGAGGGCCGCGGTCCGCGTGGATCGCGCCCGCGCTCGGATCTCGTCTCGCGCATCCTGGTGGCGGTTCCAGCGGCGATCGCCGCGATCGTGTTCATCGATCTCGGTGGACTCGCCTTCGCGTTATTGATGATCGCGCTCGGATGCCTGTGCCTGAGCGAGCTCTACCGCATGCTCGCACGCTGGCGACCGGTGCCGGCGGTCGGGTTCGCAGCGCTCGGGGTGATGGTGATCGCTGCGCACTACGGCTCTCAGCGCGATGTGCTCGAGGTGGGCCTGTGCGCCGTACCGGTGGTGTTCGTGTTCGTGCTGGCGCGCGGGCAGCGCGGCGCGGCGACGGTTACGATCGCGGGAACGCTGCTCGGCGTCTACTGGATCGGCTTCGCCTTCGCCCACGCCGAGCTGCTGCGCCAGCTGCCCCACGGCAATGCCGTGCTGATCGACGTGCTGCTCGGCACGTTCCTGGGCGATACCGCCGCATACGTCGGGGGCCGCCTGTTCGGCCGCCGGCCGCTGGCGCCCGCGATCTCGCCGAGCAAGACGGTGGAGGGCCTCTTCTGCGGCATGCTGGTCGCCGTCGTCGCCGTATTCCTGGCGGGGCTGTACCAGACGTGGCTGACCCAGGGCGACGCGCTGCTGCTAGGCCTCGCGGTCGCGGTGCTGGCCCCGCTGGGGGACCTGTTCGAGTCAGTCGTCAAGCGCGATGCGGGCACCAAGGATGCAGGCACCGCTTTCGGCGCCCACGGTGGCGCGCTCGACCGCCTCGACGCCTCGATCTTCACGATCGTGGCCGGGTACTACGTCTGGGTGGCGGTGATGCACTGACCGCATCCGTCTCCCGGTAGTAACGAAGCAGGAACGTACGCTAACCCAGAGCATGCAGTAACG
>QHBV01000222.1 GCA_003244035.1 Solirubrobacterales bacterium | reverse complement strand
GGTAGCGCAGCCGTTTCGGTTCGCAGCGGGCGAGCTCGCCGTCGAGCAGTAGCCGCTGCGTCCAGGCGAGCAGGTCCTGCGCACAGAGCGCGAGCTCGAGCCAGGCGGCGTTCGCCTCGAAGCCGCGGAAGGGGAGGTTCTGGAGGCCGGTGTCTTTGCCGCAGCGGATCCGGTCTTCGACGACCGCGTGCTGGCGGTGCAGCTGCTCGAGCCGCTCGATCCGGCTGCCTTGCTGGTTGGTGATGAAGACCTGGAAGCGGTAGCCGTCCTGGTCGGTGAAGGAGAGCTGCGCGCCCGGGTGCGGCCGCTCGCGGCGGCAGATCGCGCGCGTCCCCGCCGGCCAGCCGTTCGCTTTGAGGTCAAGCGCGAGCTCGGCGACCGCGGCGCCCTTGCGCGGCTCGCCCGTTTGCGTCAACGCGGGCCGCCACGCCTGCTCAGGGACAGCGAGCACCGCCTCCCGGACCGGCTCGGTCAGGTCGAAGCCGACCGAGAAACACAAGCCGAGCGCGGCGACATGGTCGAGGAAGGCATGCGTGGCGCCGCCCGAGTCGGCCCGGACGAGCAGCCCCGGCCCGACCGCCCCCTCGGGCAGCTGCGCGAGCGCCAGCTCGAGCAGCTCGACGTGATCGGCGGCGGTGTTGGCGCCGGCGTTACCCGGCCGCAGGATCCCCGCCAGCGCCTCCTCGCTCGTCGCCTCGTAGCAGAGCAGCGGATGAAAGCCAAAGCCGTGCTTGTAGTTGCCCGCCGCCTGCTCCTTGTCGGAGTGGGCAGTCACAAGCGTCGCGTCCAGGTCGAGGATCACCCGCCGCGGCGCCCCCGCCAACTGCCACACGCGCGCCCGCGCGCGAGCGCGCGCCTCGCGCACCGCCGCCAGCCGCACGCCGTCGAGCGCCGCCAGCGCCCGCCACGCCGTCGCATCCGACGGCACATCCCCGAACAGGCTCGGCTGGTCGCGCAGCGCACTCAGATCCGAGAGACAGTCGCCGCCGTCGGCGAGCATCACCGCCAGATCGCGCAGCGTCCGCCCCGGATCGTGACGCGAGCGACGCTTGCGCACACCGCCCATCGCCGCCGCCAGGCCCCCCGTCAGCCCCACCCGGTCGGCGAGACCAACCAGCAGCACCGTACCCGCACGCGAGGTCAAACAGTCGGCATCCGCCACGATTTGTACGCTCTCGACCAGCTCCAAACGCTTCACCCGCACGGTGATCCTCCTGAGCAGGGGGACAAGGCATCGACAACCTCGATCCTCCCTGCTCAGGCGGACATCACCCGCACGCAGCTCGAACTCCTACTGAACGATCCGGGCTAGTGGTGCTTGCTGGTTTTGAGGAAGTGTCCTCGCACTCGACCGATGAGCGGCAGGGGGCTGTTTAACCCGAATCCACCGATAGGGCTGGCTGGGCGGGGTGGAATCGGGCGTGCTGGCCGATTGGTGGTGCGCGGGTCGTCGGGAAGCTGTGATCGGAGGTGGTAGGCGATCGCGGGCGCTTCCGCGGAGGCGTTGTGGGGTGTTGGCGGGCAGCGGAGCACCTGCCGTGGCGGGCGGGAGAGCTCGACTTGTCCTCGGTTGGCGCGCCTGTGGTCAGGTCGGGGCGGGGAGCGCGCGGATGCGGTTGAGCGCGCGGATGTAGTCGCCGTGCCAGGGCCAGCGGGCCGGGAGGTGCAGCGTCCATCCGCGTGCGTGGCGGGTCAGGCGGCCAGGGACCTTGAGCAGCCTGCGGCGCAGGGTGCGCGCGGCGCGCACGGTCGTGTCCGGGAGTCCGAGCAGCTGCGTCCAGCGCAGCAGGTTGTGCGCGAGCGCGGCGAGCACGGTCCAGGCGCCNNTTGGCGTTGAAGTCGCCCGAGGGGAAATGCGCCAGCGCCTGGTCTTTGAGGTCGGCGATGACCTGCTCGACGACGGCGTGGTCGCGGTGCTCGGCCTCGACCAGTGCGAGGTCCTCGTCGCGGTTGGTGATGAAGCAGAAATGCCGCCAGTCGGGCCACAGCTCGGTCTGCGCGCCGAGCAGGCGCGTGCGCCTGACGATCAACCTGCGCCCGCCATAGACGGTCTCGGCGATCTGCGCCTCGCCGTCGTCGGGATAGTCGATCGTTTGCCAGGCGTCGTCGGGAATCGCGGCGACCGCCGCCGCGATCGTCTTGATCATCCGCACCCCGATCGAGTACTGCCAGCCCGCCCGCTCGAGGCGCTCGAAGACCTTCGTGTTCCAGAACCCCGAGTCGGCGCGCAGCAGCTTGACACCGGTCGCGCCGGCACGGGTGACGCGCGCGATCAGCTCGTCGGTGAAGCGCACGATCCCCTTCTGCGTGTTCGCCGACCCCTTCCTGAGCCGGATGTGCAGCGTCTCGCGCGTGTCGGCGCGGGTGGCGAGGATCGGGTGGTAGCCCAACAGCTTCGTGTACCCGTGGGCGGCGCCCTGCTTGAGCCGCCCGCACACCTCGCCGACGAAACTGTCGACGTCGATCACCAGCCGCCCCTCACCCGGCCCGGCGCCCGCCTGCCAGGCCCGCTCGAGCGCCTGCCCGAGCAGTGCGTCGAGCTGGCGGACATGCCCGAACGTGAACGCGCGCAAGAACGTCCCCAACGTCGACGGCGCCGGGATCCAGCCGCCCAGCAGCCGACGCGTGCGACCCGCCCGCAGGATGTCAGTGTCGTCGATGCTGTCCGCCCCGAGCGCCATCGCGTAGACGAGCGCGATGATCTTGCGGCCAGCGTTGGCCGCACCGGGCCGGTCGCGGCGCAGCCGCACCAGCTGCTGCGCCAGCGCCTCGATCCCCAGCCGCTGCGCGAGCGTGGCAACCAACACCACCCCGGCCTCCGAGACGACCCGCTCGTCATCGAAGACGACCTGCAACCCATCCAGTCCGACCGCCCCGTCATCGTGCACCACGAAGGTGACCTCCTG
>QHBV01000221.1 GCA_003244035.1 Solirubrobacterales bacterium | reverse complement strand
AACCCACATCAAGCCTCTAGGCGAGGGCATCGACCCACGCCGCCACGGTCATGACCTGCGCTTGGCGCGGGAACACCTTCTCGCACAGCACCCGATGGACTTCCTGGTCGCCGTCGACGCACCCGTCGGACAGCACCGTCAGTGAGAAGTCGAGGTCGGCCGCCTGGCGCAGCGTCGAGAGCACGACACCGCTGGTGGCGATGCCGCTGAGCACGAGCGCCTCGATCCCGCCCGCCCGCAGAACCACGTCGAGATCGCTGCCCGCAAACGCGCTCACCCGCCGCTTGGTCACGACGACATCACCAGGCTCTGGGCGGAGTGCAGGGTGCACCTCGCTCGAGACGCCCTCGACGAACCCGCCCCCCTCGGCGATCCGCGAGAACGTCGCGCTCCTCGGGCTGATCTCCGGATACCCCTCCCGGAAGCCGATCTTGACATAGATCACGCGGACCCCGGCGGCGCGGGCCGCGGCGGCCGCCGGGGCGAGCCGCGCAGTCAACCCCGTCTCCCCGACGCGCTCGACGATCTCGGGCTGCACATCCATGAGCAGCAGCGCCGTCCGCTCGGAATCCACCGGATGATGATATCCCGGTGCCGTCGGCAGCCTTCAGGGGAGGTCGGCGGTGCGCACCAGCGCACCCTCGCCGGACGTGAACCTGGTCACCAGCAGCGCCTGGCCGCTGGGGGCGAGTGTGACCTCGCGCGGGTACTGACCGGTCGTGAGCGTCCCGAGAACGGCCCTCCGGCCGGCCGCCGCCGCGGCCGGGTCGACCACCGTCAGCCCAGTCCTCGCCCCCGGCGCCCTGGATGGTGTGGAGTCGAACACGATCATCCGGCGCCCGCCGTCGACGAACCCCAGGCCGATCGGTTGCTGGCCGACGCGGGACACCGCCACCAGTGCGTGGCGCGGATCGCGGAGCAGCTTGGCCGTCGAGTACCCGAGCACCGCGTTGCTCCGGCGCGCCGTAGCCCAGACGGTCTGCCCATCAGGCGAGACGGCAACTCTAGCCGTGTTGCAGCCGGCTGCCGCCGTGTCGACGACGGCACTGGACGGCTGCGTCTCGGCGCGTCGCACATCGATCACGCTGAGCGTGCCATGACTTCGCCCCGTCCTGACTGGTCCGGCCGCAAACTCGCTGACGGCGTACAACCAGCGGCCGTCGGGTGAGATCGCGATGCCGAGCGGCGCGATACCGACCGAGACGGCTCCCACGTAGCCCGCCCCGCGGAACCCACGCGCGAGCGCCGCGCGCAGGTCGAACACCGCGATCACTCCCCGCCCTTCGAGCGTGACGAACGCGTACGCGTCGTCGGGCGAGGTGACCACGTCGATCGCCCCCGCATCCGCGCCCGGGCTCGAGAGGGTTCCAAGGATCGGATTGGCACCACCCTGCTCGGCCCGGGCAACGCTGAGCACCAGCGGGCCGCCTCCGTCGGTCAGGAGCAGATATCGGCCGTCGTGGCTGAGGGTCTCCGCCCGCGGCGCGCTCGGCACGCCGATCAGGCGCACGAGCCTCGGCACCCCGCCGCCATCCCGCATCACCGCGATCCGGTTGCCGAGCGAAAGGAACGACCAGCGCCCGTCACGCGTGGTCACGATCCCGAACGGTTCACCGGGAAGGTGGACCATCCTGATCCGAACGCGATCGAGTGCCGGGCCGATGGACACAGCGGTCGTGCACCCGGGCGGTTGCAGGGAGCTGGATGCCTGCCCAGCCTTTTTCGACCGCACGAAGGCCGCTGATCCGCCCCCGCACGAGGACAACCCGACCGATAGCGCGAGCAGCAGCACAACAGCGCCGGCGGGCTTGAGCAGACGCTCCATCCGACGATCGTCAGGGCGCCTTCACCGGGGAGCGGCCCAGGTCCCGCCCGGGATCACCGGTGGCGATTGCCAGCGATCGCCTCGACACTGCCGGGGATCCGCAGGCGCTCAGCCTCCGCTGCATACATGCGAGATAGCTTCGCCGGCTCTGAGCGCAGAAACGCGATGGGGCTCCACACTCCGCGCAGCACCCCCGGGCCGCGAGGAACAACGCGACACGCGAGGCAGATCCAAACCGGCGAGGGGCCATCCGCAGAGTGTCCCAGGGGAAGCGGCCCCGAGGCACTCGCTTACCTGGTCACGCGGCGCCCGTGTCCCGCCCGCCCCTGATCGCCGGCGACGCGCCCGAGGTGAGGGCGGCCTGCAGGGTGTCGGCGAGGATTCGATAGCCGGTGCGGTTGGCGTGGTCGTTGAATCCAACCGGCGACCCGCTGCATGCCCAGGTCCACTGACAGATGCGGGCGACGGCCAGCGGCACCCGCCCGCTACTCGGGAGCGAACGCATGTCCGCGAGGTCCTGCGTGGCAAACCGCCCGGCGGCGTCGGCAGCGGTGATACCGGCACGGCGATAGGTCTCGTCCATTGCTCGATTGAGGCTCGCGATCAGGCTCACCGATTGGCGAGCGGTCGCCTGCCCGCGCACGCCGGCCCGCCAGTAGGAGAGGAACTGGTCGTAGTCGGCCAAGCCCGCGATCGCCACCCGCCTCCCGGCGAAGGCGCGGAGATAGGCCGCGATCGCGGGCAGGTTCTTATGCACCGCGGTCATTCCCTGTCCAGCACAGTCCAGATCGAGCGAATCGGCACCGTGAACGCAGCGCTCTACATCGTTGTCGCCGATGTTGACGGTGATCAGCAGGACCTGGCTTCGGTGGGTGTCCATGAATCGCAGTGCTTGGCCGAACTGCGAGCCCGCGCTGTAGTGGCAGCGACCGCCGGCGATCATGCTCGTGGTGGTCTCTCCCGGGCAGCCGAGGTTCACCAGCTTCAGCGTCGGATTCCGGCGGCGCAGCCAGGCAAACAGATCGTCTACGTAGCCTTGGCTGGTGGCCCGGTTGTGCCCGGCGCTGTCGGGCTGGGTGCCCGTGGCCAGGGAATCGCCCAGCGCGACGTAGTAGCGCACCGGGGTGCTGGTAGCCGCCGGTGAGGCGGCCACCAGACCGGCGATCGCCACGAGGACGAGGGGTGTGATCATGATGCCCTGCCCGATACATCTGCCGAGCCTGCTCCGCTGTGCCGTGGCCTTCACGATCGGTGTAAACAATCGCTGGACTTCGGCGGAGCGGTGTGTCCGGCGGCACCCGCCGGCAGCGGCACGCGGCCACCCAACGGGGAGCGCCGGCGGGCACCGACCCGGGGCCCTGCGGCTGGTGCGCGCGCGCACAGCGCGACGAGCAGCACGCCCGCCAGGGCCGCGACCGTGCCCGCGACGAGCAGCGATAGCGCGCCGCTGTCGATCGCGGCCTGCGAGCTTCCCGTGACGGTTGAGGGGTGCAGCAGCAGAGCAACCGCGACCCCCACGTTGATCGGGATTGCCAGCGCCGCAAGCCCGATCCGCCGGCGCGGCGCGAGCCGCCCGGGGACGGGGTCCACGCCCACGATCGGGATCCAGAACAGGAGTCCGCAGAGCAGGAAGTAGAAGTGGATCGCGATGTGCAGCCCCAGGTGCTCGAGGCTCAGCCGGTACAGCGGCGTGAGCAGGTAGATCGCCATCGTCGCGTTGTAGTCGAGCACCAGCACCAGCGGACGTGAGGTCGCGCTGCGCACCGACCGGTCGTGAAGGACGCCGAGCAGGCGCCGGCGAGCGTGTCCGCGCGTGCTGCGTAGCGCGAGCGTGATCGGCGCTCCGAGCGCGAGCAGCGGAGGGGCGACCATCATCAGCAGCACGTGCTGGAGGTTGTGCACCCAGAAGACGTCGTCGTACGCCGCCAGCCCGGACTGCAGGGCAACCGCGATCGTGGCGAGCCCGACCAGGAAGGCCGCCGTCCGGTATCGCGGCCAGCGATTGCCGCGCGCAGATCTGCGACTCGCCGCCCAGACGTACAGCGCGGCGAGCGCCACCTCCCACGCGAGCCCCTCCCAGGCAAGCAGGCCGTCGGACATCCATTGCGTGGTGATCCCGTGCAACGAGATGGCGGCGTACGACACGCGCCGGACCTACTGTCTCGCCGGTCGCACGAGCTCAGTCCGGCGTGACCCGGGCCAGCCGCCCTCCGCGACCGGGCAGCGTCAATCGCAATGCACGAACCCACCTCGCGACCAACGAGCCGATCAGGATGCAGCACGCCATCCGCTAAGCGTACCGATCCGGCTTCTCGCGCCGACGGACGAGCCCGCGCTCGCCGCTGGAGCGCGGCTCAGCGCGTGGCCAGCTCGCGCTCGGCCTCGCGCTCGGCGGCGGCCGCGTGCTCTTCGATCTCCGCCAGCGCCTGCAGCGCGCCCTCGTAGTCGTCGTAGTTGCGGAACAGCCGCAGCCACGACCAGCCCTCGCGATGACTCAGCTCGCTGGTGCGGTCGCGCTCGCCGGTGTCGAGCCGCCGGCGCGGCGCGGGACGGGCAACGGGCGTCGCGGGGCGCGCAAGCGGCGTCGCGGGACGGGCAACGGGCGTCGCGGGGCGCGCAAGCGGCGTCGCGGCCGGCGCCGTACGCCGGTCGATGGCCGGCAGGTCCTCTGCCATGCACCGCCGACGGGCGCGCTCGGCCTCGGAATACTGTTCGAGCTCGGAGATGATCTGCTCTGGCGTGGCCCGGCGCTGGTGGTCGGCGATCGCGGCGGACAGCGAGAGCTCGGTCGCGGTGGAGTCCTGGAGGATGCTCACCTCGAGCATCGCACGCAGCGCCACCAGCTGCCGTTTGGTGGCCGGATGCCACTTGCCGGTCGCGTCCGTGTAGCGATCCCACGCGCGGGCCGCTGCCTGCGCGCGCTCGACGCTCGTCCGGCCGATCCGCCACCATGGGACATTGGCGGCCTGCATCGGACAGACTCCACCCCGTCCGTCGACGTGCGTCCCGGCGACGATCCGCTTGCTGTTGATCCCCTCGAGCACCGCTTGGCGGACCTCGAGCGGCAATTCGTCAATCGACTGCCTGAGCTCCTGAGCCGGTCCGCGCCTTGTTTTCACCGATTGCATCTCCTGTGGCCTGTGGTTGTCCGGAGGGGGCAAGCTAGCGAGGCGCCTACGCGCCGTCAACGCTGACAGCGGACTTGCAGCCGGAAGGGAACGGCCGCCCGAGCGCGAAGGCGGCCGGTTCCCCCGGCAACTTGATCCAAACAAGCGCAAGAGTCGTATAGTTCACGAGCGTCCGCGAGCGCGACGGCAGGCATATCCCGATTTCCCTGAGGAGGGTTCTTAATGAGTGCATTGAGGCAGCAAGCAGCAAGGTCTTTCGGACCCGAGCAGAACATCGCACGGCCGATCGCGGTTCTGCTCGGAGCCATTTACCTCGGGGCGGGGATTATTGGCTTTGTCGTGACCGGCTTTAGCGGCTTCGTCTCTAGCGGGGGCGCGGTCCTGCTGTTCTTTCACCTCAACATCTTCCACAACCTCGTCCACATCGCGATCGGGGCGCTACTGCTCGTGGCTTCGCGCATCCCCGACGTCAACATCACGCACGGCATCCTCTTCGGCGTCGGGATCCTGTATGTGGCCGCGGTCCTGCTCGGCGCGCTCAACGCGCTGCCGATCATCGCCGTGCACGGCATCGGGGACCCCGACAACGAGCTGCACCTCGTCTCGGCCTTGACGGCGCTCGGGGGCGGATTCCTCGGCGCCCGCCAGCACGACCGGGCAGTCGCAAGCGGACTCATCTGACGGTTCCGGAGTCGCGCTGAGCAAGCCAGCAGAGGTATCCGCAAGAGCAACCCGGGGCGCGAGGGCATGGGACGGCAGCCGCTTGCCGTTCGCGCCCCGGTGGATCGCGCTGGGCGCGCTCGTGGCGGTGCTGCTCGGCGTGAGCGCATGGGCGATCGCCATGCTGCTCGGATCGTCCTCGCACCCCGCCAAGCACGCGGCCGCCACTGGGCTCACCCAGTACCGGGACCCGTCGGGGGCGTTCGCCGGCAGCTATCCCTCCAACTGGCGGCGCCTTGCGCCCGCGAGCAATGAGTCGGGGGTCGTCCTGCTCGCGCAGAGCAGCAACGGCGCCTCGCTGCTGGTGCGCAAGACCCCAATCGGCGCGACGGTGACGCTGACCAACCTCGGCGCAGCCCGCAAGCTTACCGACAGCGTGGTGTTCAGCGACAAGAGCGCCAAGCTTCTGAACCCGCCTCAGGCGGTGACGCTCGGGGGACTGCCCGGCTACCTGTACCTGTACACCTTCCAGGACCCCACTGGTATCGGGGGTGCGCACGCGCACTACTTCCTGTTCGACGGCACGACGATGATCACGCTCGTCTTCCAAGCGATGCCGGCGAACAGCATCGTTGCGATGGCGCCGCTGTTCGACCGGATCGCCAAGACCTTCCACGCGCTGCCGGGCTAGCGCAAGGCTAGGTACGAGCTTCGGCCCCCGGCCCGCAGGCCGGGGGCCCGAGTCTTACGCGCCCTGACTAGGCCCCGGTCGGCCTCCACATCCGGGTAGGAGCTGCTCGATTGCGCGTGGATCGCGTCAGGTCTTGGCGAGGTTGGCGGCGAAGCCCTTGATCAGCGTGTCCGTCACGCCCTCGATCGTCCCCTCGCCCATCTGCGCGGCCTTCCCGGTCACGTTGATCGTCGACTTCAGCGTCCCCTTCGTCTCGTTGCCGCTGCCACTCAGCGAGACCTCGACCCTCGCGTCGGCGTTGCCCTGACCGCCGGCCTCCTGCGCCTTGGCGGTCATCACCGCGTGATGGGAGCCGTCGTCCTGCTCCACGATCTCCGCGGGTCCGGTGTACTGCATCGACATCGAACCGAGCCTGATCTTGATCTGGGCCTTGGCCGACTTCGGGCCTGAGGCCTCTACCACCGTGGCGTCCGGCACGCACGGGATCACTTTCTCGAGGTTGGTCACTGTCTGCCAGACCTCGTCGATCGGCTTGGGGACGGAGAAAGGATGATCGAACTGCATGGGCGTGTTGCTCCTTGGGTCGAGCGTTTGATGGATCCCACAAGTGGGCGCCAACGGATGCCCGTAGTCTGCCAGACTCAA
>QHBV01000220.1:16279-25609 GCA_003244035.1 Solirubrobacterales bacterium | reverse complement strand
AGTACCAAGGGGCGTGGGGCGCAGTGGCGGCACGGGTCACGGCCCGGCCCAAGCGCACCCTCGCGATCGGCCTCACGGTGTTCGTCGCGCTCGCGCTCGTCGTGCTCGCCTACACCCCCGCGGGCTTTGGCAACCAGTCGGCGCCCGCGGGCAGCGACTCGGCCGCTGGCGAGAAGCTGCTCGACACCCACTTCCCGATCGCGGTGCGAAACCCCACCAGCGTCGTGATGAGACTGCCGGTCTCCGTCCTTCGGCGCCCGTCGGCGCTGAGCGCTGCCAGCGCCGCGCTTGCCCGTGAGCCGGTCTTCACCGCGGTCACCGGCGCGCTTGACCCCAACGGTGCCACGCTCTCCACGCAAGAGCTGCTGAGCCTCTACTCCACGCTCGGAGCCCCCCAGCGCCTGCCGGCGTCAGAGCCCCCAGCCCTCGCGCGCCGGGTCCCGCCCCGGCTCTACGCGGCGTACGCCGCCAGCAGCCAGTTCCTCAGCCCCGATGGGCGCACGCTGCAGTTCTACGTCACGCTGCGCGCAGGGGATCCCGCGAGCACCGCGGCACTGCACGCGGTGCCCTCGGTCCGCGCCGCCGTCAAGCGCGCGGCCGACGCCGCCGGCGCGCTCCAGAGCGGCGTCGCCGGCGAGGCGGCGGCGGCCTACGACGTCAGCCAAGTCTCCACCGGCGACCTTCGGCTGATCATCCCGGTCGTGCTTGTGGTGATCGCGATCCTCTTGACGATCCTCCTGCGCAGCCTGGTCGCGCCGCTCTATCTGATTGCGAGCGTCGGACTCTCCTACCTCGCGGCGCTTGGGCTCGCGGTGCTGCTGTTCGTAGAGCTCGGCGGGGAGAGCGGGCTGAACTTCGTGCTTCCGTTCTTCATGTTCGTCTTCCTGATGGCGCTCGGGGAGGACTACAACATCCTCGTGATCACGCGCATCCGCGAGGAGGCCGCCCACGCCGATCTACCCACGGCCGTCCGCCGCGCGGTCGCCGCCAGCGGCGGCACGGTCACCTCGGCTGGTCTGGTGCTCGCCGGCACGTTCGCCGTCTTGACCGTGGCGGGCGACGCCCAGACGCGTGAGATCGGCCTGGGCCTCGCCGCCGGTGTGCTGCTCGACACCTTCCTCGTGCGCACGCTCTTGATCCCCTCGTTAGTCGTGCTGATCGGGCGCTGGAACTGGTGGCCGAGCAGGCTCGCAAGTGAGTACCGCGAGGCGAAGCCTGGTGCGCCGGCGCGTGGCGGCGCCCAAGCCGAAGCATGACGCTCACCACCGCGTTCCGTCGACGTGCGTCGCGATCGCGCTGAGCACGGCGGCGATCCGTGCGCGGATCCCGTCGTCGGCGATCAGCCCATCCGGGCCGACGGCGCCACGGGAGAGCGGGATCCGGGCACACGCGTCCTCCACGATCACCGAGCCGGTGTAACCCAGCACGGAGCGCAGCGAGTCGTGCGCGCCAGCGCCCCCGCTCGGTGCCGCATGAGAAGAGACGTTGATCCACGCGACCGGCTTGCCGTAGGTTTCGCCGCCTCCGACGGTCCAGTCGAGCAGGTTCTTGAACGATCCCGGGAGCGCGCCGGCGTACTCGGGCGTCGAGAACAGCATCGCATCGGCGCCCGCGATCTGCGAGCGCAGCTCGGCGACCGTGAGATCAACAGGGCCACCATCGGGATCATCGTCGGGGTTGAAGTGGGGAAGCCCGGCGAGCCCGCTGTAGAGCACGGCCTCGATTCCACGGGGAGCGATCTCCCGCGCGGTCACGAGCGTCGCCGTGTTTGTCGACCTCGTCCGGAGGCTCCCCGAGATCAGCAGGATCCGGCAGGTGTGGTGGTTCATGGCGCAGAGCAAGCGCGCGGCTGCGCCCCGCCCGGTAGCGCCGGCAGCGGCCGGCTGCTGCTCGGCATGCGGTCCTCGCGTTGCCTGGCGCGCCGGCAGCGGTCGCGCAGATCGTTGCTCAGCCGCGCCGCCTCGGCCCGATCCCGGTCGCGCACGACGGCGTCGACCCGGCGCCCGGCCGTGTCGAGGTGGATGCTCGCGAGGTGAAGGCGGCGCTGGGCGGGGCCCTGCACCCAGCGAATGCTCTGCACCTTGGCCAGCGGAACCCAGTCGGTCACGCGCCGGAGCCGGCCGCTGGTCGTGACCGCGTAGCGATCGTTGGCTCCCCACGACAGGAACCGGAAGCGCAGCGGGGACTTCCACCGCGCTCGCGCCGGCGGCGGCAGCCGCTCGCCGGGCGGCTCCGGGAACACCCGCGCGATCAGGAGCGCCGCCTGCTCGTGACTGCCGACGGGGAGCAGGGCCCGAGCCGCCCTGGCTTGATCGCGGTCCTGACGCCCTTTGTTCTTCTGGCCCGCGACGTCCACCTCCAGGCGGCACCATCCCAATGGCCTCCATGCGAGCGGCTCGATCATCCGGATCGCCTGGATCCGTCCCCGCGGGATCGTCTCGGCCGAGGTCTCCACCAGGCCCGAACGCAGGCGTAGCCCGTCGGGGGCCTCGGCCACCGTCAGCCGGTAATCGGCGTTGAAGCGGCGAAAGACGCCGACGATCAGCGCGAACAGGCCGGCGCCGCCGGCGCTGAATACGGCTCCTGCTGCCCCTGGCGCGGCGAGCGCGAGCACGAGCAGAGCGACGATCGTCAGCTCGAAGACAGGCCGGTCCCGGTCAGCAGGAGCGAGACGACCAGCTGCCCGGTGGGAACTCGGAGCAGCGCCTGCTCGGACAGCGCCGGGCGCTCCTCAGGCGACGCAGCGGCCACACCCTCGCTCAGAGCTAGCAGACGCGCTCGCAACACGTCCGCCTGGTCGCTGCCCAGATACGCCAGGCGCCCGGCCTTGCCACTGCCGCCGGCCAGCCGAATCCGCAGCTCGGCCAGGCCGAAGACCCGGGCCAGGCCGGGGCGAACGATGTCGACCGCCTGGATCTGGCTCAGCGGAAACCGCTCTGAGGTCCGCCGCAGCAGGCCGCTCTCGACTCGCAGGACGCCATCCTGGACCCGCCACCTGGTGACCAGCCATGAGATCACGCCGAGCACGAGCACGAGGATCAAGACCGAGAAATGGATCAGATCGTTCGGCAGGCCATTCTGCTTGCCCGACAGCGGGATCACGAGAACCACCACGATCGCGATCGCGCCCCGACCGGCTCTGACCAGTGGCGAGAGGGGGTGCAGCCGCTGCCACTCGCCCTGCAGGCCGGCCATCGGCATCCGGGACGAGCGCTCGGTCTCCGGGCGCTCGGACCGCAGGCCGGCACCGGCGGTTTCGCTCACAGCCCCATCGCCTGTGCCTCGCCCAGGGAGGTCAGCTGATCCCGGAGCCGGCCCGCCTCCGCGGCCGGGAGCCCGGGGATGCGTGCGTCACTGGCAGCGGCGGCGGTGTGCATCTGCACCGTGGCCAACCCGAACGCCCGCTCGAGCGGGCCGGCGGCGACCTCGACGTACTGCATGCGCCCATACGGGATGATCGACATCCGCCGGAACATCACACCCCTGCGCACCAGCAGGTCGTCGGCCCGCTCCGTGTACGCCCAGGCCCGAACCCGCCGGCCGGCCACGAGATCGGCAACCACGCCGGCGGCGCTCAAGCCGATCACCGCCACGGCAGCTGCGAGCACGGATCCCGCCGCGAGGGCGGCGCCGGCGGCAACGACGACCGCGATCAGGGTGCTCGCGGCCACCTCATAGCGACGCAGCACCCGCAGGCGGGGCGACGGAACGTTCCACTCCAGCGCGCCATCGTCGACGAGTCCCATCACTGCGACGATACCCCGCCGGCAGGGAGCGGATCGGTCAATGCCTCGGCGCCGGCGGCACCGAGGTCGGCGGTGGCGGCGAGCTCGGCGCTTGCACCCGCCAGCGCACCGCCCGGGCAGTCCGTGCTGCGGACCCGGCGGCGCGGATTCTCGATCCCGAGCAGCGCGACCAGGCCGCCGCAGGCCGCGAGCCCGGCGCCGATCCCGATGCCGAGGCGAAAGGCGTGCACCGAGGCGTCGGTGAGCGCTGCGTGCACACTCGCGCGCTCGGCGGCGGGCACGCCGCCGGCGTTGATGACGAGCGGCTTCGCGCGGGCCCTCGCAATTGCCGCCTGCGCCTGCGGACTGTGTATGCGTCCGGCGAGGTCGTGGTCCAGCCGGCTGGCGAAGCTCCCGGATACGACCGCCCCGATCGCCGCGATCGCGAGCAGTCCCGCGACCCGTGCGACAGCGTTGTTGACGCCGCTGGCGAGACCCGAATGGCCCGGCCGCACGGCACCCAGCACGGTTGCCGTCAGCGGGGCGACGGTGGCGGCCATGCCCAGGCCGAATAGGACGACGCCGGGCAGGATCGTGGTCCAGTAGGCGGCGCTCGCGCCCGTGCGCACGAGCGCCAGCAGCCCAGCGCCCGCGACCAGCGGGCCGCCGGCCATGAACGCATGCGGTCCGAAGCGATCGGCGAGCGCGCCGAACCGCCGTGACAGCGTGAAGATCAGGATCGTGATCGGCAGCAGCGAGAGGCCCGCCTGCAGCGGTGTGTAGGCGCCGACCTGCTGGATGAACAGCACGAGGAAGAATGTCGTCGCTCCGAGCCCCGCGTACACCATCAGGGTGGTCACGTTCCCGACCGCGAAGTTGCGCACGGCGAACAGCGCCAGCGGCATCATCGGCGCGGGGCTGCGACGCTCCCAGGCGAGGAACCCCCCGAGCAGAAGGGCCCCTACGATCAGCGGTACGGCCACGCGCGCGCTGGCCCACCCGTAGCCGGGCTGCTCGATCAGGGCGAACACCGGGCCGCCGAGCCCGAGCGCGCACAGGCAGGCGCCGAGCGCGTCGACGTGGCCGGGCTCGCGGTGGTCTTGCTCGAGCCGGCGCAGGAGCACCAGCGTGATCGCGACCGGCACGAGATTGATTGCGAAGATCCAGCGCCACGAGGCCGCCTGGACGAGCGCGCCCCCGCCGAGCGGGCCGATCACGGTGGCGACCCCGGTCCACGCGGTCCAGCTGCCGATCGCCGCCGCTCGCTCGCGCTCGGCGAACGCATCCATGATCAGCGCCAGCGTGCTCGGGACGAGCAGCGCGCCGGCGATCCCCTGCACCGCACGCGCTGCGATCAGAAAGCCGCTGCTCGGGGCCACCGCGCACAGCAGCGAGCACGCGCCGAATCCCACCAGCCCGGCCGCGAACACGCGCCTGCGCCCGAGCAGATCGCCGAGCGAGCCGCCGACCAGCAGCAGTGAGGACAGGGTCAGCAGATACGCCTCGACGACCCACTGCTGGTCGGCGAGCCCGCCGTGGAGACTTGCACGGATCGAGGGCAGTGCGACGTTGACGATCGTGCCGTCGAGAAACACGATCCCAGAGCCGAGGATGCTCGCCACCAGGACGGTGCGCTTGTTGCTCACTCAGGGCCTATCCCGCCCCTGCGTCGAGCACCGAGTTGGCCTCGTACCCATCGAAGCTGACGCTGCTGGCAAACGGCAGCTGGGTATTGACCACCACGCAGAAGGTGTGCCGTCGATCGCTGCTGAGTACGCAGGTGCGGTAGATGCTGCCCGGCTCGATCGCGAACGTGCTCGTGTGGCTGAGGTTGGCGCGGAACCCGGCCGGGGCGCGGTCGCCGATCCACGCCTGCGCGCGGGCGATCGCATCCTGCATCGCGCGGCGGTGCGCGAGGATCGAAGGACGGTGCACGATCCCCGCCGCCAGTAGGGAGAGCGTCACCGCGACCACGACCATCGTGCCGGCACGGTCACGTGCGACGACCCGCGGCAAGTCCGGGCGCAGCCGGCGATGAGCCGCCGCCACGGGCGCCGAGAGGACCACGACCCCGATCAGGCTCAGCACGCAGCCCGCGATCGCCGCCGCGTACAAAGACTGGGTCTCGCCGGAGAGCGGAAGCTCGCTGCCGATCGCCGCGTCCGCGAACGTCGCCGCGGCGAACGTCGGCCACAGCCAGGCGCCGCGCCGCCGCCAGCGCGCGCGGGCGAGCCAGCCAGCTTCCATCCGCCGAAGGGTATCTTCGGAGCGCATGCGCGAGTTGTGGGTATGTCATCTCGGGATCATCGAGTACCACCGAGCGCTGGTGCTCCAGGAACGCGTCCGCGCGGCGCGTCAGCGAGAGCAGCTTCCCGACGTGCTGCTGATGCTCGAGCACCCGCCGGTGTACACGCGCGGTAGGCGGTCTGGACCGGAGGAGCTACCGATGGGTGAGGACTGGTACTCAACGCAGGGAATCGAGATCGTGCGTACTGACCGTGGCGGCAAGCTCACCTACCACGGGCCGGGGCAGCTCGTCGGCTACCCGATCGTGCGTGTCGACGATGTGGTCGCGTACGTGCGCACGCTCGAGCGGGCGCTCGTCGCCGCGCTGGGCGACGAAGGCATCACGACCCGGGCCCGCCCTGAGGATGGCCCCGACTTCACCGGCGTATGGGTCGGCGAGCGAAAGATCGCCTCGATCGGCGTGCACGTCGCCCGCGGCGTGACCACGCACGGATTCGCGGTCAATGTCGAGAACGACCTGCAGCCCTTCGCTTGGGTGCTGCCGTGTGGCCTGCAAGGCGTGCAGATGACCTCGATCCTCAAGGAGACGCAGCGTTCGCTGGGCCAGCTGCGGTGCTTCCGCCGCCGCGCCGCCTGGCGGGTCGCCCGGGCGCTTGATCGCCGGCAGCGGCTGGTGAGCCTCGCGCAGCTCGTGCAGCGCGTGGAGGCCCAGCCTCGGACATCAAGCGATTGTGAAGCCCAAAACGTGCCGCATCTGTAAAGCCTTGGCCGCGCGGTAGCCTTGGCCCCATGACCCGATCGCGGTCGAACCCCGGAGGCATCCAAGATGTCAGCGCCGTGCTCGGCACCCGAGTGCAGCCGCACCGCGCCCGCAAGCCGCCATGGTTCAAGGTTCCCGCCCCGGGGGGCCCGCGCTACCGCGAGCTCAAGGGCGCGATCGAGGCCGAGAACCTGCACACGGTCTGCCAGGAGGCGGCGTGCCCGAACATCGGTGAGTGCTGGGAGCGGGGAACCGCCACCTTCATGATCCTCGGCGACACGTGCACGCGCCGGTGCGGGTTCTGCAACGTCAAGACCGGCAAGCCGACGTGGGAGGACCCGCTCGAGCCCGCCCGCGTCGCCCGCAGCGTCGCGAGGATGGGGCTGCGCCACGCGGTCATCACGAGCGTCGACCGCGACGACCTCCCCGACTATGGAGCCTCTGCGTTCGTCGGCGTGATCCGCCAGATCCGCCGGCAGGCGCCGCGCTGCAAGATCGAGGTGCTGACTCCCGACTTCCGCGGCGCCGAGATGCCGCTCGCGCGCGTGATTGCAGAGCGGCCCGACGTGTTCAACCACAACGTCGAAGTCGTACCGAGGCTGTATTCGGTGGCGCGCCGGGGCTCTCGGTTCGAGCGCTCCTGCCAGGTGCTAAGGAGCGCCAAGGAGATGGGCGGCGAGCAGGTCGTGACCAAGTCCGGGCTGATGGTCGGGCTCGGGGAGAGCTTCGACGAGCTGCTCGAGACCCTCGGCATCCTCCGCGAGCACCACGTGCAGGTGCTCACGATCGGCCAGTACCTGCGCCCGACCGAGCAGCACCTGCCGATCGTCCGCTACTGGCACCCGGACGAGTTCGCGCAGCTGCAGCGAGCGGCGTACGCGCTCGGATTCGAGCACGTCGCAGCGGGGCCACTGGTGCGCTCGAGCTACCACGCCGATCAGCACCTGGCGGCGGCGGGAGCGGTGCGATGACGCACACAGCGGTACTGGCCGCGGCGGGCGGCGGTAGCGCCGGATTCGGTGGCGGCTTCCACAGCGGCGGCGGCGGTGGGCGCGGTGCCGGCCTCTACATCCTGTTTCAAGTCCTGTTCCGGATCCTGATCTTCGGCCACGGCCTCGGGGTGCTGATCGTGCTCGGGCTGCTCGTGCTCGTGGTGCTGTTCAGGTATGGCGGCCCACGCGCGGAGCGGTTCTGGCAGGCGCAGCGCAATGCCGGACAGGCCGCCCGGCGAAGCGTCGCGCGCCGCCGGCGACACGTCGAGCTCGCCGCCGCGGAGGCTTCCGAGGACGATCCCGCGTTTGCGCCCGAGCGCGTGCGGGCGGACGCCGCGCGACTGTTCGCCGAGGTTCAGGCAGCCTGGGACGCCGGTGACCGGGCTCGGCTGGGACGGCTGGTCGCGCCGGCGCTGCTGACGGAGTGGGAGCGCCGGCTCGAGGACTTCGAGCGCAGGGGCTGGCGCAATCGCGTGCGGCCGCTCGGTGAGCCAAAGGTCGAGTACGTGGGGCTCAGCCGTCGCGATCCCGGGGGCGGACGCGTGGTCGTGCGGATCGAAGCCAGGCTGCGTGACTACGTCGAGGATCGCTACGGCAACCACATCAAGCGCGCCGGCCGGGTGTCGGAGGCCGTGCCCGTGCGGGAGTTCTGGACGCTCGGAAGGAAGCAGGACCGCTGGATCCTCGTCTCCGTCGAGCAGGGCGCCGAGGGCCAGCACGAGCTCTCACAGAAGCTGGTCGCGACGCCCTGGTCCGACGAGCAGGCGATGCGCGACGAAGCGCTAGTCGAGGGTGCGGTCGCAGAAGCCGTTCCCGAGGGGACCAAGGTGGCCGAGGTCGCCGACCTGCAGTTCGAGGGCGACGCCCGCGCGGCGGCACTCGACCTCAGCCTCGCCGACGGCCGCTTCGCCCCCGACATCCTCGAAGTCGCCGCGCGGCGAGCGGTCGCCGCTTGGGCGGAGGCGGTCGACGGCGACGACGCCGCGCTGCTGGCGATCGCGCACCCCGAGGCCGCGCGCGAGCTCCTGCACCCAGGTGATCCGAGCACACGCACGCGGCTAGTCGTGCGCGGCCCCGCGATCAAGCGGATCCGAATCGTGGCGCTGGACGCAGCCGCCGAGCCGTCGTCGATGAGAATCGACGTGGCGATCGTGGGCAGGCGCTATATCGAGGATCGTGACAGCACCGCGATCCTCTCGGGCAGCCCCACGCGCGCGAGCAGCTTCACCGAGCGCTGGACGCTCGTGCTCGACGGCGACGCGGGCCAGCCGTGGCGGATCGCCGTGGTGGGCACGCCGGTCGCGCAGGCCTAGCGGCAGCCAGACCACAGGGGCGGCGAAGCCGTCCCCATAAACGCGTGATCCCGATCAAGGACAACATCCCGACCGATCGCTTCCCGCTCGTCACGGTCGCCCTGATTCTGGCCAACGTCGTCGTTTACCTGCTCGCGATCCGGCACGGGGGATCGCTGATCGCCGGCCCCGACCTGCACGAGCTGGTGCAGTACGGGGCGAGGCCCGATGCGCTGACCTCCAAGACGGCCCTGACCTCCCTGTTCGTGCACGGGTCGATCATCCACCTCGCGGGCAACATGCTGTTCCTGTGG